>CAIZVZ010000006.1 GCA_903936565.1 uncultured bacterium | reverse complement strand
CATTCTTCTTGTTATACTCTTGGCAGGTAACTTATACTTCTCTGTACAATATGTACAAAACTTAAAGGATTCACAAGTTCCAGTAGTAGATAAGGGAGCACAAGAAGTTATGCAAATCAAGAATGCTAACTTCCTTAAGTTATTTATCAACAAAGTTGTCAAATCAAGTGGAACTGTAACATATGAAGATAGAGTTCAACTAGAGAACGACGTTAGACAAATACACAACCCAGAACTTACTGCTCAATGGGAGACCTTTGTTGCTAACAAAGACCCAAAGAAAGCTGAAGCTGCCGCAACTGACCTGATGTTGATCTTGGTGGAGGGGACGGTGAAGTAGGTTAAATCTAAGTTTAAAAATAGAGCGATCATTGATAACTCAGTGGTCGTTTTGTTTTTATTATTAAATCTTTCCATAAAAATAAAATATGTGCGATAATATGTTCATGGCACAACGCACATTTATTTTTATAGGAAGGTCTGGGTGTGGAAAGGGAACACAGGCACATCTTTTAATGAACGAGATTGAACAAAGGGATCCGGAAAAGCGGCCGATTTGTTATCTTGAGACTGGAGCAAAATTCCGCGAGTTCATTAAGGGCGATAAATATTCAAATAAGCTTGCGGCTAAAATATTGGAGATGGGAGATAGGCAACCTGACTTCTTGGCGGTCTGGAATTGGAGTGATGTTCTTGTAAATGAAATGGATGCGGAGAAACACCTGATTGTTGACGGTATGCCTCGTTCATATCAAGAGGCTTTGGTCTTTGACTCAGCTATTAATTTTTATAATCTGAGCCGACCCGTTGTTATCTATATTAATGTAAGTAAGGAGCATTCGAGAGATAGATTGGTACTACGAGGTAGAGCAGATGATATTAAACCAGAAGTAATCGAGAAAAGACTATCCTGGTTTGATACTGAGGTAAACCCTGCTATTGAGTATTTTAAGCATCACTCTGGGTATCTATTTGTTGAAGTGAATGGAGAACAGACAATTGAGAAGGTTTTTGCGGATATAGTGGCAAGATTGAGTTGGTAGTCTATGACTGGTAAACAGGGTGTTTTTGAGGTAAAGTGATATGTGTCACGTGCTTAAACTATCTAAAATATGACAAAAACATCGCCAAAAAAGCCTTTAAAAACAACAACAATTAAAACTCTTGAGGATATAGCTGTTTTACGTGAAGGGGGAGAAAAATTGGCGAGAATTCTAAATACTCTGAGAGACTCTGTTAGGATTGGTATGTCATCAGGTGAATTGGAAGACTTAGCTAGGGATTTAACAACCGCAGAAGGCGCTGTACCATCATTTTTGGGGTACACTCCCGCTATAGCCCACAGACCATATCCCGCAGCTCTCTGCTTATCGGTGAATGATGTTGTGGTGCACGGTATTCCTAACGAAAAGCCTTTTATTATAAAGGAGGGTGATGTTTTGACATTAGACATGGGTATTATTTATAAGGGTCTGTTTGTTGATTCGGCCCTTACAATGCCGGTTGGTGAAGTTGATATTAAGGGACGTAAATTAATTGAGTCAGGAGAAGTGTGCTTAGATGCTGTCATTGATGCTTTGAAGAATTGGCCAAAGGACTATCCTAAGGGAATCAAAACGGGGGACATTGGTCATGTTGTTGAAAAAAATCTAGCTTATTACAGAAAGACTTATGGCTTTAATATCGTAGAAATATTTGGTGGACATGGAGTTGGTTATTCTGTTCACGAAGATCCATTTATTCCAAACTTTGGCATGAAAGGGCAGGGTGTAACTATAAAGCCTGGAATGGTTATCGCGATAGAGCCAATTATTGCAGAAGGAAAGGGTGAGGTAAAAATTGATAAGGATGGCTATACATACAGAACAGTAGATGGAAAAAGAGCAACTCACTCTGAACATACTATTTTGATAACAGATTCTGGTGCTGAAGTTTTGACACTGGCAAATTAAAGATCTCTCTCAAATTAAAAAACGCCAGTCTTGAAATCGCCCGCAAAAAACTGAGAATAAAACTAGTCAAAAAACTAGCGCAGAAGTTTTGGTCGATATATAATGTAGTTAATGGAACCAAATTTTTCATACGAAGGTAAAAACTTTTCTTCAGCAGAAGAAGAGCTACAATATTTAAGGAAGATGATATCGCAGAAAGAAGCGATGTTAACATCTCACCCCGAAAGTCCGGAGCGAGAGATAGAGAAGGAAAATTTAATCGCCCAAGAGATTAAAGACTATTCCGTTGCTGATGCAGAAAAAGTTCTACATCCTGATTTTCAGGTTTCTGAATCTAGGACTGGAGAAATTGTTTTGGAACTGTCACCCGAGACCCATGATAAAAAGATGGAAGAATTACTCTCCCTCCTACTGGAGAAGGGAATACTAAATGCTATTAATGTCGCTAGGGGTTTTGGTAACCCACATATTGAAAGCGATTTTCACAGATTTCTTGTGGAGTATATCAAAAAGGGCTATATGGCTCCGGGCTTAAAAGAACAGTCTCCACTTGATAAGACACTCAGAAAAACAGTCTACGAAATTCAGCTCCCAGAAAATAAAGCAAAAGAAAATGACCCAAAGAAGGCGCTAAAGGAATTACTTTCTTCAATGGAGCAATTCTACGCTGGAATGCTTGCTGTTTCAGGAGGGGGATCTACAGGTCAAGCAAAAGAAGAGTCTCAGTTTTCTATAGAATTATCCATGGCAGAAGGCGGTGAGGAGTTTATCTTCTACGTAACTATCCCAGATAATAAGACTCAGCTTTTTGAAAAGCAATTCCTATCAATCTTCCCAGACGCAAAGATGGTTGAGAAAAAGGATGAATATAATATATTTAATCCAGATGGAATTACTCTGGCATCCGAAGCGGAGCTTTCAAAGAAAGAGGTTTTTCCAATTAAGACTTATGAACAATTTGATTACGATCCACTGAACGTTATTCTAAACACTTTCAGTAAAATGGATAAATTCGGTGAGGGTGCTGCGATTCAAATAATCTTTAATCCAATCGGCGATTATTATAATAAATTATACAAAAAGTCCTTAGACGATATTCAGAAAGGGGATAAGTTAAAAGAGGCTATTGATATTCAACATAGCGTTTTCGGAGAATTAAAGAAGGCTGCCACGAAGGAGCTTAAGACCGCATGGAAGGAAATGATTTTAGGGAAGCATGATAATAAAGATGATAAGCCGAAGCCTGTAGACAGTATTGCTGTTGAACAAATCACGAACAAGCTTTCATCGCCTGTAATTGAGTCTAATATAAGAATTGTAGTTTCTGCGCCAAATAGAGAGAGAGCTGAGAGTACTTTGACTGAAATTGAAGCTTCATTCAATCAGTTCAATAACTCACTAGGCAACGGGGTTAAATTTAAGAGAAAGAAAGACGAAGGATTAGTCCAGCTACTACATAGCTTCTCATATAGACTATTCGATAGAAATGCAATTTTACCAATGTCTCTTAAGGAATTGGCAACAATAATACACTTCCCGGTTGAGAGCATTGTTATAGATTCTCAATTAAGACAAACTAAAGCAAGTACGGCGCCCGCTCCTGTCGGTCTTCCGAAAGATGGAATTTACATGGGTGACAACATACATAGAAATACCAAGACACCGATTTATTTTGCGAAAGAGGATAGACTACGACACTTCTATGCGATAGGACAGACCGGTACGGGAAAGTCATCATTATTGCGTAATATGATTATCCAGGATATTAAGAATGGTGATGGAGTTTGTTTCATCGATCCCCACGGAAGTGATGTACAGGATATTCTTTCGCATATTCCACCAGAGAGATATGATGACGTTATCTATTTTGATCCAAGTTATGTTCAAAGACCGATGGCTCTGAATATGTTGGAATACAATAGAGATATTCCGCAACAAAAGATTTTCGTGGTTAATGAGCTCTTTGGTATATTCCAGAAGCTTTATTCTGGATCTCCTGAATCGATGGGACCTATCTTTGAGCAATACTTTAGAAATGCCACAATGCTTGTTGTCGAGGATCCAGATACGGGATGTACCCTACTTGATGTTTCCAGGGTTATGGCAGACAAAAAATTTAGAGATCTAAAGCTTTCAAGATGTAAAAATCCAGTGGTGGTACAGTTCTGGAGAGAGCAGGCAGAAAAAGCTGGTGGAGAGGCCTCACTTGCAAACATGGTTCCATATATCACATCTAAATTTGATGTGTTCTTGTCAAATGACATAATGCGTCCAATTATTGCACAGGAAAAATCTAGTTTCAATTTCAGAGAGGTGATGGATAATAAAAAGATTCTGCTGGTTAATTTGGCAAAGGGAACCTTGGGGGATATTAACTCATCACTTATTGGACTTGTTTTGGTCGGAAAAATATTGATGGCAGCACTTTCTCGCGTAGATTCATTTGGAAAAGATTTCCCTCCATTCTATTTGTATATCGACGAATTCCACAACATCACAACTCCAGCAATTTCTACAATTCTATCAGAGGCAAGAAAATATAAGTTGTCCCTAAGTGTGGCTCACCAACACATTAGTCAGCTTGATGAAAAAATAAGGGATTCTGTTTTTGGAAACGTTGGTAATCTCGCTGTACTTAGAGTGAGTTCAGAAGATGCTGAATTTTTGGAAAAACAATTTTCTCCGGTATTTACTGCAAAAGATATTATGAATATCGATAACATGAATGTATATTTAAAGATGCTTTCAGATGGAAGACCTGTTAGGCCATTTAGTGTTGAGTTTACATGGGCAAAGGGCGGAAATAAGGAGATTGTGGATAGTCTAAAGGAATTATCGTACTTTAAGTTTGGACAAGACCGAAAAATTGTCGAAGAAGAGATTGCTGCAAAATACAAGAAAGAGGAAATTGTACCAACTCCAGGGCTGAATAAGAACCCATTTGCAGATTTGGTATAATAGGAATATTATAGATATAAATACCGTCACCAAGAGGCTAAAGGTCTCGTCGGCATAGTTATTAATCATTAATATTTTAAATATGAATACATTAATTAAAGAGACGGGTCACAGAAATGAGAGGACTTTAGTAATTGTTAAGCCTGATGGACTGCAAAGGGGTTTAACAGGGGAGGTTATCAAGCGATTTGAGAGAGTGGGTCTTAAGCTTGTTGGTCTTAAATTACTACTTCCAACTAAAGAGATGATTGAAAAGCACTACATCACAGACCCAGCTTGGTTTGAAAAGGTTGGAAACAAGAGTCTTAAGGCATATGCGGAAAGAGGGGGTACACCACCAAGTAACGATCCCGTGGAGGTTGGCCGTAGAATCCTCGATAGACTGGTTCATTTTATGACATCTGGGCCTGTTGTTGCTATGGTGTGGCAAGGTGCAAATGCTGTGCCATTGGTCCGCAAATTAACTGGAGGAATGGAAGCTTTTACATCTGATGTTGGAACCATAAGGTCTGATTTTGTTTTGGACTCCTATGAAATGGCTGATTCTCAGGATAGAGCTATCAGAAACGTTATTCACGCTTCTGGAAACTTGGACGATGCTCAAGCGGAGATTGCTCAGTGGTTTAATTCAAATGAAATAATCGACTACAAGGCAATTCATGAGCAAATTTTATATCAAGACTTTAGTGATTTACTTGGTAAATAATTTGGGGTATAAACTAATGTTTAATTGTATAGATGATTTAGTTATTGATGTCGAAGTAGGCAGAAACTTTCTCTCTTTGTAAATAGTTACAAAAATTTAGGAGGTATTATAATGGTGAGTAGGGTACTGTGCTTGTCGATTCTCTTTTGATATTTTTCAGGGAGTTCGCGTCAATTATGGCCTTAAGCTCTAATTGTAGAACACCCACCTAGCATTATTCTAGGGTCGACATCTGCAGTATCCTACACAACATCTCTTATATTAATACTCGCGCCACCTCTTGCCAAAAGCAAGGGGTGTTGTGTTTCTATAATGTAGTGGGGTAACAGATTTTGCAGCCCGTTTGGCAGCTTACAACTAGACAACCCTTTTTTCACCAGGACCAATATGTTCAATTTTATCACCATCAACTTTCACGGCCTGACCATCCTTTAGTAAATAGACTTTCCATGGGAAATTAATAATTTTCCTCATCTTCTCTCTGTTTTCGATTATTTTGTGTTCTGAGGTTCTTTCGTCACCTTCTCTTTGATGAACTGCTACACAAAAATCAACCAAACCCAAGCCTGTGTGATCCTCCTTCCATTCTGGAGTCCACCATCCTAAACCAAAATCAGGTACGGCCAAACAGGATCCTGCGCTTGATGCTGTGTATACAATACCTCTCTCTATAAGTTCCTTGAGGTAAGTATCAAGTTTTGAAACTTTAGCCCATTCACGTAGCCAGTTTCCATCTCCCCCACAGACGTCGATTATATCTGCCTTACTTAGCTCCTCCTTGATCCAATCAGGGTCCTGTTTTAAATCTACAATAGTTACATTAAAACCCCTATCTTCATAGCTTTTTTTCCATGTTTCTTGCCAGGCTAGATTTTTCTCAAGTCTGTCCTCATTAATTTTAGGAATAACATCGTAGATTGGAAGTTCGCTCTTTATCCAGTCTATTGGGTCTGATGCAGTTGGAATTAGGGCAACATTCAGGTCGGTTCTGTTGTTTGTTAGGTCAGAGAAGGCTTGTTCTAGTTCAGGGTTATCAATACCACTAGATGTAAGAAGTAATTTCATATAAATATTATATCATATAGCTCATCAGCTAGACGATTCACCAGAATCGTCGTTTGGGCAATTTTGGTAAATAGTCCATTGAGTGTTAAAATTAACCCATGCCAACCATTAGATTTAAATTCTATTTTTCCTTACTTGTGGCTTTTTTAATAATAATCGTGAATTATTTTGCGGGTATATATCAGGTGTATTGGATGTTACCGTGGTTTGATATACCTATGCATATTTCCGGAGGGTTAATGGTTGGCCTATTTGCCCAGACTGGATTGGATTATATTCACATAAACAAAAGTAGATTACTTTATATAATTTTGGCGGTAATTGCGGTTGGGTTAGTTTGGGAACTTGTAGAATGTTATTTAAGATTAACAGACGGATTCGGTCCGATTTCCAGATTGGACACAATAAAAGATATAATTGATGATATAATTGGAGGAGTATTATCAATTTGGTTTTGGAACTTCGTATTTAATAAAACAAAAATTACAAAAATTCATGACAAACAGTAAACAAGAAAGCCGGGTAAACAAAGATGGAAAATTAACATTAACTTTTTGTGGGGGAGTAGGGTCGGTGACGGGTGCAAACTTTTTATTAACAGGACCAGATGGAATGAGTATATTGGTTGATTGTGGATTAGAACAAGGAACTCACGATTCTGATTTACATAATCATCAGGATTTTATCTATAATCCAGCGGATTGTAATTTTTTGCTTGTTACACATTCCCACCTAGATCATATCGGAAGGATTCCAAAACTAATTAAAGAAGGATTTAAGGGTACAATTTATTCTACCCCCGAGACACTGGAGCTTACAAAGGTAATGCTCGACGATGCTCTCAAGATTGCTACGCAAGATGCCGCTAAAAAACATGTTGCGCCACTATATGAGGAGAGGGACGTCATCGAAGCTTTCAAAAATTGGAAGGCGATTGAATATCACAAAGATTTTGAATTGGCACCAAATTATTCTGTTTACATAAAAGATTCAGGTCATATTCTTGGTTCTGCAATGTTTGAATTAACATACAAAGGGGAGGTGGGTGGTAAAGATTATACAAGGAAGATTGTTTTCACAGGAGACTTGGGAAATAGTCCAACTCCGCTTTTGCATGATACTGAAAAGATAACAGACGCAGACTATTTGGTAATGGAAAGTGTTTATGGTGATAAAAATCACGAAGATAGTGGGGTTAGGTTGGAGAAATTAAAGAAGGTATTTTTGGATAATTATCATAGAAACGGGACACTTATCATTCCTTCATTCTCCTTGGAAAAAACTCAAGAAGTTTTGTTTGAAATTCATAAATTGATGGAGAGCAAGGAGCTACCTGAAATGAGAATATATTTAGATTCCCCATTGGCCCTACGTGTAACTGAGATTTATAGAAGAATGAAAAAGGATTTCAATGAGGAGGCAACAGCAGATTCAAAAAAGCATGATATTTTTGCATTTCCAGGTCTTCGAATTAGTGATTCCTCTGAACAGTCGAGACTTATTGCTAAGGAGCCTAATCCAAAGGTCATTATGGCTGGATCGGGAATGTCTAATGGTGGAAGAATTGTTCACCATGAGATGGAATTCTTGGACGATTCAAATAATACAATTCTGTTCTTGGGATATCAGGCTGTTGGAACATTGGGTAGAAAGATAAGCGAGGGTAATAAGGAGGTTGATATTAATGGACAGAAAATAAAAGTTAAGGCAAGAATTGAAATGATTGATGGATATTCTTCTCATAAAGATTCAGATAATTTGGTTGAATTTGTAAATGATACCGCAAGGACAGTTAAAAAAGTTTTTGTTGTGATGGGTGAATCTAACGCCTCATTATTTCTGGCCCAACGTCTACGTGATTACGATGGAGTAAATGCGGTGCATCCTGAGGAAGAGGAAGTGGTGGTGCTGGAATAAGTCTGGCTGTTCTAATTTTTGTTTTGTCTTTTACTAAACTCACTGTATAATAAACAACATGATATCAAGTTCATTAAACACAAACCCACTAAGGAATAATAATAAGAAGAATCATTTAATTCCAAAAATTGGAGTATCGGGCGCGGCAGACATGGGTTTTCTTAATGAAGACGTATACCTTTCTGCAAAAGAAGTTGGAAAAGAAATCGTAAGACAAGGTGCAATTTTAATTACAGGTGCAACAACAGGCTTTCCATACTGGACAGCTGTTGGATGTAAGGAGGAGTCAGGAATTTCCGTTGGATTTTCTCCTGCATCAAACGAAGAAGAACATGTTAGTGTTTATAGGCTTCCGGTAGACTACATGGATTTTATTGTTTACACAGGTTTTGGATACAACGGTAGAGATCTTTTGTTTACTCGCTCGTGTGATGCAGTGATTATCGGTCCAGGAAGAATTGGAACACTTCACGAGTTTGCTGTTTGTTATGAAGATCAAAAGCCACTTGGAATTTTGACAAGTAATGAATGGGAGACGGGGGACTTGTTGAAGGTTTTTATTGAAAAGAGTCACAGACCAAATACTCATGTGATATTCGATACAGATCCAAAACGTCTTGTTGCTAGACTGCTCGATATGTTACCAAAGGAAAAGAAGCATAATCATGTTTATAAGAATGATGATGGGTTCGGGGGAAGTAAAGGGGATATAATTTTGTAGACCGACTGATGAGGAATTTAATAATCAAAACAAAATACCCCGTAAGGGGTATTTTGTTTTCTGCTTGTTACAGCTCTAATGCCGTGAGAACTATGTTGGTGGAAGACCAATAATTCACAAGCCTTAACTGATATATTACTCTCGTTTTTTAAAAAAGCAAGATTGACATTGATATGACTATATTTTCAACGAGAATTCTTTAGAATTTATTTATAGAAGTATCATCTTACTTTGATATGGTGTTTCGATGAACAGAAAGACCTACATAGATATACAAAAGGAAGAATATTATAAAATAGTGTCCATAAAATGCAGATACTTATCTAATGAATCGGTATCTTTTAACAACTTTGGCCTAAATCATATACTTAGAAAGAATGATAAGGATAGAACATTCCAAGATCAATATAGAAGGTTTGAATTAATGAAGTTTTGCAAATATATTCTAGAAAATATTGACGTTGAAGTTGAGTATAGGGTCTCGCAAAATAAATCTTCGACAGCATATTTTTGGGGGATAACAGGTGTGGTTAATAGAAAGAAAATTAAGGTGGTAGTGCGCCGAATTAATAATGGCCAACTAATATTTTTAAGTATTATGGATCAGTAGTCCCATGGTTTATTTCTTTGTATTCTTCCAAGTGTTTTTAAATACCTCGCGCATGTTATCAGCGAGAGCTGCGTCGTGAATTTCAAATAGGTAAAATGGTCTATTTCTGGTGACAATCATTATCAAATACTCACCACCAACCCACACTGAGGATGTAAAGTTCATTGAGTCAGCAAAGCGCACGTCACGCTCCTGCTTCTGAAA
The DNA here is from genome assembly GCA_903936565.1 of uncultured bacterium. Taxonomy (GTDB): domain Bacteria; phylum Patescibacteriota; class Minisyncoccia; order Phycocordibacterales; family CAIZLB01; genus CAIJKW01. The sequence goes on along the minus strand of CAIZVZ010000006.1, from coordinate 93,750 downwards.
CCTTTTTTCTAGTACCTTTTCTATGCCCGCTTCGTTTGTAACCAAATGCATTTTGATTCCACCAACATACGGTCTTTTCCAATACCATTCATTGAATTCTGTGAAGTTTTCTGAAAATGTGTGGTCTTGCGTGCCCCACCAAGTGCTATCAGACTTTCTCATGCTTTGAATCCATTTCTCCATGTTTTCCCTTATGAAGTTTTCAAGATTAGATTCGTCAACAAATCTAATTTTTGGGACGGGGTATTTCTTCTCCGAGGTAATCATGTTTAATTCCTCAACAATATCATTTATTGTATTTTTTTTCTCTTCCAGCTCCTTTTCTCCACGTTTAATTATTTGCTCCAGCTGCGTTGCTGGGGCAGGGGTAAGGACCGTCTTGGTGCCAGAGATATCCTCAATTATCAAACCTTTATTTTGAAGGTTCTTGGCTGAGCTATAAATAGTGGCTCTATTAATTTTAGTTATCTTGGCAAGGTCGGTGGGGGATGTAGAACCCTTCTTGATTAAGGTCAGATAGATCTCTATCTCCTTATTGTTAAGGCCCAGCTTTTTAAGATTAGTTGATAGCGTCATGATGTAAGTATATTCTGTTGTTGAATAGTTGTCAACATCTGTTCAACAATATTTGACAATATCCTCAAATATATTAAAATTACGACATTAAAAATGAGTGTGTCAAATTAGATATTAAAAATATGAAAAATGAAAACAAAATAAACAGAATAATTATCAAGATTGTCGCGGTGGTGTGTGTTGTGATTGTTGTAATATATCTTGCTTTATATAACAGAGATAACAGTGAGGTTATTAAGGTGGGCTTTATCGGACCTCTAACCGGAGAGGCATCACCCTATGGTGTTCCAGTAAAGCAGGGGATCGAACTGGCACTTAAGGATTCGATTAGTCGAGGTGTTATAAAAAATGATCAAATTCAAATGATATTCGAGGATGGAAAGTGTGATAGTAAGGAAGCGGTAAAGGCAGCCCAAAAATTAATTAATGTAGATAAGGTTAAGGTAATTTTTGGTGGTCAGTGTTCAAATGAAACTATGGCTATAGCACCAATCGCTGAACAAAATAAGGTCTTACTTATATCTTCCTTTTCAACATCGCCAGGTGTAACGAAGGCGGGAGATTTTGTCTTTAGAATTCCGCCATCCGATGAAAACTCAGGAAAAATAATTGCTGAAACTATAACTAAGGATGAATTTAAGAACGTCGGTATCGTTTCTGAGAAAACATTAGCGTCCCAAACTATCATTCCTGTTTTTGAAAATAAGATTAAGGAATTGGGTGCTAATCTGATTTATAATGACTCAATATTACTGGATAGTGATGATGCTTATACAATTTCTGCTAAGATAAAGTCTGTAAATCCTGAAGCTCTGTATTTGAATGTTCAGACTGGAGCATCAGGAAGTAAGTTGGTGAAGTCGTTAAGGGAGATAGGATATACAGGTCAGATTTATACATACTTTATATCTGGTGATGATTTTGTAAAAAGTGGTAAGTGGGTTAATGGCGTGAAGATTGTGGATTTTAGAGCTGCAAAAGATACTAAGACGTTAGATGTGTTTAATGCTCAGTTCGTTGGGTTGTTTGGAAATCCTCCCACTTATCCGTTTGGTGCAACGCTTGGATATGATACTGGCGAAATTATATTCGAAGCAATTGGTAAGGTTGGAAATAATTCAAGTAAAATAAAGGATTATCTTTATTCCATGCAGTCGCGTCCTAGTGTGACAGGTAATCTAAGTTTCGATAGAAATGGTGATCCAATTGGTAACGATGTTTATTATTTGAGGGAAGTGGTTGATAACAAGCTGGTTGATTTGAAATAGATCCGTGACACCCTTTGCTTCATTTACCATTCAAACAGACAAACAAAAACGCCCTGAGATTTAATTCACTGGGGCGATTTTGTTTAGCTTTGTGTTGGCCCAGATTGTTCGGCTTATGCCTTTGGTGCAACCTTTGTCTCAACTGAAGCTTTTGCCATAACTTGCTTAACGATTCTCTCAAATGAAACTGGAGCATTTTGCGCCATTTCAGAAAGTGTCTTTCTGTCTAGCTCAATCTCTTGCTTCTTAAGGAATCCGATAAACTTACTGTAAGAAACTCCATGAGGACGTAGTGCTGCGTTGATTCTAACATTCCACAATCTTCTAAAGTCTCCTTTCTTGTCTCTTCTGTGAGCAAATGCTGCAGCGTACGAGTGTACTAATTGCTCATTTGCTAACTTCTCTTTACTCTTTCTTGGTCCACGGAAACCTTTAGCGGCCTTTAATATATATCTTCTGCTTTTTAAAGCTGTAACTCCTTTTTTGATACGTACCATATATTTATTTGATCCAGCAGGATCACCTACTGGGTTAATTATTTTATAAAATTAAGTTTAGAGACTATGATTGAGCCAAGAAACGGCGTCTATCACGAGTACTCATAACGAACGGAACGGTACGACCTTTTGAGATTCCCTTTCTACCACTGTTCTTTGAATTGAAGTGGTTTTGTCCCTTGGCTCTAGAAGTGATCACTCCATTCTTAGAAACCTTAAGACGTTTTGCATAGGACTTATTTGTCTTCATATTTTTTGCAGGCCACGACACCGCGAGGCATCTGACCTTTGTTAACTAACTAATAATTTAAGACGAACGTGATTGATGTACAGGTGGAGTAAGGAGCCCACAGCCCTCAGTCACAAGGTAGGCGAGGTAAAAGCTTGTAAAGTACCGACTATGCCTTCTCCAAAATGATAGTTAAACCCTTTGGACTTTTTTTAGCCGGATCTGCTATTTTGTAGTCAGTGCTTATAAGGTTGAGTAAACGGTCCATTCTCTCTTTGAGGAACTTCTCGTCTAGGTACTTGGTTCTACCTGGGAGGAATAGGTCAAACTTGATTCTATGCCCCTCTTGTAGCCATTCTGAGGCCTTTTTAGCCTTTAGGGCTAAGTCATGGTCTCCAGTGCCTATTTTTACCTGTAAACTCTTAACTTCAAAATTCTTTGCATTAGCTTTTGCCTGCTTCTGTTTTTTACTTTCGTCGTATTGAAATTTACCATAATCCATGATTTTTGCAACTGGTGGATTGGCTCTAGGGGATATCTCAATAAGGTCACAATTAAGCTCGCGGGCCTTGGCCATAGCGTCCTCAAAGGTCATTACTCCGAAATTTTCTCCCTCAGGTCCTAGAATACGTAGTTCTGCCGCGCGTATTTGGTGATTGATTCTAACGTGTATTTGTTGTGTTGCCATATATTGGTATGGAAGCAGTATAGCATTTGATTTGGCGATTGGCTATGGTTTTGGTGCTATTATCGCGAGGTGGTGGTTTTCAGGCTAGCCTTATTGGAGTATTTTAGGCAACAAAAAACCGCCAGGGCGTTTCCTTGCCCGAAGCGGGGATGGCTATGGAAATGTTCCAAAGCCGGTTGGGTGAGGTTTGAACCCGCCCGGGTGCGCATGACTGTGCATCGTGTTACCAGTCTAACCTGAAAACTCGTTAACCAGGTCTGCCACCCCAGGCGGGTTCGGGCCCGAAAGCCCACTCACCTCATTCTCACCCAGTGTTACCAGTACCGGGCTTGGGTCGGGGTATCATCACTCCCCGCCAAGTTGTTTTGGCCTAGCGGCCGGAAATCTTGGCTATGTAACACGTTTGGTTGTTCGAGAGATTACACTTCCGTTGGTTTTACCTTAGTGTTAGATAGCCGTATCCATCATGCGTTGGTTGGTCGGCACGGTTCTAGTTCTACTTAACTTTTGCCTAAATGATGGCTGTTGGTAAAAAAAGAACTCATCCGGCCTGTTGTCTTATCGACTTGCCGTGGATGACAAAATACTACTCTAATCAACTAAGTTGTCAAGAGCTTTAGGCTTTTGAATTAGATTAAATAATGGCTGCTGGGTTGCATAATAAGTGTACAAAAGGGATAGATTGGAGTTGATTTATAAATTTATTTATTTTCAAAAAGTTTGGTTAGGACAGCAACCGTCTTTTTATCGTCGCTTGTATATATAAAAATTTCCTGAACGTAAGCATTACCTCGGACGATTGCTTTGACGCCGCCGGTGATTGGTAGGAATTTGATTCTAGGTTTTCCGATGCTTATTTTTTTAATAATTCCCAAACTCACTTTAGAGACCTCGGGCATCTTTACCGCATGTCTAACAACATTAATTGCTCCATCGATTAATGTGGTGTGACTTCTTGTTATTTTTTTGCTGGAGAGTGGGTGGGGCATTATTTTTTAATACTATCATATCACTTAAATCTTCGATATCTTATGTGATATTCATTGGATAAAATGTACTTAATAAGAAAATATAATGATACAATTAATATATGAAACTACTCACAATCTTAAACGATGAAAACATAACTGACGATGAGATTGAGACGTATAAACACAGACGTGCAGTAAGAGTTATCGTCACTGATGATGAAAATAAAATAGCTCTAGTTCATGCCAAGATTAGGGGTTATTATGAATTACCTGGTGGGGGAGTTGAAGCTGATGAGACATTAGAGGAAGGTGCAATTCGTGAAGTGAAAGAAGAAGCGGGTTGCGATATTAAAATTATTAGCGAGGTTGGAATTGTTAAAGAATATTTGAGAGATAAAAAACTAATAAATGAAACTTTTTGTTACAAGGCAAATGTTATTGGTACAAAGGGTAATTTAAATTTGATGCAGGATGAGATAAAAGAGGGAAAGGAGATGTTGTGGGTAAGTATTAGCGAAGCGCTGTCCCTCTTGGAATCGACAAGTGAAATAAGTTTGTACGCGACACCTATGCAGGTAAAATATACTAAGGTTAGGGATATCAGTTTTTTAACTACTTAATCTTCAATTTCAATTTGTCTTTTTACTTCCTCCAATATATCTGGATGATATCTCTCGACATCGCGCAGTATTTCCTCAACAGGAAATTGCTTTGACCACATTACGGCTCGCTCTATCAAATCGCTTTTGTCATTTGGCATATCGCTCGGCATGTTTGGGTATCTGTATATTGCTATCAGACCTTCCTTTTCAAGATCGAGTAAACTTTTAAGAACATCTTCAATTTTATTTTCTTCTAATACCTCGCAATTATGATCGCACACCAACTCCAGTTCGAATGATGTTACTCTACTCTTGAAATCCGTTCCATCTAACGTGTACACTGACCCCGATTTATTTCTTGCTGAGTACTCTAGGGAATTTGGAAATCTCTCTACAATGCGAGGATGGCCGTTGATGAAACCAACTTGATTAACCAGGTCTCCTTCGGTCCCTATAAAAATTAAAGCATACTCTGGCTTTGACATTGCATAGACCCAAGGTATTCCGTGGGTACTTTTACGAGTTTCTATTGTTTTTAAATTTTGTGCTTTTGATGCGTGATATACATGGGGCATAGTAGGGATATTATATCATGGAGTTTATTGCTAATGATTGGAGGATGATAGAATAAATTATTCAAATGAAAAGGACCTTCGCGAGAAGGACTGTTGAAGGTCCAGTTCACGGAGGTCGGGGGGGGTCAAGGTGTCTTTGCTGCTGGTGGTGAAAGCGAGTTGATGATATGGCCAATTTCGGCGAGCCTGATGACATTCTCGAAGTGATCCACGGGTTTACCCGAGGCTGCCACCGCTAGCTGAGCGGCTTCGACCAATCTTCTCACGTAGTCCTGCTGCCCACGGTCGATTTCTTTATCGTCACCGATGCCCTCAAACATAAAGGAGCCGGCAGAGTTTAGTTCGAATACGAAGTGTCGTGCGTTTTTCATTTGGTAATGGTTTGGTTCAGTTTGCGGTCACGATCGAAGGCCGAATGCCTTGATTTGCGACGACAATCCTAAATCAAACCATACCTCACAATGGGAACTTAGCTTTCCATATAATAACACTATATGTTGTTTAAGTCAAGTCTGATATAATTACCACTTCAATAACTATTAGGTCGAAGTGGATAAATTTCTAAGGTTAAATGAAATCCCCCACGTCCGTGAGTTCGTGGGGGACTCATAGGATGCGGGGGTAAGGTGTTTGGAAGTGGTGCCTTGACGTGGGTATTTTTCAGGACTTCCCAGTGACGAGAATGAGCTGTTTTCCCGCTGCGCGTGCCCTCTGGAAACAGGGGGCGATGAGCCCAGCAAGGATCAAGTCCACTTCCGTGATGGTTTCAACGGCCCACGTCTTCCTCTTCTCGATGTTGGTTGGTACCTTGGCCAGGAACAAGTATGTGAGACTTGTCCTGAAGCAGTTGAGAGACTCATACAACCGCCCTTGCTGCGCCAGACTAGAGGCTGTTGTTGATAACTGGAATGCCTTTGCTAGGTAGCCGTCATTGATTTGGAACTCAGGCAGTGCTGCTTCTGGGGTTTTTACCAAAGGCACACTTCCTGTGACTTCACCAATCTCGGTTGATTTTGCGGTGGCGATTGGTCTGACACCAGTAGCTAGGGTGGTGGCAACGTCCACCAGGATTCCCTTGTAGCCATTTTCGTCAGCCCACAAGACCATATCAACCATGGTCCCGCCGGCTTCGGCGGACAACTGAAGAATGGTGTCGGCAGAGATTTCCGCCAACGATTCCCATTGTCCCCACCGTTGTTGGCCAACAATGGTCTGTCTTGCCGCAGCTTCGGTTGTGTCTCGGTGTCTATCCAGTTGCTTCAGTTGTGTAGCAACCATTAATTCGAATTCAGTCAGTTCTTTGCTCATGTGCGTGTTTTGGGGTTACAGAATTAGAAGAGTGCCTGTGTTTTGTTGTTTTTTGGAACTCTGGTGATAGATTAACACGTTTTGTGTACCTGTCAATACATCGCAATTAGGCATTCGATATCTCCTGCGTGGACAATAAATAAAGCTCTATTGAGTCTCCCATATATATTTAAACATCTCTCTCATGTTTTTTGCCAACACCTCATCGTGTATTTGGACGAGATAATATGGTTTCTGACCTGTGGCTACAATGATTACATAGTCACCTATTACCCAAGTCGTAGTATCAATATCTTGTCCTCCATTCCAGAACTTAATCAATCTTCTGTTGTAGCCTCTGGCTGCCATCCTTTTTTCAAACTCCGACTGACTTGTTAGAAGTCTTAATACCACCTGTTTGGGGGTGTTTTCTTCTTTCCAATACCAATCAATCCATTCTCCATATTTTTTTAGAACCTCTGGATCTTGGAATCCCCACCATGAGCCATCTCTTTGCAAGATACTTTCGTTCCAAGCTGAAGCTTGTTTGTATAAAAAGTTCTCTATGTTTTCTTCATATATATATGTTATTCGGGGGATAGACTTTTTTGTTTTAAGACTTAGAGATTCAAGTTCCTCAATAGCTTGATTTACCAACGTTTTCTTGTATTGCAACTCTCTTTCTTCTTTTAGAATTATATCGCCAAGACTTTTGACTGGTAGGGCAGAGAAGAGCCGCTTACCTTGTCTGGTTTCTTCTACTACTACCCCCTTTTTTATAAGCTCCTTAAGAATTCCGTATACAGTTGGTCTTTTGATGCCGTTAGATAGGGCGATTCTGGAGGGGTTTAGACGCCCCTGTTCCAAGAGGGTAACATACACCTCTACTTCTTTGTCTGTAAATCCTAGTTCTTTTAGTTTTGAAATTTGCATGGTTTAATTATACATTTTGTCGGAGTATTGTCAACAGATATATAGCACTGTAAATAAGGGCTAAATGGGATATTTTCGATAAGAAATTCAGAGCACTTTTGAATAACTCTGTCAAAAATATACGATATTAGTACTATGAAAAACAAAAAAACAACCATAGTAGCAATACTTATAACAATATTATTAATAATTGGTATCGTAAATGTGAAAAGCGGTAATGATCAAAAGATCATTAAAATAGGAGCTGTCTTGATAATGTCCGGTGACGGGGCGTCCTTGGGTGAGGCTACCGTAAACGGTATGAACTTAGCAATTAAGGACATAAACAATCAAGGAGGACTTCTTGGAAAGAAACTAGAAGCTGTTGTTGAAGACGATCAAGGAGATCCAGCAAAAACGGTAACCGCCTTCAGAAAACTGACGGATGCTGAAGGTATAAAGTTTATTATAGGTCCAACTTGGACAAAAAATGGTTTAGCCATAAAAGACTTGGTGAAGGATACAGTCGTTATATCACCAACTCTGGGTGTCGCAGCTTTTAATGAAGCTAGCCCATACATCTTCAATACATATACTCATGACTATATACTATCGGAGAAGTTGGCAGAAATGATGATAAAGGATGGTCATAAAAATATTGCCATCCTAGGTGCACAGGATCCTTGGGTAAAAGATCAAACTATTACAATCAAGAATAAAATAGAACAACTTGGCGGTCATGCGATTTTCATAAATGAACCACTAGTTAGTTCAACCGATGTAAGAACTGATTTACTGAAACTAAAGAATACTCCCGGAGTTGATGCTATCGCCATAACATCCGATGGGTATAGCATAACTTCTGTATACGGAAGACAGATGAGGGAAATTGGTATCAAACTACCCGTATACGGGGTGACGATGGATAAACAGACTATCTCAACTTGTGAAGGGTCTTGTGATGGCTGGATATACCTAAGTGGCCTAACTCCAAATAAAGATTTCGAAGAGAGATATAAAAAGGAGTATGGAATAGAAATTGAGGGTGGTGCAGATACAGCGTACGATTCAGTCATGCTAATAGCTCAGGGGATTAAGAACACAAACGGATTAGATACTACAAAGATTCAGGAATACATACACACAATAACTGAGTACAAGGGTCAATCTGGAGATCTTAAATCAGACGGTAAGGGAGGATTTACAAAAGAGTTTGCACTGATGGGAATAAAGGACAATAAGCCTTATAAGATTAAATAAAACAACATGAACAATGATCAAAGATTTTCAGGGCTGTTAGGTGGAGAGGAATATGACCTATTAAAGAAAGCACTCTGGTATTATGATGATTTAGAACTAGCTGTGGCTAACACTATAGTTAAAAATATCAAATCAGCTGAAGAGGTGCGAATGTTAGAAATTGGTATTGGATCAGGAATAACTACAGCTTTCGTACTGCAAGCCTGTGATGATGTGAAAATGGATAATTATAAAATTTATGCAGTTGATAATGAAACTAAAATGCTCGAGGCTTTAAAGAAAAGGTTTCAGAATATATCGCAAATAGATTTTATAGAATCAGAGATAATGGATTATCTTAAATCCATTGATGACAATTACTTCGATGTGGTCTTCTCAGGATATGTAATACACAACTTCAGTATAGAGAAGAGAAACGAACTATTCAAAGAGATTGCTAGAGTTACAAAAAAAGGAGGTATCTTTGTGAATGGCGACAAATGTACCGTTGATGATGGTCCTTTGCAGAAGGAATATATAGAGAATACCATAAATACATTTGAGGCTTTCGTTCAGATTGGAAGATCTGACGTCAAGGAGGAATGGATTAAGCACTATGCTGAGGATGAAAAGGTTAGATTTACTGAATCTGAACAATCTAGGCTGTTAATACAAAATAATTACGAAAGTATTTCTACGGTCTATAGACAATGGATGGATTCGGTAATGATTGCGGTTAAAAAGTAGAAGATAGGAAACAAAAAACCACATGGGTGGTTTTTTTGTTGGGATATTATTCTCTGAAATTTATTTCAGTAAGCCCCAAGTTGAAATAAAGAAATTTCTAAGGAACTCGGCAATAGAAGGGGACTCCAATATTATAGAATATATTTGGCCGTCCTTTAGGGAGAAGAAGGCAACCTTGTTTCCATAAATATCTATTGTTCCATTACCCATGAGCCCCATCGGCATCACTCTAGTTTCTCTGAGGCGATTTTTTACTAGGGTGGAATCTGTTGATGGATTGGTCTCTTTTGTGATCACATAGCTGAAGACACCGAGTTTTTCTCTTCTTTTTAACCATTCCGGAAAGTATCTTGGAAGATATTTCAAAACATCGAGACCTGAGATCGCATGAATTTCTCGTAGCCCCTGTTTCTCAGCGGTATCTAATATATCGTCCCAAACAATTTTCAAGCCTTCCTTTCCTTCATATATTCTTGTGGCGGGGGTAAGGCTGTCTATTTGCCTTAAATTCATCATCTCCGGTAATATGGAATTAAGCATCTCCTTTTTCTCATCCAAAAGTTTGAGTAGGCGATTGGGGCTTTCCGCACTGAAGTATGAAATGTTATTCTTCTTCCAAACAGAGACCATTTTCATTTCTTTTAACGAGTCTAAAATTCTGTAGGTTGTCGCCCGGGGGATATGAGTTTCCTTTGCTAGCGTAAAAGCGGTTGCCTCAACGTGTTTAAGGAGACAAATATATATAAGTGTCTCATGTTCTGTTAATCCGTATTTGGTGAGTATGTTTTCAATTTTCATATAAAGTTCATATTTTGGACTACATTAAGCTATTAAAATACCCTTATAATATAGCATGTATTAATAATCTTGTCACTATTAGTTATAAACATGAGACAAACACTGGACAACCTGATATTATTCTGTTGTTATGAAAATACAATATAAATATATAGTTTTGGCGATTATAGTGATTGTAGGCGTGCTAGTCTATTTTAATAATAACAGCAACAATGATAGTAATGTTATAAAAATTGGCGTGGTGGGTCCGTTTTCTGGTCCAGCCGCTTCATTTGGTGACTATATGCAAAATGGATTGAACCTCGCTTTAGAGGGTGTGCCACAAAGTGAAAGATCTAATTATAAGATAATTAAAGAGGACGATAAATGTAACGGTTCTAGTGGAATTAGTGCAGTTCAAAAATTGATTACGGTGGACAAGGTAAATTATATAATAGGGCCGATGTGTAATGAGGCTTCTATTTCAACTGAGACATTATTTGAGGATAACGGTGTGATGTCAATTTCTATTGGTCTGCCATCTAATCGTATCGCAAACATGGGTCCAAATCATTTTACTTTCTCTCCTGAAATTGAATACTTAATGAAGGACATTACTTCAAATATGCAATCCAAGAATTTTAAACGAGTAGGTATTATTCACATGCAAGGTGCGTTTGAAGATGAAAACTATAAACACTTTGTAAAATACTTCAAAGATAATGGAGGAACTATTGTAGCTGATGAGGCAGTAGTTAAGGGGTTGGGTGATTTTAAGACTTCTGTCTTGAAAATTAAGGAATCTAATCCTGATTCTTTAATGATTGTTGCACATGGTGGAGACTTCAATAATATTTTGAAAGAAATGAATGTTCAGGGTGTTAACAATCTACCAAAATTTGGTATTCACGCTATACAAGGGCCTATTACGGATTATAAATTAGCTGAAGGAATTATCTATGCTTATCCTAAGGATAAATTAGCTAATGATGCAGGGCAAGACTATGCTTTGAAATATAAAAATAAATATGGAGTAGATGCAGATCTAACATCTGCAAACGTGTACGATGCATTTAACATCTTGAAAGATTCAATTGCCGTTTGCGGATATGAAAATAAAGATTGTGTGAGAAATAAATTGGCAAGCTTGAATAATTATCAGGGAGCAAATGGAAGTTTGTCTGTTGATAGTAGGGGAGTTGGAATGTATAAGGAGTTGATGTTGAAGGCAATTAAGGATGGGAAGTTCGTGGAGGTGAAGTAGTTAAATTATATAGAAATGAGAAAGACCCTCGCGAGGCCTGTTGAAGGTCGATCTCGTGAGGGTCTTGGGTTAGTTCCGTTTCCATTTGCGAATGATGATGGCGACGATGCCAAACAAAGCTGCGAGGAATAGCTGTTGGCCGACACTTACTGGTGTGGTTCCTTTCACTAGCCAGATTGCGGTACAGAAGGCTTGCGCCGACATTCCTAGAAAGACATACTGGTAATTTCTCATGAATTCAGGGGTGTGTGTTGTAGATAGGGCCAACGATTTATTCACAGGCCTTATTCCAAACACAACTCCTGATCGGGAACTTGCTAAATATACAATAACATCAATAGGCCTAAAAGTCAATATAACTATGCGCCGTGGTTTGACTGACTGCCTAGCTAGATTCATCTTTTAAAACTCACGTATGCTCGAACTAACAACATGGCTAAAAGGGCAGCTCCACTTGGAATCAATGACGTTAAGGGATTGTCAGTTACGAATTTTAAAATCAAACCAACTATAAAAATGACGGAACCAACAATTAGAAATGTATTAATTTCAAATGTGCTTGGTCTGAGTGTAATTGAAACTACAAGCGTCGCACCCACAACTGATATTAATGATATTAGTGCAAACACAGAGGACAAGAATGAGAATAGATATAGTGATGAAATTGCAGAGACAATTATACCGAGAAGAGTAAAAAGCCTGGTTGATTTTATGATTGATTTTTCTTTTGCTCCTCTCATTTTTGCGACAAGAACACCGAATGCAAAAGCGCTTGAGTCTATCGTTCCCATAAAAGATGCAATGAGTGAAATGGTTAATAATGGTCCAAGCCATGAAGGTAATGCAGTCAGAACTCCTTTGGTAAATAAATCTGAAGGGTCGCTTATTAGACCTGAAAATTTAAAATTTATTCCAAGATAAGCGATTGATCCGGCGACTAGTGCAAGAAGAATGAATGCTCTTCCCAAACCTTTCTTTAGAGATTCCACATCTCTACTTGCAAATATTCTTTGAAAACTTTCCGCTTGTCCAAGCAGGCTCAAAAACTGCAATAACATTAAACCTATGGCAAACCAAAATTGTGAGGGGTCAAAAGCCTGCGGAATTTTTCCTAATGTAAAATGCACAGGAAAAACGAAAATTGTCATAATTATCGGCAACATTAAAAGACCTTGAAAGATATCTGTTTTGACTGAGGCTTTAAACCCGCCAAACCATAGGTATATACAGACTACGCCTGTGGTAATAATTAATGCTGTCAGCTTTTCAATATGAAGTAGTGCTGAGAAAAGCGTTGTGTTTACAAACATTTGAAGAATTAGAAATAATATAAGTCCACCGCATAAAATTAAATTAATTAGTTTCTTGCTTAACGACCCATACTTTAAACCAAAATAATCTCCGATGGAAAATAGATCATGATCTCTTTGAAGAGGGAGTAGGTGTTTCTTGTAAAATAGATATAAAACAACAAATGCCATTCCGGCTCCGACAAATACCATTAAATACCAAAAGCCATACAAGAATGAAAATGTAACACCTATTACAAAATTGTAGCCAGTTAATAGAGAAGCGAAGGTGGTCCACGTTGAATCGTTTGCGGATAAGTTCTTGCCGCTATTGATATAATCAGCGGGAGTTTCTCTTTTTGCTGACCGCCAAGTAATAATGGCCAGTATTACCAAATACGCAGCTAAGTATGTAATCGCTATGTTATTCATATGCATTAGATTAAATCATCTTGATGTATATAATCGTATGAAAATCAATAGACATGATCATGGTACTGTATTTATTGGCTTATCATGGATTGTATTGACAAAATATTTGTCAATAAGTATCATTGTTAATCATGATCGGAATAGATAGCTTGGATAGTAAAATTTTAAAAATTATAGGTACTGAGCCTATGTATCCTTCAGAAATATCCAGGAGACTTGGAGTTCTGAGGACTACCATTCAATATCGTCTGGGGCGTCTTTCTGATTCTGGCTTGGTTAAGAAAAATATTGAAGGGAGGAAGTCAATCTGGCAACCTGTTTATAAAAATGATCATAATAAAAACCATTATAGGGTTTATAAGGATAAGGAAATTGTGCAGGCATATAATCAGCTTTTGAATCTTCCTAAACAAACGACGATATTATCTATTCAAGGTAGTGATGCTGCAAAAAGCGAGTTTGATAACTTGCCCACGCTTTTTATTAAAGAAGCACATAGGGTATTTAAAAGGAGGGGAATTGTCATGAAGGGAATTTCAAATAAAAAGGCATTGGGTCATTTTGATAAGTTGAATAAGGATATGATCAAGTCTCATATTGGAAGATCTCAGGGGTTGAAGATTTTTTCTAATGATAGTTTTATTGCTCCGGGGGAGATAATGTCTACGGAAAACTTTTTATTATTAGCTAATCCAAGGGCTAAGTTTGCTTTGGTTATTAAAGACAAGGGGGTGACGAAGATTGTGAATGATACACTGAGATTGGTTTTTGATCTTTTGGATGGGGAGAAGTTTTTTGATTTGAACGGGTGGTTGAGGGGGAGGTAGTGCCTACTTGTTGGATTGTGTATACTAATTACACGATGAGTGATGTAAAATTAATTTGTTTTGATCTAGATAAAACCCTTATTAAAGAAAATAGCTGGTATGAACTTAATTTGGCTTTAGGTATTAGCAAAGAAGACGACGAGGTGCTATTTCATCAATATAAAAATAAAGAAATATCTTATGACGAGTGGAACAATATTTTATTAGAGAAATATAAGGCAAGTGGAAAGGCGACTCGCCAGCACATTACTGTCGCCTTAAGTAAATATTCTTACCGTAGAGGAGTACAGGAAGTTATAGCTTATCTTAAGGACAAGGATTATAAAATAGGTTTAATATCAGGTTCTATTGATATATTGGTTAACATGATTGCCGAGGAATTGGGTATAGATTTATTTGAAGCAAATAGTACTTTTGTTTTTGATGATAACGATTGTCTTGTGAATATAATAAATACTGGCGATAATGCTTTTGGTAAACTTAAACTCTTGGAGGATGTTGCTGAAAAGATGGGAATTGGTTTGGATGAATGTGCATGTATTGGGGATGGGGATAATGACATAGAAATGTTTAAGGCGACGGGAAGAGGTATTACTTTTAAAGGATCGCATATTGAAGAAGATGCTTGGAAGGTTATAGGTGGCCTGGTGGATTTGAAGGAAATATTTTAATTTGTGGTATCCCAAATTATTTACTTATAAGAACACCCCGACCTTGCGGGCGGGGTGCCTCGGGTTCGGGGTGATGAAGAAATGAAGTTGTTAGCCTTCTCCGAGCCACAGGATGCTTTTTCTACTGTGAAGGTTGCATTCCCATGGATACAAGTCATCCGTGAAGTGTCTTTGGGCCCACTGTAGAAGAATTTGATATTCATCGCTACGGACTTCAAACAGCAAGGCTCCCAAATCGATGGTTTCGAAGTGGTCATCCACCGTAACCTTCGCATACGGTCGCGCCCAGCATCTGAATGCCCATCCGGAGAGATGAGTTGCGTGATCGACATTTCGTGTAAGGGTGAAGAGTCGAAGTTTGCTACCGTGGGGGTTCGTCCAGGCATCACGAAACTCGGGTTTATCCAAGTCGATGTGACCTTCGATTTCTGAATGCTTCCCCTCAGCACGGAGTCTGAGAAGTTCTTTGAAGAAAGCAGCGATGCTTTCCAGGGCGTCCACTCCGGTTTTGGCGCTTATGGGTTGAACTAACGATTTTGGATTATATGCAACGTACATGGTCTGATATTCTGGGGTTGTGGTTAGAGCAGGCCCGCGATTTGTCCACAGGCTCGATTCTAAACACAACGGGGGGGGGCAGGGAACTTTATTCACGCAAACAATAATACAGACAGGCCTATGTGTCAAGGTAAATTACGTGATGGCGGGAATTGGTCACGCATAAAAATTGCTTCTCAATTTTTTGCGCGACCCCGGCTCCTTCGTTCTGCTTCGCCGTCATGTCTGACGGCTCATTGCAGAACTTCAGTCCGCCTTTCAATTCCCGGCTGATACTCCACTATTCAACAAAAATAAAACCACCTCACTTTCGTTCGGCGGTCCTATTTTTATTGATGTGGAGATGGCGGGAATTGAACCCGCGTGCACACGATGTTTCTTTATGAGTCTACGTAGCGTAGATGATTTTTTTTGTTTTTAAACGGCGGTGCTATAAAATTATCAAAACACAACGTCGTCGATCTTATTTGTTTTAATTTACAGTCTAAGATTTCTGTAAATCTATTTTGCAATTATTGCGCCCTTATCCTACTTGCAAAAAGAGTAGGTAAGAACGTTGCAATAGCGAGCTAGGCTCTAGCTGTTGCAAATGCAAAGTCGTTTACTCCAAAGAATGGAGAAGCGACTGCTTTTTGGGCTTTTGCATCTAAGGGTTCCGGAAGTTTAACGAGATTCTCGGGCACTCGGTTACGCACATAAAAAATCCAGTCATGTGTCAAAGCATGTCATCCCCATATTTATTGTTGTCAAAATTCTGAGCCGTCTATTGAAGGCGTCTATATCTTATCACAAGAGGGTATAGATTACCTTCCGCCTTTGAGTGCGCGGTTGATTTCCTTATCACTCTCTCTTTTTTTGATATTCTGACGCTTATCAAATTTCTTCTTTCCCTTTGCAATACCAAGCTCTAGCTTGATTCTGCGACCGTTATTGTACAACGCTATTGGCACGATAGTCAAGCCTTTCTCTTTCTCCTTTTCTGCCAACTCTATGAGCTCTTTTTTGTTTAATAATAACCTTCTATTTCTCTTTGAATCGTATTCTGTGGGAGTGTTTTTTTGCTGATATGGTGGAAGATCTAGCCCTATTAAAAACGCCTCCCCACCTCTTATGACGATATACGACCCTTCCATATTACCGAGACCTTTTTGAATTGCTTTTACTTCGTACCCAAAAAGCTCAATACCGGCGTTATATTTATCCGTTATTTCATAGTTAAAGAAAACTTTTTGATTTTTTACGAGGGTCTTTATGGTCATCTTTATTTTTCTTAGTATATATCTTTTTTTACAATTATGGAATTGCGCAGAAGTAGGGTGGTAGGGTGGTGTACGTGAGTACAAGAAAAAAAGCCAAAAGGATAGCCCGCTCACCTTGTCGTGAGTCGGGCTAGAAGTGTGGTCTTCGTCGACCTTAAACGCTGGTTAATTTGTTACGGTGGCACTTGCACCGAGTTACCCTAGTTTTGGAACTAGTTGCGTCTGTCACCTGTTCCTCTGGTGACAATATGTGTTAGGTGTCTGGCACTTGGCCGGATCACACATAACCCTTCTTTTTTGATCGGTCCAAATGACAAATTGTGTCATTCTATGATCGAGTTAACTTGGCTGACGGCGTCAAAAGCAAGTGTGCACGGCTGGGCAATCTCGGTTATAGTTGGATCGTCGTATTTAGACTTTGGAATTTGTAGGGATTTAATTCCGTACGGATCTGGCGCTCCGGCCTAAATACCCACCTAAGGGACACATAGTTTCGCACATTTTTTCACTTTCGTCAATATATTGTTATTCTTCGGTGCTTTTGATGGTTAATGTTATATTCGGGGCCATGTTCGTTGACTTTCATTAGAAAAAACTTTTATTTTGCTCATTATTTGTGTATACTTTGCCCACATGACTAAAGACAATAATATTCCAAATATCGAGGAAAAGGAGGTTGAAGATATGGCTAAAAACGAGCCAAAAGATAAACCACACACGCATCATAAGACACCAAAAGAGCAAATGGGTTCTAAAATGCCCAAGATTCCAAAAAAGCAGCAGGGTGTTGGTGCTTTGATTCTAAATAATTTTTTTGCAACATTTCTAATATTTGTAGCAATCATAAGTATTTACGTTCTATTTTACACCAGCCCAACTCCAATAAAAGAAATAAGTCTTTCTGAATTAGCAGTTGATATTAATGCTGGTAGGGTAGCGAAGGTTGAGGTTTCAGGGGATAAGGTGGATATAGAATATCTAGACGGAGCATTTTCTACTTCGTCGGAAGTGTCGGTGCCCGGATCGGCAACATCATCCTCTCTATTGTCGTCATCTTCAACGGCACTCGCTGTTGTTAAGTCTTCTGCCACATCTTCCGCTTCTTCAAGTCCCGCTGGTGTTTTGAAAAAGACTACACAAAAGGAGGCGCAGAGTTCTCTTTCAGACTCTTTGAAAAATCTCGGCGTTGATCCTGCAAAATTGGCACAAGTTAAAATTGAAAATAAGGACGACAGAGGTGCGTGGTTCTGGGTTAATAACATTCTCCCATTTGCGCTACCAATTCTATTCTTGATTTTTATAATCTGGTACCTGTCCAGACAGGCGAGAAGCGCAAATATGCAGGCGATGAGCTTTGGTCAAACTAGGGCTCGTATGATTTCTCCTGATGATACAAAAACAAAAGTTACATTCAAAGATGTCGCTGGTGCAAAGGAGGCAAAGCAAGAACTTGCTGAAATTGTGGACTTCCTAAAGAACCCTGAGAAGTTTATTAATATTGGCGCAAGAATTCCAAAGGGGATATTGCTAACTGGTGCTCCGGGAACTGGAAAAACATTGCTTGCTCGTGCTGTTGCGGGAGAGGCTGGCGTTGCATTCTTTTCAGTATCAGGTGCTGAGTTCGTTGAAATGTTTGTCGGAGTTGGTGCGTCACGTGTTCGTGATTTGTTTAAGCTTGCAAAATCTTCAGCCCCCGCAATTATTTTTATCGATGAAATTGATGCGGTTGGACGTGTTAGAGGAACTGGTTTTGGTGGAGGAAATGATGAGCGTGAACAAACACTGAATCAAATTCTTGTTGAGATGGATGGTTTTGAACCAAATGAAAAAGTTATTATGATGGCTGCCACAAACAGACCTGACGTATTGGATCCTGCACTTCTTCGTCCCGGAAGATTTGATAGAAGAGTTGTAATTGATCTACCTGATAGAAAGGATAGGTTTGCAATTCTTGAGGTGCATACAAAAAACAAGCCACTAGCAGAGGATGTCAATTTAGATGTTATTGCATCTCGTACTCCAGGGCTATCTGGTGCTGATCTTCACTCACTGGTTAATGAAGCTGCTATTCTTGCCGCAAGAGAAGATAGAAAGAAGGTTGCACAATACGATCTAATCAGATCAATTGAAAAAGTATTGTTAGGCCCTGAGAGAAAGAGTCATTTACTTGGAAAGAAAGAAAAGGAATTGACTGCATATCATGAAGCGGGACACGCCCTTCTTGCCTCAGTTCTTCCTCATGCTGATCCAGTTCATAAAGTTTCAATTATTTCTCGTGGACGTGCGGCGGGTTACACCATGAAGCTTCCGATTGAAGACAAGAAGTTGCAATCCAAAAAGGAATTTTTGGATGACATTGTTGTATCTCTTGGAGGATATGTTGTTGAGAAACATATCTTCGATGAATTAACCACTGGCTCATCAAATGATTTGCAAGTTGCTTCAGCCTTAGCGCGCGACATGGTTACTAAATATGGTATGTCAGATAAGATTGGTCCTATTGCACTTGAAGGAAATGGACGCGCAATGTCAGGTAGAGGTGTGGGGGAGCAGGAATATTCTGCTTCAACTGGCGCTATAATTGATCAAGAAATTTCAAAGATTATGAATGATTCATATAAAATTGCACTCGATGTTATTACAGAGAAGCGCAAGGTCTTGGATGCAATTTCTATTGCTTTGATTGATAAGGAAACATTGGAACAAGCGGAGTTCGATGCAATATTAGTTGCGAATGGAATTGTGCCAAAGAAGAAGTCGGAGGTTATCTAGGCTCAGTTTGTGATTGTCGGGGTGGTCGGTTTGTCTCGCCTCATATGCCCTTTTCTAAAAATTAAAACTGGTGTAATATGGGGCTCATGCGAGCATAGCTCAGTTGGTAGAGCAGTCGTCTTATACACGACCGGTCCTAGGTTCGAATCCTAGTGCTCGCACAGAAATAATACTTTTTCTTCGATTGGGGGGGTGCACAAGTAAAATCTTAATTTGCATTTTGTAAAAGAATGTGTCATTATGTTGTACAGACTGAGAATGGTGGTGGTCACCATTTTTCTTTCATCTCTGATTATTCAACCAACCTGCACACAATGAAAAGAAGTAAACCGCCAGAAAAGAAAGTAGAAGATAAGCCGAGCTTCATATGCTCGCTGTCTGGAGTGAGGGTGTTTGGGGGCTATGGTTATGCCCTGCGTATCAATGAGATTGATTACCCTATATCGAAGGCAAGTTACGAAAGGATCTGCCACGATGTCGGGTTTTCTAGGGAGGGTCGCATTGGAGACCCCTCAGTTATCCAGATCCGACGGATCATTGATAACCGAGGTGATGTGGAAAATGATTTGGACTTTCTCATTGATGCCCCAAAGCTTGTCGCCCTCGACGGATGGAAAAGGCGCGCCAGAAGGATGATCCGTGGCGCCACAATGTACTCGATGCAACCAGCCTGCCTGTCGGCAAGGAGATCGACGGCTTCAGCCGCATTTCTGGATGATGATGGTCCACAGCCAGACATTGTCATCAGGGACTGATTCAGACGAATCAAACAAACACCGGTCCGCGTACGCGCGGGCCGGTTTCCTGCTTTATTCAAAATGTATTTCTCTCTTCGTATCCATCATCTCTTTCAAAATAGGGAATGAGCTTAGTGTTTGATCTTCTTTAACAATAATTTGGGCTTCATTGCGTGCGGCCTCTACCATTTTTATATTTTTGATTGCTTCCATTCCGATATCTGTAATACCCCATTGCTTGCCACCATACAGTTCCCCAGCGCCACGCAATTTCAAATCCATTTCGGATAATTCAAAACCGTTCTTTGCGGTATTCAATGCTTTAAGTCGCTCAACTGTCTTACTGCTCTTGCTATCGCTAAGGACATAACAATACGCTTGATGATTACTTCTAATTACACGTCCGCGTAATTGATGAAGCTGTGACAATCCAAACCGCTCAGCACCTTCAATTAAAATTATTGTTGCGTTTGGAACATTTACTCCAACCTCAACAACACTTGTGGCAACAAGAATATCAATTTCTTTCTTTTCAAATTGCATCATAATCGCATCCTTTTCCTTTGGCTTCATCTTGCTGTGTAATATATCGATATTCCAATCTTTAAAAACACTTTCTTTTAATCTCTTTGCTTCCTCCACTACTGACTTAACATTGAGCGCTTGTTCTTTGTCTGGATCAGCTTCCTCGATTCTTGGGCAAATTACATAAACTTGTCTGCCGTCTTTTAATTCCTTTCTAATTTTCTCATATGTAGCTTCCCGTTTTGGTTCTGTAATAATTTCTGTAATGATAGGTTTTCTTCCTGTTGGCATTTGATCGATTAGTGAGAGGTCTAGATCACCATAAAGAGTGAGTGCTAAGGTTCTTGGAATCGGTGTTGCCGTCATTGATAGGAGGTGGGGGACGATGTCATGTTTGCGTGCAAGCTTTTGTCTTTGTGCGGTTCCGAATCTATGCTGCTCGTCGATGATGACATACGCTAGGTCTTTGAATTTTACGGACTTTTGAATTAAGGCGTGTGTTCCAATTAAGATTGCAATTTCACCACTCTCTACCCATTTTAATAATTGTGATCTTGAAATATCGGTCCAACCGCTGTTACCATCCGCCCCGCGATTCTGTACCTTTGATGGAAATTTTCTACACCCCGTTCCGCTTATGAAGCCAATAGAAATTGGCATGTGTTTAAAATATTGAATAAATGATTCAAAGTGTTGTTTGGCGAGGATTTCAGTTGGTGCCATGTATGCGACTTGTAAATTACCATAATCCTGCACCTTTGAATTTTTGTTCTTAGGTCTTGTTGTCACGACACCATATGCTGTAGTTGCAGCGACGGCAGTCTTTCCTGATCCCACATCTCCCTCAAGGAGACGAGACATTGGTGTACCTTTTTGGAAATCACTCAAGATGTCATCTGTTGATTTTTTTTGCGAAGAAGTCATTGCAAAAGGGAATCTGTCTGTGAATTCTTTCAAGCTCTTGGAAGAGGGCTCAATCACGTAAGCTTTTTCTTTTTGAGCGGAGGCTCTGGCTTGTTGATTCTTGATTTGAATATAAAAAACTTCTTCAAATGAAAATCTTTTTCTTGCCACCTGAGCGTCAGTTTCTTTTTGTGGAGTGTGAATCCAAATTAACGCACTCTTTAGAGAGGGGAGATTATATTTTTTTAATATATCCCCCGGAATTGGATCTTCTATTGTTTCAAATAAGGGATTCTTAAATATTCTTTGAAGTGTGTGATAAATCCATTTTGAGGTCACGCCTTTTGTTTCTGGATAAACGGGAGAGAAGTGTTCTATTGGTGCTTCTGTTCCGGCAAAGAGATTGTGACCAATTTGATTTGGCATAACACCAACTGATTCTATTTCTGGATTTAACATTCCAACATAATCGCCACGCTTGGTTACTTTACCTGTTGCCTTTACCAGACTGCCTTCTTGAATTAATTTTGCGATATATGGTTGATGAAGCCAAACTACTTTTAGATTTCCCGTGTCATCTGAGATAACTCCTTCTGCCATTGCGGTATGGCTTTTAAAACTTTTTCCAGTCTTTAATTTTCCAATTCTTCCATAGACTGTGGCGTTTTGTCCTACTGTTAATTGATTGATGTATTGCGCTTCTGATGCACCACCATATCGTATGGGGTAGTGCCTCAGTATGTCACCGATTGTGAATAGGTTTAATTTTTTGAGATGTGAAATCTGATCAGGATTAATTCTAATTACTGATGAAAGTGGATATTCTGTGAATTTGAGGTTAATTGGTTTTGGTTTTTCGGGCATGGTTTATGTTTATAAGTTTAGCATATCAAAGGCTAGTGCGGTTTGATGGAGGAAATATGAGTAAAACAGTGAGAAAATGTGGAGTAGTAGGTAAAAAAAGGGGGCTAAATAACTGTGATGTTACTAAAACTTTCTGCTATCATACGCCCAGTGAAGGACCGCTTGCCTTTGCCTGGTGTGGCAACTGAAATCTCCGACTCTGCAATTATTTTGAATCTGTGATATGTGACGCCTCATTGCAATCCATCGCTTGATCTGCCTTCTGTCTTCATCTGGAATTCTTCGTCCCATGTAATACCTGCAATACCATTGAAACCAGCCTCTTGGATCCTCTTTGTAAATCCACCCATTCTTTTGCCAAACAGAAAGTGGTTGGCTGGCATTTACTTTGTAATAATTTATTTTCGCGTCTCGTTTGGTGGGGGAGAACTTCGCATTTTTATACCAATCTTTTGGAAATTCACTTTGGCAATCGGTCATATATTTTCCACCAAAGACTCCCATTTCAAGCATTTCTTTGGGAGTAAGTTGTGGTCTAAAATCTGGGTCAAAGTTTTTACCAGTAGACTCCGTTAGAGTGTACTTATAATTTTTCTGCATCTTGTCATTCACGGTGATTGTAATTGGGTTTTTTCTCATGGCTTTGCTGTTTAAGTTTAGCATACTAGCTCTTGTTTAAGATAGACATTGACCATACCCCCTAGGGGGTATACAATACTAATTATGAAACACACACATGATGAGAAAAAAGAGAAAATCCTTCGTCGTCTCAAATTGATTGAAGGGCAAATTAGGGGCCTACATCAAATGATTGAGAAGGATACGTATTGTATTGATGTTATTACTCAAACTTCGGCTGTTAAGCAGGGTCTATCAAACGTTGAGGATTTGTTACTTGAACATCACCTTGGACACTGTGTTCTTAAGCAAGTTGCACAAGGTCAAACTGAAAAGGCGAAAGCTGAGATATTAAAGGTTTATAAATTGAAGCGTAAATAAAAGGTAAATAAAAATTAAATATAATATGTCTAAAATATCGTTACCACTATCTATATCGCTAATAATTGTCGCTGGTGTCTTTGGTTTGAGCATTGGAT
Organism: uncultured bacterium; assembly: GCA_903936565.1. GTDB lineage: Bacteria > Patescibacteriota > Minisyncoccia > Phycocordibacterales > CAIZLB01 > CAIJKW01. The sequence continues at coordinate 70,184 of CAIZVZ010000006.1, read as the reverse complement.
ATTCCTTAACTCCAGATTACAAGAACGGCATGTTTGATAAAACTACAATGGATCTTGGAAGGGCTGACAAGAATCTTGATCTTAGGTATTTAAACGCCATGATTTCTCATCACAGGGGAGCAATGCTTCTGGCAGAGCCGGCAAGTCAAAAAACAACAAGACAAGAAATGAAAGATTTGTCGGCAAAGATTTTAAATGATGAACCTAAGGCGATAGACGAGCTTTATGCTTGGAAGAAAAATTGGTACGGAGATACAAGGCAAGTTAAAGATCCTGTTGTTTCAAATCTTGGGAATTATGATGATAAATTTGATCTACGTTTTCTAAATGCCCTAATTGCTCATCATGAAGCTGGACTATTAATGACAAAAGAGGTAAAGACAAAATCAAGTAGAACTGAAGTTTTAAATAACGCGGATGAGGTGGAAACTTTTTTAACTACTACACTAAAGGTCTTCAAAGACTGGAGAAGTCAGTGGTATAACATTTAATATTCATCAACTATGATAAGACAAACTTTAAAAATTAAGGGTATGCACTGTGCGAGTTGCGCAAGTATAATTGAAAAAAAAGTTTCAAAGCTTAACGGGGTTGGGCAAGTTGATGTAAATTTTTCAACTGAGAAAGTAGGATTAGAATTTGATGATCAAAAGATTTCCATAAAAGATATAAATGAGGAAATTGAGAAGCTCGGATATTCATTTGTAGAGCAAGCGGATACGGCGGGCCATGGAGGAGGAGGTGATGAGGGAATGGTTCATTCAGAACACTTTGGTTTGAAACAATCTAAGGATAAAAAGAATAAGGAGTTGGTGGATATGAAAGTTAAAACTCAATTTGTTCTTCCTATCGCCCTAATGGTTTTTGTTTTAATGATGTGGGATATTTCGTCAAAGATATTTGTTTCGATTCCAATTTTTCCCATACCGATGTCCATCTTCAATACAATCTCAATGATTCTTGCGACGGTTGTGTTGTTCTGGATCGGTCAACCATTTTTGCAGGGCGTTGTTAGATTTATTAAATACAGAGTTGCCAACATGGACACCTTGATTGGAATTGGAACTCTAACTGCATACATATATAGTGTCGTCGTGACATTGTTCCCGGCTGTGGCTCTTGCTTTGAGTCTACCAGAATATACATATTTTGATGTAACGATAGTCGTTATTGGCTTTGTTATTTTTGGAAAATATTTAGAAGCGCGTTCAAAATTACAAACTGGTTTGGCGATTGAGAAGTTGCTTGGACTTCAAGCAAAAACTGCACTTGTATTTCGAGATGGGAAAGAAATTGAAATTTCAATTAGCGAGGTAAATATGGGGGATATTCTGATTGTTAAGCCTGGTGCAAAGATTCCAGTCGATGGAAAGATTACTGAAGGAACAACATCTATTGATGAATCAATGATTACAGGTGAGTCAATTCCTGTTGATAAAACTGTGGGGGAGCTAGTTGTTGGCGCGACAATAAATAAGCAAGGAAATTTCAGATTCACTGCAACTAAGGTCGGATCCAATACTTTGCTATCGCAAATAATTAAAATGGTAGAAGAAGCACAAGGTTCAAAGGCTCCAATTCAGGCACTAGCTGATAAAATTTCTAGCGTCTTTGTACCGATAGTTTTGGGAATCTCGGTTTTAACTATTATGCTATGGCTCACTGTCGGCGCGGCTTTCCTTGGATTTTCTTTAGCACTATCTTATGGAATTTTATCTTTCGTCGGCATCTTGGTTATTGCCTGCCCGTGTGCATTAGGGCTTGCAACTCCAACTGCAATTATTGTTGGAGTCGGGAAGGGTGCGGAATATGGAATCTTAATTAAGAATGCTGAGGTGCTGGAGAAGTTAAGTGGGGTGGATACGGTGGTGCTTGATAAGACTGGAACAATTACAAAGGGAAAGCCTGAAGTGACGGATGTAATCATTTTGGATAAAGAATTTAGTGAACAGCAAATTTTGCAATTTGCTGGAAGTGTTGAAAAACTTTCTGAGCACCCACTTGCTGAGGCTGTTGTTGATAAGGCAGAAGAAACTGGCGCTGTGATTTTGAAAGTTGAAAAGTTTTCTGCGCTCGAAGGTGTTGGTGTCAGGGGAGAGATTGAGGGAAAAATAATTTATGTTCATAAGCCGAATGTTGCTAACGGCGAAGATAAACAAATAATCGAATTACAAGGACAAGGCAAGACTGTTGTAATTGTTGAGGTTAATTCGAAAGAGATTGGACTCATTGCACTTAGCGACACCATAAAAGATGGAGCAAAAGAAGCAATCGCCAAAATGCATAAAAGGGGAATAAAGGTTGTGATGCTCACGGGAGACAATCATTTAGCTGCTCACTATATTGCAAAGCAGGCTGGAATTGACGATGTAATTTCAGAGGTGATGCCAGATGAAAAATCGGAGAAGATTAAAGAACTTCAGAGAGCTGGTGCAAAAGTCGCGATGGTTGGCGATGGTATCAATGATGCACCTGCACTCGTCCAGGCTGATGTTGGAATAGCAATGGCGACTGGAACTGATATTGCGATTGAATCTGCTGGAATAACATTGCTATATGGGGATTTAAATAAATTATCACAAGCTTTTGTTCTATCTCGCTCCACCATGAGAACAATAAAACAAAATCTTTTCTGGGCATTTATTTACAACATCATAGGAATTCCTATTGCAGCGGGGCTATTGTATCCGATGTGGGGAATAATTCTTAATCCCGTTTTTGCGGGACTAGCGATGGCGGGAAGTAGTGTGTCGGTCGTTACAAACTCTCTTCGATTAAAAACCAAAAAATTAAAATAACATGAATAATCAATCCAAAAAATATAAATTCTATGTACAAGGTATGCACTGCAGAGCCTGTGTACTTTTGACGGAAACTGAATTGAACGATCACGCCTTAGTTGAGAAGGCGGTTGTTGATTTAAGCGGGGGGTGTGTTGAGGTTGTCGGGGATTTTAAAGATAAGAGTGAGGAGGATGTTGCTAGAGAGCTTTCATTACTGGTTGAGAAACATGGATATAAAATTTCTACTCATGAAAGTGTTGGCGACGGAAATAATTCTGATGAAGGTCAAGAAAATAATACCGCCGTGTCCAAATGGTCCGATTTCAAAATTGCCGCCCCAATTACTCTCGGGTTCTTGGTTTTGTTTTTGCTACTTCAAAAAGCGGGTCTTGTAAATTTGGTAGGATCGGGTGGTGTAACATATGGAACTGCATTTGTAATTGGAATTATCGCATCGCTTTCATCTTGTATGGCTGTGGTTGGAGGACTTCTACTCTCCTTGTCTGCTACTTTTGCCAAAGAGGGTGATAGAATAAAACCACAAATAATGTTCCATGGAGGACGTTTAGTTTCATTCTTTGTTTTGGGTGGAGTGATTGGTGTTTTGGGTAGTGCGTTTACCTTGAATGTTTCAGCTACTTTTATATTGGGAATAATTATTGCGCTTGTGATGTTGGTCTTGGGAATAAATCTACTCGATGTTTTTCCATGGGCCAAAAGAATGCAGATTGGAATGCCTAGATTTATTTCAAAACATGCGCAGGGTGTGACAAAATTAAATCACACATTAACTCCACTTCTTGTGGGTGTTGCAACATTCTTCCTACCTTGTGGATTTACTCAGTCAATGCAATTGTACACCTTATCAACGGGGAGCTTTCTTGGAGGGGGACTAACAATGCTTTCATTTGCATTAGGAACGCTACCAGTTCTCGCACTTATCAGTTTCAGTTCATTTAGTGTTATAAATAGTGCAAAGAAGGGTGTGTTTTTCAAAACTGCAGGGCTCATTGTAATTATGTTTGCAGTTTTCAATTTAATAAACAGTTTAGTGGTGATTGGAATTATTTCGCCAGTTTTTAATTTTTAATAAAATATTTATGAATAAAACTTATATAGCAATTACAGTCGCGGTGGTATTGGTGATCGGAGCATTTACGCTTTCCATGTTAGGGAACGGTGGAGTGGAAACACAAACTGGCGCACAGGGAAATGTACAAGCTGGCGGAATGTCTCCCAATGTCACCATGGTTGATGGAAAGCAAATTATTATGATCGATGTTAAGGGAGGTTATAAGCCGGGGAAGAGTGTCGCCAAAGCTGGAGTGTCGACTATTATAAGATTCAAAACTAATGGAACTTTCGACTGTTCATCTTCAATACGAATTCCAAGTTTGAATGTCAGCCAGGTACTACCACAGGCCGGTGCGACCGATATTAATGCAGGAACTTCGACCGTAGGTGTCCTACAAGGAATGTGTGGAATGGGGATGTATAGATTTGAGGTTGAGTTTAGGTCGTAGACATTTATTGTGTCTGTTACAATTTGGAATCTGCGGTTGCTCTGGCAAAATTGACTATTTTTTACAAAATTGTATTCTTATTTTGGACAAAGGTACAACACTTCTTGTCCGATCAAACTGCTAACAATTAGATTAGGGACGAATACATGAAAAAGTTTGCCGTAATAAATGACACGAATCGAGGCCCTCTGAATGGATGGAGTGGCGTTAAAATACCAATTCCGGAGACCTGGGTTATAACCAAGGAATCTCACTATTTGTCACTCCGCGGGGTACGCCGGACGGTCGGATTGTCCATATCGAGGCAGGTCGGACTGAGGGCACTGGCCAAGAAGCATGGTCCAAATTCAGATGTTTACCGACACTGGAACAGGATTTGGCTGAAGGGTTGGAAGATTGAACTCAAGGGAGGGGAATATGAAGTCGTGACGGAGGAATAGCGCCTTGGGTGCGGCTCCGTATCACAATAGACAGAGCTGCTAGGTTTATTCTCTAGCGGCTCTATTGTTTGTAGTGTATATTTAAATTATGATATGTAATCACGGTATTAAAATATAAGTATAATCTAAAAATATGTTAAAGGGATTTAAACAATTTATCTTGAGAGGAAATGTAGTGGACTTGGCAGTTGGAGTCGTAATTGGAGCGGCTTTTGGTAAAATAGTGGAAGCTTTGGTTAAAGATATTTTGACTCCGCTGATTGGAGCAATTGCAAAGATTCCAGATTTCTCAGGAGTTTTCTTTATAATAAATGATAGTAAGTTTATGATTGGCGATTTCATAAACGCTCTTGTTTCATTTTTAATAATTGCTTTTGCAATATATTTCTTTGTGGTGGTACCAGTAAATACCCTTATTACAAGATCAAAGAGGGATAAAGTTCCAGCTGATCCTACAACCAAAAAATGCCCAGAGTGTTTTAGTGAGATTCCGCTTGAGGCTACAAGGTGTGCGTATTGTACTACGAAGTTGGTTTAAGAAAGCTTCGGGTTTTCTTTATTTTTTCTTTATGAATACTTTGGGGTTGATTTGGTATACTTTCTGAACTAGAAAAAGAGAGATTTATTAAATTAATTAAATAATAAATGATTATGAAAATGCCAAAATCACAAAAGAAGCAGGTAGCATTATTCGAAGAAAGAGAAGTTCGTCGCGTATGGCATAATGATCAGTGGTATTTTGCGATATCGGATGTAGTCAAGATACTTACAGATTCAAATGATGTAAAACAGTATATTAAGAAAATTAGGACACGTGACAATGAGCTTAATGTCAACTGGGGTACAATTTGTACCCCTCTTCAAACGGTATCTAGGGATAACAAGAAACGTAAGGAAAACATGTCTCAATTACGTGGTATTTTCCGTATAATTCAATCTATTCCATCACCAAAAGCTGAACCATTCAAACAATGGTTAGCTCAAGTTGGACAGGAGAGAATTGAAGAGATTCAAGATCCTGAGAGGGCAATAGTTCGTGCAAAAAAGATATATGAACAAAAGGGGTATGATGGTGACTGGATTTCCAAGAGAATGAGAGGAATTAATATTCGTAATACCTTAACTGATGAATGGAAAAACAGGGGAGCAAGAAATAGTTTTGATTTTGCAATTCTTACAAATGAAATTTATAAGGGTACTTTTGATATGAATGCAAAACAAATTAAAGAATTTAAATCATTGGGTAATCCTGATAATCCACGAGATCACATGAATGAACTTGAACTTATTTTAACAATGCTTGGCGAAGCTACGACGACCAAGATAACAACAAAGAGAGATTCCAAAGGTTTTCCAGCTTTATCTAAAGATGCAAAGGATGGTGGGGAGGTGGCAGGAAGAACAAGGAAAGACATAGAAGATAAAACTGGTGAAAAAGTTGTTGGGAATCAGAACTTTTTAAAGGATATACAGAAGAAAAAGATTAGGTAGGTTTGGTAATATTTCTATTCAAAAATATCCCTCGTTTTCATCAAGATCTTTCCAAGGTTATTTTCACCCTCTCCATCTTTATTTGTACCCCAATATAAATCTTCCCACCAATTCATTTCTTCCAGGTGCTTATTTTGTGTTTCTATTAATAATTTATGATTTTCTGGATTTGTTGTTGGGTCAAACTTTTGTTTAATAAGATTAGACATTACACTTAGCTTAATTGAATTCCATTCATCCGTAGAATATCCATTTGGAATATTGGTTCTGTTATAATCAATAGATTCTAATTCTGTGCAGGTTAGGAAAAAGCGCCTAGATTCAGGTTTCCATTTTGCAGCTTGATAGGCAAGTTCAACATTCTTATATCCTACACTGTCCAAAATAATCTTTGCCGGCCAGAAATTGCTGAGAAATCTATATTCACCAAAGAATCCTTTGATCAGAGATTCATTGTGAATAGCAAAGTTTTTCCAATCACCCTTCTTGTAGGGTGAGTTGTTTGGTCCAATTTCTGTGTAGAGGATTTTTTTCATATTAGTGTTGAAAATTTAATCCCCAAACTCTTTGGGAAAGTTTGGGGTTGCGACTAAAAGTCTATTTGTATATATATTAGCAAAGACTGAGGTGGTGTCAATTATATCTTATCTTGCATTTCAGCTAACAACTTTTTTGCTTCTTCTACCTTTTCTTCCTCTACAAAAATTACATAGGTTACATTCGGACCCCTTGAAACATGAAGACTCAAGGAGAAGTTATTATTATCTGGAACGATGGTTGCAGATATTCCAGCGGCTTCCAATTGTCCTTTGATGATAGAAGCATCGATTTCACTTGGGGCAGAAGATATTTGAATTTTCATGTTGTTAAGTTTAGCTTTGAAATGGCGATTTGTATAGTTGGCATAAAGTTTGTAATATGTGTAGTTATTTATTTTCAATGATTAGTTTGCTCACCAAATTATAAATCTTTTCATAAGCATCCTCGGCAATTTTTTGGTCAACAAAGGTTGGGTTCTCAATCTTCCACCAAATTACTTTTTCGTTGTCTTTTAGAAAATCAGGGATATAGGGTTCTTCTGTCATCGAGATTACCAAATCATATCCATCAAGCATTTCTGGTTTGAGGCGCCTCGTAGAATTTTTACGCACATTCATGCCATTTTTCTCCATCGTTTCAAAGAAGTGAGGTGTTTTGAATAAGTCTTCAAGAATTTGTCCCTCTGGTTCATCGGAGGCTCCTGTGTAAGTTCCAACAGAGTCTGCGTTGTTTGAATCTGTTAGTTTATTATAGATAGCAGCAGCCATCTGGCTTCTGAACCAATTGCCCTTGCAGATGAATAATGCTGTTTTGGGGGTGTCGGTCATTGTGGTTTTGCGGAGGCAAAATATTAGTCGCTATCGCTCCTTATTCTGCACTCTCGAAAATTATACGAGCTTCGCTCGTTGCGGAGCCCTTAGCTTCGCTAAGGACTAACGCAAAATATATGGGCTTTGCCCATTATTTTGCGGAGGATGTGAGATTCGAACTCACGGGCCTGTTTCCAAGCCGACAGTTTAGTAAACTGTTGATTTAAGCCACTCATCCAATCCTCCGTACAAGGGGCAGTATATCGTATATTTTGAATATTTCAAAATTTTTCATTTACCCCTATAATACAGGGAGTGGAGCATAAGGATGTAAAAATTGAGGAATCCTGGAAGTCGGTACTTACCGATGAGTTTTCTAAGTCTTATTTTAAAGACCTGTCTGATTTTGTTAATAAAGAATATAAGGCCGGAGTCGTGTATCCTAAACCTAAAAATATTTTCAGAGCATTTGATCTTTGTCCGTTTCAAAATACTAAAGTGGTGATTATTGGACAGGATCCATATCATGGTCCTAATCAGGCGAACGGTCTTTGTTTTGCGGTTGGGGGCGAGGGGGTGACCGATAAGGGGTTTGAAGTTGTGTTACCACCATCATTACAAAATATTTTTAAGGAAATTGAGAGCGATTTAGGTGTCGCTCCAGAGAAAAACGGCGATCTTTCTCGTTGGGCGAAGCAGGGAGTTCTACTATTGAATGCTACGCTTACTGTACGAGCGAGCACTCCAGGTTCTCACCAGAAAAAGGGATGGGAAGAATTTACTGATTCTGTAATTGAAAAACTGTCGAATGAAAAGGAAAACCTGGTTTTTATTTTATGGGGAAATTATGCAAAGAAAAAAGGCGAGAAGATTGATAGAACTAAACATTTAGTACTTGAATCCCAACATCCTTCGCCATTTTCTGCTTATAATGGATTCTTTGGTTCGAAGCATTTCAGCAAGGCTAATGAATATCTGAAAAAGTTAGGGTCGGGGGAGATAGATTGGAGATAGGGGTTGTCTAGTGGGCGATTAGTGAATAGATAAGCTATCCGTGAGACACTGGACAATTTGACATATTATTGTATTATTAGTCCATAATAATATTAAATAATAAAAAATGAATAATCAAAGCGACCTTCAGCAGAAATATCCACTAAGTCCAAAAAAATACTGGAAAAAAATCATCTCTAATGTAATCGGTTATGCTTTTGCAAGTATATTCATTGGAGGTTTTACGGGCGTTTTGATTTCGATCGCTTCTTCTGGAGGTGACGTTGGTTCGAATTATACAATATTTATTTCAGCGGTTGTGGGTATTGTTGTTTTATTCATTGTATCAATGTCTATCTATAGTCTATATGTTAAGGTCTATATAAAGAGATACTATTACGCAGGAGAAGAGCATTTCATAACTATTAAAAAAGGAGTATTTGCTCCATCTGAGATCCATGTTCAATGGCAAAAGATTCAAGACGTATATGTCGATCAAGATATTTTGGATAGAATCATGGGTCTTTATGATGTTCACATCGCAAGTGCAACATCCGCTTCTAGTATTGAGGCACACATCGATGGTGTTGACTATGCGGCATCAGAGGGTCTTAAAAAGTTCTTCTTGGATAAGGTTTCTGGTAGGGGCCATACTGAAAAGAACGATGGTTCTCAGACGGCAGCCAGTCACTCTTCTGGAGCCCCTGAGAAAGTCAGTAAGACAATTAAATTAAATGAGGATATTTCAAGTGATAAATATCCGTTATCTAACAAATGGATAGGAGTTTCGCTTGTGAATAAATTCATAAGCTCATTTATAATTTCCTTCTTTGTATTATTTGTTATTTTAGGAAAGGCTAAGAATATATCTTTTGAGAACGCGTTTGTATATATTGTATTAGGTTGGTTGATACTAGGTGTTGCTATAATGATATTTAGGACGATAGCCCTATTCCTTTGGAAGAAAAATTATTCATTCAAATTTACACCAGAGCATATTTATTATCGTGAAGGAGTAATCAGTTTATCTGAAAAGCACATGCCTTATTCATCAATTCAAGATGTAACAGTTAAGCAGGGGATTATAGAGAGACTGTTCGGTCTAGCGAGGGTCTTTATTGAAAACGCTGCTCAGCAACAAGTGGCTATTGGTAGAAACGGCAGACCAGAAGCTGTGTTTTCAGGTGTTATTCTACAGGGATTGTCCATATCTGATGCAAAGAAAATAACAGATATTCTAAAGACCACTGTCTTGGGTAAAGACAGCTCTCACTATGGACTATAACAGCGAGAAGAGGAATTCTTTTCCGATTGTGGTTACGGTACTAATATCGATTCTTGTAATCTCGTTCTTTGTTTTGGTTGGAGGTCTTGTGTACTTTATTTATAATCCTGATGCGGCATCCATCCCAGGACGATTAATAGGAAGATTTATATATCATAAAGTTTCAGTTGTTGGTCATGGCATTTATTTGCAGACGATTCAAGATCCCGATAAGGATAAAGATGGTCTAAGTGATTTAGCAGAGACAGAGGTATATAAAACTGACCATTCAAAATTTAGTTCAAATGGATCTAAATTAAATGATGGAGAATATATCTATTCAATATACAAAAAGGCATTTGATACAAATGATGAAAAATTAGTTAATCAATATCAGGAGAATCTGGAGGTGTATAAGCAATCAACCACGCTCTCAGATCGCTACAAAAATCTAGGGGAAATGTCTCTCGATGATGCCTTTAATTTGCGAGGATTGGAAAAATATAATTTCTATGTTGGTGTTCCTAATGATGTCATTCAGTTAGTCAAAGATGCTTTGGTTGCAAGACAGAGAGGGGATTATGATGAATCACTAAAATTAATTCAGGGGGCACTTAATGAAAATCCAGAATCTGCAATTCTTAAATATCACTTGGGGCTGACATATTACCGACTAAAGCAAGACGAAAAAGCACTTGCTGTATATGAAAGCATCGAGAATGATCCTGCTGTAAACAGCCCACTGCTTTATAGGGACCTTGCAGCTGCTAACTATGCCCTTGGAAATTACGATAAATTTGTTAGCTACTTAGAACTTTCTATAAAAAAGTTTCCTGAAGACTTAGATCAATATCTGGTTCTATCCTCATATTATCGAGAAAAAAATCAGCTTGATAAGGCGGAGGCTGTTGTGAATGATGGTTTAAAAATTGAACCTCGCTACGCATCGTATTACAACACTCTTGCAATCATAGCTGGTCTTAAGGGGGACAATAAAGCCGAGTTCGAACTCTACAAGAAGGCTGTATCTTATGATTTTTGTTATGCTGCAGGGCATCTAAATATGGCGATTTTGTATCATCAATATTTCGACAACCCAAAGGATGCTTTGGTTGAGGCTCGTATTGCGCTTGCTCTCGATCCGACCCCAAGACATCTGTCACAGGTTATTTTAATCTATAGTCAGCTTGGTAATACAGTAAAGGCGGGGGAACTCGAGACAAAGCTCCTAAACATGAAGGATATTGATGCGGGTACATTGAATGATCTTGGTCTTATGTATTACAGATCAGAAAATTACAAAAAAGCTGAGATGTATTTTAGAAAAGCTATCAAATCTGACCCTCGACTTTCGAATGCTCATAATAATCTCGGTATAATCTTGGCTTCTTCCAATAGATATGACGAAGCGCTGGTTAGTTACAATAAAGCTATAGAAATAAATCCTAATTATGCTAATGCGTATAGTAATCTTGGTATGTATTATACCGACAAGAAGGACTATCCAAAGGCGATAAGTAATTTGAACAAAGCGATACAGTTGAATCCAAGTTTGTATCGTCCATATCAGAACTTAGGAAGAGTTTATATTTTGATGGGGGACCTGGCGAAAGGTAAACAATATTATCAGAAGGCAGTTGACTTAGGCGACAAAGATCCCATTGTAATTAGAGACTTAAAACAGATGAGTCAGTAGGGGATTAGGCTGCGTTCTTTAATAATTCCTCAAATACCTCTGGTTGAAATCCTATTACAATATCGTCACCGATTGCAATTACAGGCACACCCATTTGGCCACTTTTTTCAACCATTTCTTTTGCTTTAGCTTGGTCCTTGGTTACGTCTATGTCTTCAAATGGAACATTGTTTTTCTTAAAATAATCCTTCGCGTAGACGCAGAATGGACATGTTGGTGTTGAATAAACGACCACTTTCTTATTTGTTGTGTTTGTATCCATTTTTCTATTTGTTATGTTGATTAATTATATAAACTGACAATCTATTTGTATTTGCAAATGAGCTTCTTCAAGTCTTTTACGAATGGATCTTTTGGTAGTTCATAGCAAATTCTTTTGCCTTCGCGCACAGGAATTAATAGTTTTTCCTTGGACATGACCTGGAGGTGGTGAGACACAATTGCAATACTTAGATTTAACTCATTGGCAATATCTCCCACACAAACTTTTCTTTTATTGAAAATAATACACAGAATTTTAAGTCTACTGGTATCTCCAGCTGTCCGCATTAACTTTGCTAATTCATTCAAATGCATGTTTGAATGATATACGACGCAGCTGTTGCTGTCAAGTGCGATGCTTTGCTGATGAAGTCGGGAGGATGGGGGAATATTAAGGCAATAGTAAAAGCTGTAAAATTATGTTATCTTGATAGTACTGGAGACGTGTCGGAGTGGTCTAACGTGCCTCTTTGCTAAAGAGGTGTGCCCTTTAAACGGCACCGAGGGTTCGAATCCCTCCGTCTCCGCAGTGAGTGAACAGAGTGAACGAACAAAGGAGACGAGGAAACCGCTTGAGCAGTTTCCGTGAGGGATGAGAAAAGTCTGAGTATATCGCGCGGAGCGTAGCGAGCACGATACGAAGACTGTACCGAAGCTGTAAGCTTCGAATCCCTCCGTCTCCGCCAATAGAACTTATAATTAGAGTCAGCTGTCGTCTATAATCATGCGAAAAGAACAAACAACAATTATATTATTTAGGGGACGTCCCGGAGTTGGAAAAAGTACTGTTTCTAATGCTTTTGCAAAAGAACAAAAATTACTTATTTTAAGGAAGGATGACATATACGATTCGACCTCCATGCACATTGAAGACCACACGGTCCGAAACAGGATAAGTTATGATTCCCTGTTTAAGATACTAGAGTCAAATATATCTTCAGGTACCTCTATAATCCTTGATTACCCATTCCAAAGGGATGGAGAGATTACAAATCTTCAAGATTGGTGTAAAGAACGAAATTTGCATCTCGTCTCAATATTGGTAACGTGCTCTGATCGAGAATTGTGGAAGAGTCGATTTAATAAACGTTCAGAAAATCCTGTACCGAATCAACTCATTACAGACTTGGATGAATTAGAACGGCATTATGGGGATTTACATTTAAATTCAATGAACGGAGAGATTGTCGTTGATACCGTCGAGGCTGTTGAAACTATCGTAAATCATTTGGCGATCCAAGTGTCTCAAGATAATGCTTGGAAATAAACTATATATCCAGACAAGGTCTTGGTATTTTGGTTATAACTCACGTTGCCCGCTAATTAATGTAATTAAATGAAAGAGTGGACAGGTTATTTACAGCGGCTTGTTTAATGTTAAGTGAAAGGGTAGTATATTACATAAAATAAATATATATTATGTTGAATTTTATATCACAAATTAGACCTTATATTTTTAGATTAAAGTTTTCTTCCGTAAATGAATCTAATAATAAGTCAGATATAAAACACTATTCATATGTTGACTCTCTAAGGGGTTTGGCTATATTGGCTGTGGTTATAACACATACAGGGCAAATGATACACCAGCTACCGAGCTGGATTTTAGCGATAACATCAAAAGGGGCTTATGGAGTACAGCTTTTCTTTATCGTTAGTTCTTTGACTTTGTTTTTATCATACAACAAAAGAAAGAACATAGATGGTGTAAATACTAATAAATTCTTCTATGTTAGAAGATTTTTTAGGATTGTCCCAGCATTTTATCTGGCGATTTTAATTTATTTACCAGTCATGCTGGCTGAAAACTATTATTTTCTAGGTCATTTTAGTAGTGTTAATTGGTTTAATATTTTTGTTTACATGATCTTTATGGGAATATTTTATCCTCCATCAATGTATTATTTGCCCTTTGGTGGTTGGACTGTAGAAATTGAAATGTTCTATTATATCTTTATTCCTTTTTTAAATAGGATAATTATAAATTTAAAAAGGGCATTATTGTTTTTCATTTTTACTTCACTCTTTTATCTGACATTGGCGAATTTGTTTCCTCGTCTCACACCGCACGAGTCATTACTAGTTTTTCCTGAACAGTTACCAGTTTTTGTATTAGGAATTTTATCTTATTACTTAATTGTACATAAAACTAATTTTTTGGAGAAAAATAGTACAAGTATAATGATAATATCTGTTGTGTATCTGGGTTTAATGACATTTTTTGTGGATGATATCAGTTTTTTACCGTCAAGTTGGTTGGTTTCATTTGGTTGGGTCGGAATTACGTTGGCAATGGCAATGAAAAAGTTTTCTATTTTAGAAAACAGATTAACAAAATTTTTTGGAAAAATAAGTTATAGTCTATATCTGTGGCACTTTTTAGTAGTAGGTGTTGTGTGGTTTCTTTATAAGAAATCAAACTATTTTTACGGAGCTATTGATCCCATAACTTCGTTTATAATATTGACATCAGTCGTTTTAATTATTTCAACGATAATTTCCTATCTGTCCTATAAATTTGTAGAAGAAAAAGGTATCAATTTTGGTAAGGTCTTGATTAATAAAAAAATATTATAACTCAGTCCATTTGTATTGATTTAAGGTTTTATTTTAGATAATATGTTGTCATATGGCCAACCAAATAACCCACATAGTACAGTGGGGGACTATAATTGGTTTGTAAAATATTCATTTAGTAATTTATCGTGTGAATAAATTATATCTTCGTTAAGTCGGTGTATATATATGTGTGTATTTGTTTGTGTTTGGTGTATAATATTTACATGATTAATAAATCAATAAACGTCTTTATAATTTTCTCTGTTTTATTATTAACTTCAATTTTATTCTACAGTACACAGGCACTTGGAATTAAATATGTGACTGCAGAATCTAATAGCATGACCAGCACAGATACGGGTGCAAAAAAGGTTGATCTATATGTTTACCCAATCAAGTTGAATAAAGCTCCGGTTGTTGTTGGTGGGGATGTATCTGGTACATTTACGTTATCCAATATAGGTAATGATAATTTGCAAGATAGTTATTATGTATTGTCACTTAATAATGAGTCTGGTGTACCGTTGGGTGAATCACCAAGATTTTCAATTCCTTATGTAAAAGAAAATTCAAAAAGAGATATTGATTTTAGCTATGCTGTTCCTACTACTGTATCTGGTAATGTTGATTTAATAATAACGATATATCTACAGAACGGGACTGTAATCACTACGGGTAGCCAAAATATGTACGTGCGAGGTGAACCACAATTCAAAATCACAATTCCTTCCGAGATTAACATCTTTAGAAACGGAATTGTCTATGATAAGGATTATGGATTGGTTCTAGAAAAAAACGATAAGTTATCTATATCTTATAGATTGGATTCTGTTAATACATCGTCTACCTCTATCGAGGTTTATGACGTCGATAGTAATATTGTTGCGAATTTACCTGTAAGGGCCACACTAAACAAACAGAATAAAAGTGGAAAATATGAATTAAATATACCTACTGACGAACTTACTCCAGGAAAATATTCCGCAAAGATAAAATTCAATAATGATGATTCATATTCTCACCCAATAAACCCCATTTCAGTAAATTTTATTGTAGGTGGTTTGTCCTCTAGTATAACAGCCATAAAGTCTGACCATTTTTCTTTGTCGAAAAATGAAAAATTTAATTTAACTGTTAATTATGATGGTTATGGCAAAACAGAGGATCTTGAAATTAATTCAAGAATGTCTGGCGCAATTCTATTTTTGTCCGTAAAAAACGAAGATGATGTTGAAATACTTAGCGCTACATTGCCAGTAGATTTAAGTTTATATAACAACTCGATAGTAATACCTGCTAAATCGAAATATAAGGCTGAGTATTTAAATATATCTGCAGAGATAAGGGATAATGCCGGTGTTGTAATCGATTCGTATTCAAGTACTCTACCATCAGAAGAAGAGGTAAATATTCTATACCCAGAAAAGAAGTCTGACGGTCTGATGTACTATGTTTTGGTGATACTTATCTTTATAGCAACATTGATGATTGTTAGTTTTATTAGAAATAAAAGGAAAAATATGTCTTCTGTTAAAAATTCCAAGAAAAAGATACGTGTATCCATGTTTATTATCTTTAGTTTGTTTTTATCATCATGTAATACAGCTCTGGCATTTAGTTCATCTGATGTAGTATCAACCGGTGACGTCTCACTAGCGAGTTCTTTTGCAATAAGTGGTGTATCTTCTCCATTGCCTAGTGCTATATCATTTTATACTCCAGGTGATTCCTTTAATGTAAGTCTATTGGTAAACAAGAATAGCGCCTCAACATATAGTATATATTATTTATTACCTCCAGATCAAAACAGTTGGAACAATTGGGATGTACCAAATATTTCTATAAATCAAATGACCTTAAGTAATTCGGTCAATGTTTCGTCTAATAGAAATTATAATGTGTCTAATGTCCCGGGTTCATATAATTTCACATTCTATGTTGCTATTGCTGATAGTGCCAAAAGAAATGTTGTTATAAAAAAGGTTACACAACCAATACTAGTATTACTTCCAAGTAATCAGCTAATTGGTGATTTAGGCACACTTGCGTACGCTGGACAATCAGAGCCACAAGCACTTAGTTGCGATAATTCTCACAAGGAGGGAGAGAAAATTTGTGATTCAGGTACTCCAGCTGTATGGAATTGTGAGTCTACAATCGGTGCTTGCACGATGGATTCAACCCCTGTTGCGGGCGGATTGATAATTTCGGGTGGTAAAGCTGCTTCTGGCTCGAGTTTAGATGTAAGTGCTAATATGCCAGGTATTGTTAGTGGAAACAGATTCTATGTAATAACTGATCTTCAAAATTCTGATTGGGTAGATAAGGAGTATGCTTATTCTGAATTTATTTTCGGTACAGCAAAAACTGTTGTATATCAACCATACACTCGTAAAAGTAATAAACATACTGTTTATTACGATGGCGCCAATTCCGTTGTGGCAACAAGTCAATATGTGGGTAAGTCTTCAAAATTTACAAATGCCAGTGTCACAATTAAAGAGGTTGGCTCTTTGTCCAATTCTGCAGCGTGTAGAAATATTCCTGAAAGTGAGATGAATATAATGTTTAATAAGCCAAATAATTTAATTTCAGTACCGCTCTGTACTTATCCAAAATACACAAAGTTTTCAAATGGTATCAATTCGTACGTTACAGCAAGTAGGGCTTCGGGGGGTAATAATAGTAGGGGTCGTACCGCAAGTTTGTCAATGAATATTTGCCAATATATGCCGTCCTTAAATAATGGGGATCAGTTCTATGTTTTGATAGATTCTAACGGTACGAGTTGGCTTAACACAAGGTATGATTTGTTTAATTTTTCTAAGGGAACCCCTAAGACTTCTACGTTCTCTGCTCCATCTAAGAAGTATAATGTTATAAGTGGGAGTTATGATGGTGTGTGTACTGTAAATTTTTCAAGTCGTCATGCTGGTAAAAAATCTGATTACACAGCTGCTCAAATGGATATAATAGAGTTGGGGCCTTGGAATAACAAGATGTGTTATTACAGCACGACGCCGTATTCTTGGAACTTTAATAGAGGTAATTGGGTACCTCCATTGCCACAATGCCAGGGAAGTAATGATGTGACCTGTACTACGGGTGAAGCTTCTTGGAAGTTAAATCAAGATACGGGAGCTTGTACTAATTTATTGAGTTGTATCTTTAAGAATAATGCAGGCGACATTATCTATAACATACCAGTAGGGGAGAGTTTTCGTTTCGACGCTAATTTTGCCACTTCTGGAAATTCATCCTTATTGTCATACTCGTGGAGTTTTGGTGATGGAGCAAGTCCTAATTCGGCATATACAAAGAATGGTAGTTTGTCATATGATTCACCTGGTGAAAAAGTAGCGGAACTTCAGGTGGCATTAGATAACACTGTATTGGAACAAGGGCAATGTCCTGCGTTGAGTGTCAATTGTCCTTCTGGTGATTGTAGTAATGTAAGTGCTGGTTGTGGTGTTTCCGAAGTGTTGGATAATCAAGGTTTGGAAAGTGGTTCCACTAATTTATGTCCAGCTATGCAAACATCCACAGGCTTTGCGGTATCTAGTCTCATTACACAATCAAATCCTAGTGTTTGGTCTTGGGTGTGTAAAAGTTCCACCAATGAAAGAAAATGTTCTGCAAGATGTAAGGCTGGATTAAATTATTGTTCTGATACTGGGAAATGTTCTACTTCCTGTAAGGGTGATATGTGTCCTTATATTGATGGTATTCAATCTGAAGATAATCCTGTGTACAAGATCGCTAAGTGTGTCAAGCCTAAGTTGACCATGAAATTAACATTTGATAAACCATATGCTAGTGAAACCACGTCGAAATGTTCTGTAAATTGGGTGCCAAGGTCAAATTTGTCCGATCTAAGTTATACAGTTTGTACATTAGATGGTTTCGGGGCTGATAACTCAGTATCTGAATATCCTGTTACCATTGGTAGGCACAAGCTCTCATGTGTGACTAAGGTGACTGATGATGAAAATCCATCATTCTCCCTTTCATCTGATCCATACGAGATAAACTTTAAATGTGATCGAGTGCCTAATACAACAGAAAATTAAACACTTCAATTAATGTGGTAAAAATCCATAATCATGATAAAGTGTTCAAATGAAAATATTATTTATCTGCAGAGGTAATGTTGGAAGAAGCCAAATGGCTGAGGCTATATTTAATAACATAATGGATGGAACTGTCGTTTCAACTTCCGCGGGTACAATGGTTTTTAACAAGGACGGAGAAAGTAGAGATGGTGTAAATCTTGCCAATACAAAAGGGGCTGAAAATATAATCTCTTCTATGGCGGAAATTGGAGTTGATGCTGGTGAAAACTTTAGAACCCAGTTAACACCTGAAATACTCGATGAGTGCGACGTGGCTGTTGTTATGGCAGAACCAGAAACTATTCCGGATTATTTGCAAAAAAGTGACAAGATGATTACTTGGGAAGTTGAAGATCCAAAGGGAATGGATTTGGAGGCAACATCGGAAGTTCGAGACCAGATAGAATCATTGGTTAATGATTTGTTGCTGGATTTAAATTTATAGTCACGCCCATCTTTCTACGGTCTTTTTGTTATGCCTCATAAGCTATCGTTAGACATTTAATCCTAATATCTCCGAATTTGTGCGGGGTGGACTTTACTATTGAATAAGCCTCGTGCAACGTAAGTCCCGTTGTTCTCAAGTCATCAACAATTAAAATATTTAAATCCGTTTTATTCATGATTAAATATCTAAATCTTAAACTAAGTCTATAGGATTTGTATATTTGATTAATTCTCTCCATTTTATTCAAACTCTTCTGTTCAGATTTATGCAAGCGAGGAACTATTGCGTAGGGGATGTAGCGCGGAATTTTTCGAAGAATTTTGTGCATATGGTCGAACTTCTTGAGGCTTTGCCAATATGAAGATGATGGCACTGATATTATGGCATCAAAATTTTTTGATTCTCTCTTAATAATACCTATTATCCTTATTCCGTCCTTGGTATTGCAAAAGCCCTCATCCTTCTTTAGAGACCAAATAATTCGCTTTATTTCGTGGTCTTCATAAGGAAATAATGATTTTATTTCATTTTTCTCCTGTTTTTCTTGATCTTTACTTGAATTTCCATGTATTCCTAGTGTTTCCGATATTTGATTTGGATTATCATTTGATTTATTCTTCATATTTTGTTTTTTATGGTGTATACTGTTAATAATAGTGTTGTAGTCGTACAACATCTTTATATAACACACCCATGTCAAATTTTCTCCAAAGAATTTTTAAAGAAAACAATCAGAGTGTAATTGGTGTTGATATTGGGTCTTCTTCAATTAAGGTTGTACAAATAAAAAAGCATCGTGGCAAGGCTGTACTTGAAACTTACGGTGAAATTGCCCTTGGTCCATATGGAGGAGTTGATGTAGGTCAAGTGGTCACATTGCCTGCTGAGAAGATTTCAGAAGCTATAAAAGACATAATTAAAGAGTCTAACGTCACAAGTGTTGTGTCTGGTGTTTCTATTCCTTTTAAATCCAGTCTTGTTTCGCTTGTTGAGTTACCAAAGGCTAGTGACGCGGAACTAAAGGAGATGATTCCCATTGAGGCACGTAAGTACATTCCAGTTCCAATAAGTGAGGTAACCATGGACTGGTGGATAATTCCAAATGATCATGGGGATTTGGATTTTGTGGATTCAGAAGATGAAGATGGTCAAAAAATGTCACCAGAGCACAAGGTCCAAGTTTTGGTTGTCTCAATTCACAACGAGGTTCTAAATACATACAGTACCATCGTTAAGGAGGCCGGTCTCGACACGGGCTTTTTCGAGATTGAAATGTTTAGTAGTACTAGGGCGTTAATTTCCGGGGAAATTGATCCTGTGATGATTTTTGACATGGGTGCAGCAACAACAAAAATTTACATGCTAGAACGAGGTGTCATTAAATCCTCACACATTATTAACAGGGGTTCTCAGGAGGTAACAAATAGTATCTCTAAGGGAATGACTGTTAGTTTTGATAGGGCGGAACATATGAAACGCTCTCTTGGCACTCTTCCTGAGGCGGATGAGCGTAAAATATACGAAATAATCTCAATTACCATGGATTATATTTTTTCTGAGGCCAACAGTGTTCTGTTGAATTATCAAAAGAGATTTAACAAGACAATTTCAAAAGTTATTCTAACAGGTGGAGGTGTGGCGATGAAGGGGGTGGTGGAGTTGGCCCGAGCTAACTTCCAAACAACAGTTGAAATTGGAGATCCATTCAGTAAAATCGAGACGCCTGCATTTTTGGAGGGTGTTTTGCAGACAGCTGGACTTGAGTTTGCTGTTGCTGTTGGTATTGCACTTAGAAAATTGCAGGAGATGTCATAATGAATTTTGACAGGTGTGGAAAACTCTTAAAAAAGAGTGCAATTTAATTTTAATTAATGATATACTATATTTAAATAACCTATGGATACAAAGTTCCAATCATCATTTATACCAAAACAACCTGTCAATGAACCTGTCAGATCTCATTCTCTCGGTTCAAATATTTTCTTCTTGATTTCTTTTTTGATATTTATTGCTGGAGGTGTTGCTTGCGGGGGTGTATATCTTTGGAATAAGCAATTGGATCAGAAGATTATAAGTGTAAATTCTAATTTGATTACACTCCGAAATTCTTTTGACCAAAACACTATCAAGGAATTTACCTTATTGAATAACAGAATTAATTCAGCTAATACTTTGTTACAGCAGCACGTCGCACCATCGTCATTGTTTAAGATAATAGGGGACGTGACTCTTAGAAATGTTAGATTTTCAAGTTTTAAATATAGTAATGCTGGTGGAGACAAGATTTCCATAAATTTAACGGGTGAAGCTTCAAGCTACGAAGCTGTTGTTCTCCAGTCAAGTGCGTTTATGAATCCAAAGCTTAGAAATGTTTTCAGAAACACCATTTTCAGTGATCCAGATTTAAATGAGAACGGTAAGGCGTCTTTTACTGTTTCCACAGGAATAGATCCGACGTTGCTTAATTACTATAAGTTAAAATCAGATCCAAATAATAAGACAACAAATACAGCTGGAGGTTCTGCGGTCGATACTACAAAGAAAGTAACACCAAGCACAAATAATTAATAATATGAAAATTCTTGCACAAATATTTTTTATAGCCGCAACGATCGCTGCCTTTGTGTTTTATATTAATCCAACTTACACCTTGATTCAACAGAAGCAGGCTGAATTTAAAAGATTGGATGATGCAAATGGTAAGGCGATGGAGTTACGTGCTAAAAGAGAGCAACTCACAACTACCAGAAATCAAATTAGTGATGTACAGCTGAAGAACTTATTTAAATTCCTTCCAGACGGAGTAGAGAATGTAAGGCTCATTATTGATATTCAACATATTGCAAACATTGTTCTCTCGCAAGACATCAAGGGGGCGAGGGTTGCTGGCTCAGCTGGTAAAACTACTGGGGGAGGAGCTGCGGTTAGCGCTGATGGTAAAAAATATGGTTCAATAGCTCTCTCTTTTAGTGTAACTACAACCTACGATCAGTTTATTGTTTTCCTGCAGAGTCTTGAAGATAACTTGAGATTGGTCGATGTCTCAGATATTTCATTCGGCGCTGCTGATGGGGATAAGTACGATTTTAATGTGACTTTGCAAACTTATTGGCTAAAATAAAAATATGCTTGAAACACTTAAAAAATTCAAATATCTAATCATAATAGTACTTGTACTAGTCGCCGCTTTTATTGGTTATACAATTTACACATCTGGGGATACATCTTCGTCTTCAGCACTTCAAAAAACAGTAGTCGACGGGTCTGGAAATATTGTGTCCATACCTAGCTCTGGAGCAAGTATACCAGACAACGATTTGGCAAAAACATTCGTTGATCAACTATTGATTATAAGGGGAATTGAAATTAAGACAGCTATATTTAAGGACCCAGTTTTCTTGGGACTGGTTGATAATCACAAGGGAATTGACCCTCAATTAATTGGTCGTCCAAACCCCTTTGCTCCTGTTGGAAAGGATGTTGGACCTGAACCTATTAATTATCAGGACGTAAACGGTACAGTTATTCAATCTACAAATGGCGTTCCTGTAACTGAAGGGTCTGATTCTAATGTTAGTAAAAACTCCAAATCAACAATCAGTCCAGCAACATTCGGTGACTCCACTACCTCACCTGAAGATGTAGCACCGGCTGTTGCGACTTCAAGCAGTGCGGGTACAGCAACTTCAAGCCCTTCAGGTTCAAAAACAACGAAAGCAACAACCACTAAAGCTCGATAGTTAATCTTAAATAATAAAAAATGAGTTTTTTAGACATATTAGTAAAGCAAAATGTAATATCAAAGGACGATGTACCTTACATATTGGAAGAAGCCAAGACTTCTAATCAATCTGTTGAGGATGTTTTACGTTCTAAACAAATTAGTGCTACTGTAATTCTAAAAGCTAAAAGTGACTTTTTAAATATACCAACCAAGGAGATAGATCCTCAAAAAATTAGCTTTGATGTTTTAAAATATATTCCAGAGGAATCCGCTACTCACTATAAAATTATTCCATTAGCTATTGATGGAGGTGTGCTTGAGGTTGGAATTGTAGATCCAGAAAACATTGAAGCTAGAGATGCGCTTAACTTCATTTCAAATAAGACTAATCTACCTTTTAAAATTTTCCTTATATCGGAAGACGATTTCATGCAGGCATTAAATGCATATAATGGTCTATCTGGCGAAGTTAGTAAGGCGCTCGATGACCTGGAGACTGAGTTCTCTGCGGAGGAAGTGGAGATGATGAAGGATAGGGGAGACTTGGGTGTTGCGCCCGCTGTTGGTGGTGCGCCGAATATAATTGAAGATGCTCCTGTTACGAAAATCGTCGCGACAATTCTAAGGTATGCGATTGAAGGTGGAGTGTCTGACGTGCACATTGAACCAATGAAGGAAAAGGTGCGTGTTAGATTCCGTGTGGATGGTGTTTTATATACAAGTATTGTTTTGCCTGCAAAAGTTCATGATGCACTTATTGCACGTATTAAAATTCTTTCAAATATTAAGCTGGATGAAAAGCGTAAGCCACAAGATAATAGATTTTCAGCTAGAATTGACGGAAGAAAAATTGACTTTCGTGTCTCTACTTTTCCAACATATTACGGTGAGAAGATTGAAATGCGTATTTTGGACCAACAAAAGAGTGTCCAAAAACTTAGTGAATTGGGATTTCCAGAAAGAAATTTGAAACTAATTAAAGAAGCGCTGAATAAGTCATATGGCTTGATATTAATTTCTGGACCAACTGGTTCTGGAAAGACTACTACATTGTACTCAATGATTAAGGAGTTGGACTTGGAGGAAAACAACGTGCTGTCGCTGGAGGACCCGGTTGAATATAACATTGAAGGAATGAGTCAATCACAGGTAAGACCTGAAATTGGTTATACATTTGCGAACGGATTGCGCACAACACTTCGTCAAGACCCTGACATTATAATGGTTGGTGAGATACGTGATAAGGAAACGGCGGAATTGGCTATTCAAGCTGCTCTTACTGGTCACTTGGTGCTTTCAACGATTCACACCAACTCAGCTGTAGGTATTATTCCTCGTTTGGTGGATATGGGTATTGACCCTTATCTTATTGCACCGACTTTAATTCTTGGAATGGCGCAGAGACTTGTTGGAAAGGCTCAAACTTCGGCTGTTGCCAGTGTTCCTATTGAGGGCTCTACAAAGATAATGTTGGATAAATATTTGGAGGAAATTCCTAATGACTATAGAAGCGTTATTCCAGATGCTAAAGAAGTATATAAAATAAACCCAACTCCAGATTGCCCAAGGGGTACAAAAGGACGTATTGCTGTGACTGAGATGTTTGAAGTTGATAAGAAAATGGAGGAAATAATTCTAAAAGAGCCAACGGAGCTTGCTATTACAAGTTATGCGAGAACACAGGGAATGATATTAATGAAGGAAGATGCTGTGATTAAGGCGTTAAATAAGGTGATTCCAATTGAGGAAATTGGCAAAGTCTAGTTGCATTGTAAAATAATCGTTGTTCTGTTGCCTTGCAATTGATTGCCTTTCAAGTCTTATTCTATAGTTTTTACCATCTCTTTATGTCACCATTCTGTTTTCCACTTGATTGTAATTTTTTTATGATATAATAAAAATATGAACGGAGATAAACCATACAAAGTAATGATAGTTGATGATGATAAATTTCTATTGAATATGTATTCAATAAAATTTACAAATAGTAAGTTTGATGTGACTCTCGCAGGGGATGGGCAGGCGGCAATCAATAAACTAAAAGAGGGGTATGAACCAGATATTATTTTGATGGATGTTGTAATGCCTGTAATGGATGGAATCGAGGCGCTTGCTGCAATCAGGGCAGGAGGATTAGCGAAGCGCGCAGCGATTATGGTTTTAAGTAATCAAGGACAACCATCTGATATTGAAAAAGCAAAGCAGTATAATGTAGATGGTTACATTGTTAAAGCAACTTCTATCCCTTCAGAGATTGTAACTGAAGTATTGGCTCTACTGGAGAGAACAAAGTCAAGGAGAGAGAGTATGGCTTAAGTTTAATATTATTTAATCAAATCAACATGAATTACGAACAAGAATTAAAAGATCTTTTAGCAACAGTCACCCTTGAGGGTGGGTCTGATCTCCACTTGTCAGAAGGAAGGTATCCAACAATAAGAGTAAATGGATTGTTAATTCCACTTGTAAGAAAGGCAATATTAACTCACGAAGATATCAATTCACTTCTTAATTTGATGATTGATGACGCTTCTCGTAAGCGTTTTGCTGATACTAAGGAGCTTGATTTTTCATATCAATTTAACCCTGAATCAAGATTTAGAGGAAATGCGTATATTCAAAGAGGTTGTTACAGTATTGCTCTTAGACTCATTCAAAATAAAATTAAATCTCTCAAGGAACTTGGACTACCTGAGGTTCTTGAGAGTTTTACAAGAATGAAACAGGGATTCTTTTTGGTTGTTGGTCCAGTTGGTCAAGGTAAGTCAACGACGCTATCTTCAATGGTTGAACTAATTAATCAAGAGAGAGCTGAACATATTATTACGATTGAAGACCCAATCGAATATTTGTATACACAAAAGAAGTCTATCATCGATCAAAGAGAGATTCATGTCGACACTAACACGTTTGAGGCCGCACTTACTTCAGTTCTCAGACAAGATGTAAATGTCATCCTGTTGGGGGAGATGAGAAGTCCTGAGACAATCTCCGCCGCTGTAACAGCAGCAGAAACTGGTCACTTGGTTCTTTCTACTCTTCACACTAATAATGCTGCTCAAACTATAGACAGAATCATCGACTCATTCCCACCAAATCAACAAGATCAAATCAGAGGGCAGTTAGCATCGTCTTTGACTGGTATTTTTTCACAGAGATTGATTCCTCGAATCTCTGGAGGTATGGTGCCATCTTATGAGTTAATGATCTCAAATAACGCAACAGCAAACCTAATTCGCGAGAAAAGATCACATGAAATAAATACGGTTATTGAAACGGGGATGGGTGATGGTATGATTGATATGAACAGATCTCTTGCTGAATTAGTCAGAAGAGGGGAGATTACAATTGAGAGTGCCTATCAACATTCTTTGAATCCAAAGAACTTGGAGAGAATGATATAATTATGTCAATATAATATAGAAAACAATGTTATTTAAATATAAATCAATAAATGAAACTGGAGGAGAAGCTGAGGGAACAATTGAGGCGATAAATATTGATATTGCCATAAACTCTCTGCAAAGAAGGAACCTGACGATTTCTTCCATTAAGCCCGCGGATGAAAAGGGGCTCTTGGGACGTGATCTAAAGATTTTTGGTACAGGTATTTCAAATAAGGATATTGTTATTCTATCAAGACAGTTAGCTACACTCTTCACAGCTCAAGTCTCAGCACTTAGGATTTTTAGACTGCTTGCCGGAGAGATGGAGAACAAGAGTCTTCGTGCCAAACTTGGTGAAATTGCGGAAGATATTCAGTCTGGTACATCGATTTCTGGTGCTCTATCAAAGCACCCAAAAGTTTTCTCTTCTTTCTATACTAACATGATTAAAGCGGGAGAGGAGTCTGGAAAGTTGGATGAGACATTTGAATATTTAGCAGATTATCTGGACAGAAGCTATGAAGTTTCATCAAAGGTTAAGAACGCTTTGATCTATCCAGCATTCGTTATCTTTACTTTTTTTGCTGTTATGATTTTGATGCTTACTGTTGTTATTCCAAAGATTAGTTCAATTATTCTTGATTCTGGTCAGGTTGTTCCGGTCTATACTCAAGTTGTTATTGGTCTAAGTCAATTCATGGTTCGATATGGTGTTTTCTTCGGTATTGTTGTGGTTGTTGGTATTTTTATGCTCATTGCATATGCTAGAACCGCCGCTGGAAAAGATGCTTTTGCAAGGCTTAAACTGCAGGTCCCCTATGTGAATGCACTTTATAAAAAGCTTTACCTGTCAAGAATCGCAGATAACATGAACACGCAGCTTATTTCAGGTGTGCCGATGGTGAAGGCGTTGGAGTTAACGAGTAAGGTTGTGGATAACAAAGTTTATGAAGATTTGTTAGTTGACGCCCTTGAGTCCGTCCGTGGTGGTAAGTCATTGTCTGATTCTATGATGCCCTATCAAAAGGAAATTCCAGGAATTATGGTACAGATGGTTAAGGTGGGAGAGGAAACAGGGGACTTGGGTGGTATTCTTAAGACTTTGGCTAAGTTCTATCAGAGAGAGGTTATTCAGGCTGTTGATACTTTAGTTGATTTAATTGAACCGATTATGATTGTGGCACTTGGATTGGGAGTTGGATTCTTGTTGGCGTCCGTCTTGATTCCTATTTATAATGTATCATCGTCTATGTAGTGTTTGGGTTATACACATATTATATACTTGTATAATGGGCTGTAAGTTGTATAATGAGATAGTACCAATTTGAGAACTTAAGACATTTCTTTAGTTAAATAGTTTTTAAGTCAAATAACAAAATAGATACACATAGATAAAATATAAAATATGAAAAATTCACTTAACAAAGGTTTTACACTAATCGAGCTCTTGGTAGTAATAGCAATTATTGGTGTTTTGTCAGCTGTCGTTTTGGCTGCATTAAATACCTCAAAAACCAGAGGAACTGATGCTGCAATTAAAAAAAGCCTAGCAAATATGAGGGCACAATCTGAAATATATTTCGGAGCTCATAGTAATAGTTATGGACCATCCCTAGGAACAGGGCCTGTACCTTCAAAACCCTGTAATACAACTGGTGATAATATATTTGGCACGACAACATTAGGAAGCCTTAAAAACATGATTGTTGGTCTGAAGAAAATAAATGCAGATCATGTTGCATGTGCTTCATCCAATTCAGCTTGGGCCGTTTTGTCTTCCACAACTGACACAGCTAAGCCAAATTGGTGTGTTGATAGTATGGGAAACTCTGTTGCAACTACATCAGGTATATTTACACCAAATATAACTTGCATGTAGTTTTGTCATTAAAGATATCCACATGTCTATGTGGTATATTATAATATAAAGTTATATAATTGAAGTACGTGATGTTGTAAAGACAATCACGTACTTTTGAAATAAAAGTCAATGAGTAGATTATGAAATCGAAAATATTAGATAATTAGTTTCATTGTTATAACAATTAAATTTAAAAATAAAAAAAGTTTATGAAAAAGAATTCAAATAAAGGTTTTACATTGATTGAGCTTTTGGTAGTTATCGCTATCATCGGTATTCTTTCATCGGTTGTTTTGGCCTCACTAACAACAGCTAGACAAAAGGGAAATGATGCAGCTATAAAAACAAGTCTAGCAAACATGAGAGCTCAGGCTGAGATCTTGTACGGAGGACAAGGTATGAATACTTATGGAACAGCTGTAGGTTCGACAACTGGTTGTACAGGTACTGCTGCTGCTGGTATCTTTGCTACAACATCAACTGGTACTTTAAAGGACATGGTTGCTGGTGTTAATTCAATGACTGGTAACAAGACAAGATGTGCCTCATCTAATAGTTCTTGGGCTTTCATGGCTTCAACTTCAGATGTGACAAAGAACTGGTGTGTTGACAGTACAGGAAATACGACAGAATTACCTATCGCAGAAGGATTTAAGGGTGATGCTACTACTATAACTTGTAAGTAGTTTACTTCAAATCTATAATATAGCGTAGTAGCTAAATAGAAAACAATCTCTGTATTAATAATACAGAGGTTGTTTTCTATGATAAGTGTCTTATTCTGCATAAAAATCGCCACTACGCGGAAAATAATGTATTATATACCCATGACAATTTACTTATCTATCGCCTTCTTTGTTTTCGGCGCTATTATTGGAAGCTTTCTGAATGTTGTTTTATACAGGTTTAATACAGGGAAGGGGTTAGGGGGAAGATCAAAATGCTCATCATGTAAAAGAGTGCTCTCTGTCGCTGATCTTTTCCCAATAGCGAGTTGGCTTATGCTTGGTGGAAGATGTCGAACGTGTAAGAGTAAGATATCTTCACAATATGTATTGGTGGAGATTTTTACAGCAGTACTATTTCTATTTGTTTACCTAAAAAACGCATCAATCCTAGAGGCATCGCCTTTGATTTTTGCGATTTCTACAGTGGTGTCGCTGGTGATAATGTCACTACTCGTTTTGATAACAGTTTATGACTTGAAGCATAAAATAATACCAGATGAATTTTCATATTCTTTTGCTGTTATTGCTTTTTTACAAATATTCTTAAACTTTAATTGTCAAAATTCACCTATTTGTTTTGGCTTACCGTTTGCAGCTGGAGGAATATTTGGCAGCGAGGCAATTTTGATATTACTTTCGGGAATTTTTGTGGCTTTTCCGTTCTATTTTATTTGGCTTGTTTCTGGTGGCAGATGGATGGGGCTTGGCGATGGAAAGCTCGCTCTTGGAATTGGATGGCTCTTGGGAATTAAATATGGTTTCTCTGCGATTGTTTTTGCCTTTTGGATTGGAGCAGTAATATCACTGATTGTAATGGTTGGAGTCGCTGTTATGAAGTTTATTTCTAGGAAGATAAATAAAAGAAGGCGCAGACTTATGGATTGTGCAGATGGAAAATGTGTAAATAGGGCGCTCGAGAGTTTGGAAAAAAATGTTGAAGGATTGTCTACAATAAGATTTAAAAGCGAAATACCTTTTGCACCATTTCTGATTCTGGGGCTTTTGATCGTATTTTTTCTAAATATATCGGTAATGGATTTCCTTGCAATCTTTACTTCTTAAATATATTTATATGATATATATAGCATAATTGATATGCTGGCTCCTTGCTTCAATGGTAATTGGTATTAAATCCTATTTTCTTGTTTTTGGTTGTGATACAATATAACTAATGAAGGCGTTGTTTAATTTAAAAAACAAAAAATTGGTACAGCTCAAGAAGGCGGGCTTTACTCTGATTGAACTTTTGGTAGTGTTGGGTATTTTTTCAGTAATCATGAGTGTGGCATTGTTTAACCAGGCGGGTTTGAATAGTAGTATAATGATAACTAATTTAGCATACGAGACCGCTCTTGCTGTTCGTGAGGCGCAGACTTATGGAATTAGTGTTAAATCCATAGCACCCACTGCAGTGCCTTCCGATATTAATTTTGACAAGGGATATGGTGTTTATTTCGATACTTCCACTGTAGCCTCCCAATATCAATTTTTGGTTTTTGGCGACTCTAATGCTGATAATACATATACGCAAGGTTATACTCCATCAGAAATTCAATCTTTGTATGAGATAAAGAATCAGAGGGGGAATAAGATAACACGGATTTGCGTGGGAAATACTAATTCTGGTAGTAATGCTATCATACCGTGCAATAGTACTAGTGTTAAAAAAGTCGATAAATTAGCTATAATTTTTAAGAGACCAAATCCGGAGGCTACATTCTGGGTAACTGATATTTCAGGAGCTGTAAGGAGGGAGACTAATGGCCCAGCTGTTATTGTTGTTAATAATGCCGACAATTCTAATTGCCGAGCTATTATCGTAGAGGTGACAGGTCAGATAAGGGTTGAAAATGCTTCTGGTCAAAATTGTACCAACGGTTCACTATAAGAACAAAACAATTAAAAGAGATGAAAAAAAATAATGTCCAACAAAAAAATACAATAATAACAAAAAGTGGATCGAAAGAACACTTTGGTTTTACCCTTATTGAGGTCATGGTTTCTGTTTCTTTGTTTGCCATGGTAATGACACTTAGCCTTGGTGCAATACTCTCAATTATTGATGGAAACAAAAAAGCACAAGCCATTAACTCTGTTTCAAATAACCTAAACTTTGCTGTGGATAGTATGGTAAGGGATATAAAAACTGGATATGCATATACCTGTAGTTCTGAGAAATATTTAATACCCAATCCAGAGGTAGCTAGTTCTAATGTAGTCAGTGGTGGAAACGGTTGTGATAATACACCAGATGGCGTGGGGAGCCTTTCTTTGATTTCAACAATTACCGGTACCAAACGAAGTGTTAATTATTATGTATCTCAAGACCCTGTAACTAATAAGGGGCGAATATGGAGAGTGACTTCTGATGATCCTGGTAACCAATATCCCGTAACTTCTGCTGAGGTTGATATAAAGACTTTTAAATTCTATGTTACCAATCCAGTCACCGACTACTCAGGTCAGCCAAGAGTATTTTTGGTAATAAAAGGCACTGCAAATGTAAATAAAACTCAGACCTCAGATTTTGCAATTCAAACGCTTATATCACAGAGAAATTTAAACTTACCTAAATAATATGAGACTTTTTAAATTACTAATTAACAAGGTTAGAGGAGAAAATAATAGTGAGAGGGGTTTAACTTTGGTTGAAACTTTGGTTGCTATATCAATCTTAACAATTGCTGTGGTTGGGCCGTTGGGTATTATCGCACAGGCTTTACATACATCATATTATACTCGAGACCAAATGACCGCATACTATCTAGCGCAAGAGGCTATTGAGTACGTTAGAAACATAAGAGATAATCAAAGTATCGCAATTACAAGAGATTTTTTGAATGATCCTGATACTGCAATATTACCTGAAGCGTGGTGGAATGGAGTCTTGTCCGTTGCCCCTCCAGGTGTACCACAAATCACTCCGCTTATCACTTTAGACAAAGATGCTTTTAGATATTCATTAGTTAGGTCAGAGGTTGGTGTATATAGTTTTTCTACATACAACAGTATGGAATATATGAAGTTCAAGAATGGTATTTATGGAACGGACGCGGCTGACGGAGTACCTTCTCAATTTCAAAGAGAAATATTTTTCAAAAGGACAGGTAATACTACAGGTGATAATCAAGACTTTGTAATGGTTGTGAATATATATTGGAAAAATGGAAGTACGCCAGCTAAGTTAACGCTAAGGGAATATTTTACAAATTGGGCATCTAAAACTGGTCTATAATTAAAAAAATGATTAATTCAAAAACAAGAAAAATAAATAAGAAAGGATTTACTCTCTTTGTTGCCATGGTGGTTTCGAGTTTGCTTCTTGCTGTTGGTTTTTCTATTTCAAACATTATATTAAAACAATTATTGCTAGCAGGATCTGGAAAAGATTCACAGATTGCATTTTACGCAGCTGATAGTGGGGCTGAATGTGTGCAATATTGGGATGCTAAGGTTGCCAATGGTGACCCTCTTGCTACAGACGGTCCTTTTGCTACCTCCACTGATATAGCAGCTGCTGGTATTAAATGTGGTACCGGTGTAGTTGGAGCTACAAAGTTACCGAATGCCGTGGGTGATAAAAACTCAACGTCAACCGTAGTCATAGATTACTCTTCTGGAGGTTATCGCGCCTGTTCGGTAGTGGTGGTTACAAAAGGTTTTGTTACCATAGGCCCCGACGAAGTTCCGTTTACTAAGGTAATTTCAAGAGGCTATAACTCTTCAATATTGTCCGATAAAAGTGGATGTGATACTACAAATAAGAGAACTGTCGAGAGAGGTTTGATGGTTCAGTACTAACTTGGGTTTGCGGGGTGGGGTGGGCTTTACTTGGTACAGTACTGCCTTAAAATATGTTAAACTGATAGCATGATTCAATTAGACAAACCAGAGAATAAACCTAATAATCAGGCTAAGTTTCTTAATGGTGAGGCTCTTAAGATTAAGGAAAGAATGGAGAAGCTCAGCCTCGCTATTGAGCATCATAGATACAATTACCATGTTTTAGATAAAGAGGAAATTTCTGCTGAGGCATTGGATTCCTTAAAAAGAGAGCTGTCCAATCTTGAAGCGATGTATCCAGAATTGGTTAGTGAGAACTCGCCATCACTTCGTGTTGCTGGAAAGCCGCTTAAGCAATTTGAAAAAGTTATTCATAAAGTTCCGCAGTGGTCATTTAATGATGCTTTCACTGAACAAGACATACGGGATTTTGATGGAAGGGTAAATAGAATGCTTAATTCTGCGCTTGAAGCTAGGGGTTTAAACACTAATGTAAAATACACTTATGATTGTGAATTAAAGATAGATGGTTTAAAGGTTGTATTGGAATATAAAGATGGAGTTTTGGTTCAGGCTGCCACAAGAGGGGATGGTAGTGTGGGAGAAAATGTTACAATGAATGTACGTACAATTCAATCTGTTCCACTAAAATTACAAAAGCCCATCTCAATAATTGTAGAAGGTGAAGTCTGGCTTAGTAAAAGTAATTTTGAAAGATTGAATAAAGAGCAGGTATATAAAGGTCTACCTCTATTTGCAAACCCTAGAAATGTTGCAGCGGGATCGATTAGACAGCTAGATCCTAAAATTGTGGCAGATAGAAAATTGGATGTATTTGTATATGATTTGGCACAACTAAATGGTGGGAGTATTTTGACGTCTAATCCAGATTCGAGTTCGAATGCTGGATGGGGTGTTGTACCTCAAACTCAAATAGAAGAATTAGAATATTTATCAAAACTTGGTTTTAAGGTCAATAAGCATGCAAAGCATTGCCGAGATATTGATGAAGTTATTGCCTTCTGGAAGAAATGGCAAACCCTGTCAAAAAAAGAAGACTATTGGATTGATGGAGTTGTTATTAAGGTTAATGAAGTAAAATATCAGGAGTTGCTTGGTTATACTGGTAAGGCACCTAGGTTTGGTATTGCATTCAAGTTCCAGGCGGAACAGGTGACGACTGTTGTCGAGGATATTAAATTGCAAGTTGGAAGAACTGGAGTACTTACTCCTGTTGCACACCTAACACCAGTTGAGGTCGCTGGGTCTATTGTATCTCGTGCAACGCTTCATAATGAAGATGAAATTAATAGATTGGATGTTAGAATTGGAGATACTGTAATACTGCAAAAGGCAGGGGATGTTATTCCCGACATTGTCTGTGTTTTAAAGGAAATGAGAACAGGTAAGGAAAAGAAATACAAATTCCCAACTTATGTTCCAGAATGTGGGGGTAATGGAGAGATAGAGAGAATTCCAGGACAATCTGCGTGGAGATGTGTTTTTCAAGATTCAGATATTCAACAAAGAAGAAAATTGTATCACTTTGTATCAAAGAAATGCTTCGATATTGACGGACTTGGTCCAAGACAAATTGATATGTTTGTTGAGAATAATTTAGTCTCATCATTTGATGATATCTTTACAATAACCAAGGGTGATGTTTTGAGTTTACCTCGCTTTGCAGAAAAGTCAGCCGATAATTTAATTGAAGGAATAGAAAAGTCTAAGAAAATTAGTTTACCCCGTTTTATATTTTCATTATCAATCCTTCATGTTGGAGAAGAGACAGCTGAGTGTGTTGCGGGTAAATTTAATACATTAGAAAAAATAATGAAAGCGAGTGTTGATGATTTGCGTAGTGTGGAGGGAGTGGGGGATGTTGTCGCAAATTCTATTTATGATTGGTTTCAAAATCCAGCTAATTTGGAATTAGTTGATAATCTATTGAAGTATGCGGAAGTTCAAAAGTTCATATCGCCGCTGGAGTCAATTCGAGAGAAGGTGGCTTCATCTCGTGCGGGTGAAGGTGTGAATTTTGTTGATAAGACTTTTGTCCTAACAGGGTCACTTCCAACCATGACAAGAGATGAGGCGAAGGATTTGATAAAATCATTAGGTGGAGATGTCTCAAGTTCTGTATCTGCAAAAACAGACTATGTTCTAGCTGGAGAAAGTTCTGGCTCTAAGTATGAAAGGGCATTAGAGTTGGGGGTCAAAATCATAGATGAGGAGGAATTTAAGAAGCTGGCGGGACTATAATCTTGGTGTTTGAAATTCATTTCAATAATGCTACTATATCAAATATGACAATAACAACAGAAGAAATACAGAAATTAGCTAGTCTTGCTCGACTTAAATTGACCGATGAAGAAACTGAGCAATACGCTAAGGATTTGAGCGGTATTCTTAAATATGTTGACCAAATTCAAGAAGTGACAGAAGGGGTTGATACAACCTCCACTTCAGGTAAAACTTCAGCCGATTTTCCACATAGAAACACTATGAGAGATGATGTCTCAGATCAGGAGATTAACCCAGAACCACAAAGGCTTGTGGAAGCTGCACCGAAGTATCAAGGTGGATTTGTAGAGGTTAAGAAAATTCTTGGATAAATTGAGCTGGTATAGACATACAATAAAGCAAATATAAAAAAAGATAAATACGATAAAACTCCAAAATTATGACAATAGATTTAAAAACACTGACAATTTCAAAGGTAAGGGAAATGTTTACAAAAGGAACACTAACAAGCACAGAATTGGTGCAGGCATATTTGGATCAAATAAACTTACACGACAAGGAAGTAAATGCCTTCAGGGAAGTTTATTCTGATGCGTTGGAACAGGCAAAAAATGCAGATGATATTAGAAAAAACGATCCTACACAAGCGAGTACGATGTCTCTGTTGGGAATTCCTTTTGCTATAAAAGATAATATGCAAATTAACGGAAAGCACGCAGGTGCTGCATCAAAAATTTTGGAAAATTATGTCAGCTCATATGACGCAACTGTAATCGCGAAGCTTAAGAAGGCCGGGGCAATATTCATTGGTAGATTAAATATGGATGAATTTGCCATGGGAGGTTCAACTGAAAATTCAGCATATGGTGTTGTGAAGAATCCAAATGACTTAAGTAGGGTGGCTGGCGGTTCTTCTGGTGGATCAGCCGCATCCGTTGCAATGGACGCTGTGCTTGTGTCCTTGGGGTCTGATACTGGTGGATCTATTAGGCAACCTTCAAGCTATTGTGGGGTAGTTGGTCTAAAGCCTACATACGGAAGAGTTTCTCGTCATGGATTAATGGCTATGGGCTCATCGCTAGACGTTATAGGCCCAATAGCAAAGACAGTTGAAGAGGTAGAAGAAATATTTAATGTTATCTCTGGACAAGACAGATATGACGCAACTACTTTATCAGACGAAGATGTTAAGGGCGCAATAGGAAAATCATCAAATATTAATTTGCAAAAACTTCGTGTTGGAATTGTTCCTGAGCTTATGAATATGGGGGGGATTAATCCAGTTGTTTTGAAGAACTTAAATGACTCTATAGAAAAACTAAAGAATGCTGGTGTAGAAATAAAGGAGGTTAGTTTGCCTCATATTAAGTACTCTCTTGCGGTTTATTATGTTTTGATGCCTGCAGAGGTTTCATCGAATATGTCTAGATTTGATTCAATCAAATACGGTGGAAAAGTTGAAGGAAAGGATTTATTAGGTGATTATCTCAATACTAGAGGAGAATTGTTGGGTAAGGAGGTTAGGAGGAGAATAATTCTTGGTACTTATGTGCTATCTTCTGGATATCATGATGCCTATTATAATAAGGCGAATATTGTTAGAGATTTGATTGCAGCAGATTTTAAAAAGGCCTATGAGGAAGTGGATGTGATATTGACTCCAACCGCACCGTCTCCAGCATTTAAAATGGGGCAGAATAGTAGTGACCCAGTCGCAATGTATTTGGAGGATATATTCACAGTTACGGCCAACCTGATAGGAATTCCTGCTATTTCTATTCCATCTGGTGTTGTAGAGTTGGATGAAGTAAATTCTGCGGGAGAAAAAATAAAGTTACCACTTGGGATTCAGTTTATGGCGCCGCTATGTAGAGAGGACGTATTGTTTGCAATAGGAAAAAAGTTTACTACAGCTTAAGAGTTCGAGTGTTCATATTCTATTAGGGGGTTTTGTGGTTTATTGATATAATATATCCATCATGAATAACACAAAAGCAAAAAAGAAAAAAGAAGGAAGTCTTTTATATGCTAAGTTTCAAAGAAGTTCAGAGGTTCCAGCTATAATATTGTTTCTAATTAGAAAGCGTATTGTAAAGACTGAGGGTGCAGCCATTGCTCTTATACTCTTTTTGGTCATTGTATTTATTATGATAAGTATAAACTTGTTTTTAACATGTTTTACTCATCCAGTTTTTATTAATACAATCAATTAACAATGGCTGATAAAAAACCAGATCCAAAAAAGGCGGGGGCAAAGCCTGCTGCTCCAGCGGGGCACATGTTTGAGTTGGAGGCAAAGATTTTTTTGGTTGTGGCTTTTATTGTTGTTATATACCTGGCAACAGGCAGGTATGTTTTGGAGAGGCTCGGATACAGTCAGGCAAATTCAATAAATTATTTTTCTGGTATTTTGAACAGTGGGTTGGATTTGTTCAATGGTATTTTTAATATGGTAATTTTCCTCTCTGTCTTTTTGATTTTGATTTTTGTGTTAGGTTCAATCTACTTTAAATATAAACATAAGGAGATTTTGACATTGTATAAAACCAGTTTACCGAAGGGGTATGTTGCAAGTCTTTCAAGTACCGCTAAGGCTACTGTTGGTGGTGGAGCGTCGGTTGATGGAGGTGCTGGTGTTATTGAAGGTGGGTCATCGGTTGAGGGTGGTGTGGCAAAATTTGTACTCAATAATTCTGGAGAAAATAAAAAGTGGGTTGAAATTGAGAAACATATGGCATCCATGAATTCTTCTGAATGGAGAATGGCAATACTTGAGGCGGATATTTTATTATATGAAATGCTTGAGCAAATGGGGTATGAGGGTGATACGATAGCTGATAAACTGAAGGTGATAGAGCCATCAGATTTTAATAATCTAGATTCTGCTTGGAGGGCTCACAAGGTTAGGAATACCATTGCCCATGAAGGATCATCTTACGAGATGTCATATGAGCAGGCGCAGAATACAATTGATTTATACAGGAAGGTGTTTGAGGAGTTCTATTTCATCTAATTGTCTATAATACGACATATTTCATTTATTGATTCTAGAATTCTAGTTTTTAGAAATTCACCTCGCTTTACCTTTATTCGTATTGTACCTTTGTATCCATCGATATTGTATTTTTTATTTAATTTTGATTGAATCACCGTTGTCCTTGTAAACTGCTGCTTGCTGATTTTTGTAATTTTCTGCCAATATTTTTCGATGGTACTTTGATTGTCTATAAATAATTTATTGATATTTATTTTTAGAACTAGCTGCTCATCTTTAATATTATAAATATCTCTGAGTATCCTTAAATAGACCTTTATCATTTCTGGATCACTGTTTGTGAATCCAAACTCACTGTTTCCATTTTTATACCCCTCTCCCCAATATAAGCCAACACCCAGCATCAGAAGGTCTCTTTTTGAGATCGCTCTTTTTATATCTACAATGTCGACATCTTTCGACTTTTGTATGACATTGTTTCTTTTGGCACTTCTATTTTGTGCTGACTTTATACAGGCAAGCTTAAGAGCTCTTAATTTAGAAGACGACAACCCTTTTTTGTCTTGAGTTGATTTTATCATTGCGTAATTATCTCAAAATATACCTGCGTATAAAGATTGATTTATTTTGAGGAATGTTATATAGTACTAACACACTAGTATTTAGTGTGAAATTTGAAATTGCGGGGGAGTGTTACAGTCGCACGCGAGGCTCAACTAGGGCTCATAGAACAGTGATGATCTATGGAAAACATCCATCAAATTCGGTGAAACCTCTGTGGTAAAATACGTGGCAATACCGAGCCAAGCTTGTCTTTTTTAAAGACCTGAAGGTGTAGAGACTAGACGGTGGACTCTGTTTTGGACTTCGGTCTAGGGCAGATGAAGGTATAGTCCAGACTCCAAATTACTTTTAAGTAAACAGTGAAAGCTGTAGTAGTAAGCATAACCTTGTAGATCTGGTGCAATTCCAGACTCCGC
This sequence comes from uncultured bacterium, assembly GCA_903936565.1. Classification (GTDB taxonomy): domain Bacteria; phylum Patescibacteriota; class Minisyncoccia; order Phycocordibacterales; family CAIZLB01; genus CAIJKW01. The sequence goes on along the minus strand of CAIZVZ010000006.1, from coordinate 31,564 downwards.
AACAATTTAACAAAGAGGTCTCCGAAAGGGGGCTTTTTTGTTTGATAAAACTACTGGGTAAAATTTGGTATTTAAATCAAAAGCTTGAAAAAAGGGTGATTCTGTAATATAGTATCACTACGTCGACGTAGCTCAGTCGGTTAGAGCGTGGGACTCATAAGCCCAAGGTCGGAGGTTCGATCCCTCCCGTCGACACCCTCACAGATAAGAGGATTTTGATATTATTGAGTTTAATGTATAATGTCAGATAACACACCTTCGGTGTGTAAAGAATGCGGGCGTAGCTCAGCTGGTTAGAGCGCTTCCCTGTCACGGAAGAGGCCGTGGGTTCGAGTCCCATCGCTCGCGCAAACAAAAAGAGTCCTAGGAATAGGGCTCTTTTTTGTGTAGTGGAAATGTGATAGTATTTATCACATGGAAACTTACCCGTTTATCAGACAAATAAGATCTCCAATCACAGAAGATCAATTACAGCCCCTCGATTCTAAATGCCGAGTGGTTCAATTTGATGGCCCGCTTACGGATATGGATCATGAAAAGCTTGCACTATTTTTAAAACAATACCCAGATGTTTCTTTTCGAGTATACGGCTTCTACAATGTAGACGGTGTCGCAGATCTTTCGTTTTTGAGGTTCTATCCTTTTGTAAGAAACTTTCAAGTTGATCTTTTTAAACTTGAAAGTTTGGATGGAATCGAACACTTATCTGCCGACCTCGAATATCTAGGAATTGGACAAACAAAGAAAAAGATATCGCTCAAGCCTATTTCTCTTTTTAGGAATATTAAAGAGTTATATTTAGAAGGACATACAAAAGACATTGATGTTCTCAAGGGGTTAGTTGGTTTAGAAAAGTTAAATTTGCGATCTATAACCCTTAAGGATTTGTCGGTTTTACTACCATTAAAGAAGCTTTGGTCATTATCACTAAAGTTAGGAGGTACTAAAGATATTGAACTTTTACCTAAAATTGGAAATCTAAAATATTTAGAACTATGGATGATAAGGGGGTTGTCTGATATCAATATAATCTCTGAATTAACAAATCTCCAGTTTCTATTTTTGCAGGATCTGAAAAACGTAAAATCTCTCCCAGATTTCTCAAAATGTGATAGCTTAAAAAGAATTGTGTTGGACAACATGAAAGGTCTTAAAGATTTGTCGTCATTACTAAATGCAAAAAAACTAGAGGATATTGTGATTGTAAATGGAAATAACTTTAGCGCCGAAGATATTTCTTGTCTCAAAAAACATCCCAAACTAAAGCGTGGGTTGTTGGCTCTGGGTAATATAAAAAAGAATGATAAGGTCAAAGAATTTCTTGGTATAGAATTATTAAGAAATTATACCAGTTTTGATTTTATATAGTGTGAGCTAGTATGGATTAGAGTCTTGTAAATCAGGAATGTAGATTTCACCCTTATTTTCCATAATGGCAGTTCTAACATTATTCACGACTCCGCGCAGAGAAACAAAAATATCCACCAAACGGTGGGTATTTTTGTTTTAAACATGATATGCTTTTTCTATATGAATACAGATCATCTTGAGCTAGTTAAATCGATTATAATAAAAGAAACAAAACAAGAACCTATTGAAATTAAACGAATGGTTATCGGTATTTGTAATGAAGTATATTCCGTAATAATTCCATCAAAAAAGGTAGTTGTTAGAATGAACACTGAAGCAAAGCAACTTAACGGAACAGAAAGAAATATTAAACTATTGTCATCGCTAGGGATTAAAGTTCCGGAAGTCATCGCTTCTGATTACAGTAAGAGTGATTGTCCAATGGCATACCAGGTACTCTCGTTTATTGATGGGCAAGATCTGGGGCAGGTTATTGAATCTATGACAGATGAACAGTTGATTGATTTGGCAAAGGAAATTGCAAATATTTTCAATAAGCTTGCGACTATTCCTACGAATGGCAGATTCGGTTGGGTGGGTGCTGATGAAAGCGGGTTAGTTGATTCCTGGGCTGAAATAATGAAGCAAGATAAGATTGAGGAGAGAAATAATCAAACAGGTATTGTGGGAAATGAGTTGGTGGCGAAAGAAAAAGAGCTATTTGAAAAATACAAACCATATTTCAATTCTGTTAAATCAACCTTGTATTATGATGATATTAGTTCTAAAAATGTAATGATCCATGATGGTAAGTTTGCTGGATTAATTGATTTGGACACAGTTATATATGGTGATCCGCTTGAAGCCGTTGGGGCAATTAAGACCTGTTGGTATGGAACTCATCATGGAGAGGTTTACACTAACGCTGTCGAGCGTGAGTTGGGGTTAAATGAGGAGCAGAAGAATATTGTTACAGTCTACGCTCTGTTCAATAGAATCTTGTGGCTATCAGAGAAGGGGGTAAAGTTTAATGAGAATACCTCAACAGACATTGATGAAGAAGCTGTGAAAAGTGATAGGGAGTCGATTGATAAGTTATTCTTAGAGTTAGGTTATACAATATAGTACAAGATATCGGCGTATGGTTTATATATGAAAATTCACATCATTATGCATGAAAGTTTTGAATCTCCTGCGTCAATAACAACTTGGGCTCAAAGCAGAAATGCGGAGGTGTCGTATACACGACTTTTGTATTAGAGGGCTAAATTCTACTGAAAAGTCCTCTTTGTGGACTATCATATCTTAATACGCATCCAACGTGTAAAAATTTCACTAATTTGGTACAATTGGCTTATTATGAAAGATTTAGATTCAATCGCAGATTTCTTGTTTGAGGTTGGTGTTTTGGCTAAGACACCCCGTAGTTACCATTCTCTTTTGGGAAGCGGACAACAGTCTGTTGCCGAACACATAAACAGAGTCGTATATATTGGTTTTTGCCTTGGACATATGAACGGGAAAGTGGATGTAGGAAGAATTATTCAAATGTGCCAATTCCACGATGTTTCAGAATCTAGAATTTCTGATCTGAATTATGTTCATCAAAAATACACAGAAAGACTAGAAGAGAAAGCAGAGAATGAACTAATTAAAACTTTGCCTTTTGGAGATAAAATAGGGGAGATACTCAAAGAATATCACGATAGAGAAACTTACGAGTCTAAGCTTGCCAAAGACGCAGATAATCTGGAGTTCTTAATTTCATTAAAGGAACAGATGGACATTGGGAATCAAAGGGTAAAAACTTGGATAAAACCAGCTTGTGGCAGATTGAAAACTGATGAAGCAAAAGAGCTTGCAAATAGAATATTAGAAATAAATTCAGACAACTGGTGGTTTGCGGATAAGGAAGATAAGTGGTGGATTGATAGAAATAAAATATAATATATTTATGGAAAAAATAGACACTGGGTCAAAATTATTCAAGTCAAAAACAATTATTGTTCTGAGCTTGTTACTTTATTTTATATCTTGGATTGCCGCCGGGGTATATGTGACATTCTTGGGATTAACAGATAGAAAGTTTGATGTAATTTCTCCACCCACAGCTCTTTTTGGGGGAAGTTGGGACAATTTAAATTTGTATTTTAGACTTACCGATTACTTTATAAAATCATCGAACTTGTTGTTGGTAATTGTTGGCGTGTTTATACCTATATTAGTATTTGTCTTAAGTGTCTATTTCTTCAAAATAGGAAGAAGTTTGATGACGGCAGTGAAGTGGTCTATATTTAACCTATTTTTAATTTATGCCTCATGTTTAATTTTTATGTTCACTGTTCCTGGAACAATTGAGTGGAGCGTCTATTGGGCTAAAGCTCAGATAGATACTATTAATGCAAAAAAGATGTTGAGTGATGCTAATGTCGTCTCTGACGTCGACAAAATAATCGCAGAAATCGGATTAAAAAAATATAAGGTATATCCGGATTATGGTATAGCTGGTGGTTCGATATTGTCTAAAATGATCAGTCTTCGTAATGGGGAAAAGCTAACATATTATGAATCCTTCTACCTACCTATTTTTTTAGCGGAGCGTGATATTAAAACAGGAATTTCTAAGATCGATGATTCAAAGGTCATTATACTTGACGGGGAGTCAATAATTTTTGGCAGAAATATAGATAAAGACAATCTAAAGAAAGTATTGCTACCTTTGGCTCAATCAATTATAAAAAATGGTTATTACAAACATACAGCGTTTACATCTGATAAGTTAAAAAATTTCATAATTATAGATGATGATGAATTTAACACGCTCTATAAATTCAAAAATGTCGCAAATTTAAAGGGTAATCTGTCTAAATTAAAAGGGGACTACTCAAATAATAAAAGTATTATAGACAATTACCAGAATGTTGTAAAAAAGAATAATCTTGATTATCAAAAGGAGATTGCTGATCAAGAAAAAAAGTATCAAGATGGTTGTGTTAAATCATCTATATATATTAATTGCGAACAGTTGCGTCAAGTTATAGATAAAAATAGTGGTGTCATTGCGAAAAACAAGGAAATTGCTCTAGCTGACTATAATTCAGCAATTATGTATAATCGACAAATTGATGCAGATATAGTAAGTGTGAATAAAAGAATAGTAGATATGGATAGTGGAGTAGCTAGTGTTGAAAACAGTCTAGGAGAGCTTTCTATGGGTGTGTCTTTTGATAGCGACACTATTTACATGAGATTTGTTAAGGATAATCCTGTGAGTAGTGATTATGTAAGAGTTGCCGTTCATGAGTTATTGCATGCCTATTCGTATTCAGCTTATAAATCGCTGCCTAAAGCCCTCGATGAATCGTTAACGGACTACCTTACTGCAAAGGCTCTTGGGTATAATGATTTAGATTCCATAAGGGCTGCCGGATATTCTCTAGAAATTCAAATTGTATTTGCATTACTTGAAAGGATTACCCTAGATGATCTCATGGATTGTTACTTCAATAAAGATGAAGAAAAGTTTAAGAAATTAATGGCCGAGAATTTTCCTGATACAAACTATAATGAATTTATTAAGAAATATGATGAATTATTGGAGGGGACTTACCATTTAAATGGGGCATATCATTCCTTTGACAAATCTTTAATTGATCATAGTGATGTTAGGGCAATCAGAAAGATATTAGGTCTTCCTGAAATAAAATTTGAGAATACTATTTATTAGATTTACAGAGATAAATGTTGTGTTATAATCCCATTACTATGAAAGATAAAATAAAAAAATTCATAAATATTAAATTTATAGGGGCGGTATGTGCCGTTCTGGCTATTGTTGCAATTGTTGTTTTTATAAGCTTTAGGGAAACTACAAAACCTTACACAAATAGTGCTCTAAATTATAAGTTCTCATATAGCTCTGCGTGGCATGTGTCATCAGATTTGAGTAGTAAATTTGATAAGCAGTCATTCTTGCTCGGTCTATATATTAAGGCCGGTTGTACTATTTCGGACTTTGTTAACGATCAATCTGGAGGTGCAGAAAACTTTCAGGGTTGTTTAAAGAAAAACCCAAAGTTTAAGGATTCTGAATCTATATATTCTGAATATAAGAAAAATTGGAATGTTAATAGTTCACAGTATGTTATTTTGACAAAATTATCAAAAGCTGAGGAGGATAAATTGCCTGTAAGCGTTTTTCCTGCAGTAATCAATCAACAATGGCCTCAAGGCAGCTTTGTGGTGATTCGTCCACTTGAATATAAATTGGATTTTCAACAAGAGGATCCAAATAACAGTTCGGGTTTGTCTAGAACTTTCTTTAATATGAAGGATCTTAAGGGATACGTTACTGACTTAAGGGCAACAAGTATTCCATCTAAGGATATATCAGTTTCCGTACCTTATGCAACAGACAAGACGGTATACTCTGGTCCAAAAATTCAAAGTCTAATTTTTTCGACGACAGTTTCAAAAAAGAGTCGTGACGAAAATAGATTTTATGACATACTAAAAACTTTCACTCTCCAATAGTTTGGATAAATAGGGTATGAGAGTATCTTATTTCCTTGTTTAATAAATCTCTATTGGTGTATAATAATATTGTGAATAACGAAGAACAAAATAATAACAGTATAAATCACTCTACCACCAACCGTGTGATACACGATGCTGTTCAGGCGACGGGGCATGTTATTGGCCAGACAGTTCATGCGGTGGGCGATGGAGCTAAGGTGGTTGGACATGAGGTCGTTGCGGTCGAGAAGAAGGCTAAAAACTTTTGGCACATGTTAGGCCCAGGACTCACCACCGGTGCATCTGATGATGATCCGTCTGGAATTGCAACGTATTCTCAAACTGGAGCACAATATGGTTTCAAATTAATCTGGCTCTCCCTCTTTACGTTTCCTTTGATGGCTTCTATTCAGGAAATGTGTGCAAGAATTGGAATGATTACAGGGCAAGGACTTGCTGCCAATATAAGACAATATCATTCTAGAACTGCAATTTATATTTGTACTTTTTTGCTTCTTGCAGCAAACATATTTAATATTGGAGCAGATTTTGGGGCGATGACAAAAGCGCTTCAATTAATTTTCCCATCTTTTCCATTTGGTCCGACAGTAATATTCTTTGGAGTGAGTGGACTACTCATGCAAATCTTTATGAGTTACGGAAGATATGCTAAATATCTTAAGTATCTTGCGCTTGTTTTGTTCTCATACGTAATAACTGCATTTTATGTTCAAATAGATTGGAATTCTGTTCTTTATTATACCGTTGTTCCGCACTTTGATTTTTCAAAAGACCAAATTCTTTTGGTGTGTGGAATATTAGGAACTACAATTTCCCCTTATCTTTTCTTTTGGCAAACTTCACAAGAAATTGAAGAGAAACAGTTGGCACAAGGAATTGCAAATGGCGTGGCGCCAGGTGATGTTGAGACTGGAACCAAGATGCCCGCCTCAACTGCCAAGGAGATTAAAAATATGAGAGTAGATATTTGGTCTGGAATGTTTATTTCAAACATGGCAATGTTCTTCATAATTGCTGTTTGTTCTGCGACTTTGTTTTCACATGGTGTGACAAATATTGGAACGGCGGCTGATGCGGCAGCGGCATTGCGTCCTTTTGCAGGGGAATTTGCATATCTATTGTTTACAATCGGTATAATTGGCGTCGGCCTACTTGCTGTTCCTGTTCTTGCAGGTTCCGCTGCTTATGCGGTATCAGAAAGTTTTGGTTGGAAGTTTGGACTCAATAGGAGACTAAAGGAAGCCAAGGCGTTTTATGGAATAATTTCTCTCGCTGTTATTGTTGGAATTGGACTTAATTTCATTGGACTTGATCCAATTAAGGCCTTAATTTACTCTGCGGTGCTAAATGGAATTGTAGCTCCAGTCATCTTGTATTTTATTGTGAGACTGAGCTCCAGAGAAGACGTGATGGGGAATAACAAAAACAAGAGATTGACTAATATCGTTGGGTGGGTTACGGTAGTGTTTATGGGGGTAACGGCGCTAGCTACAATATATACCTTGTTTTCTTAATATCGCCGGAGTTAAGGCGGATTATGGCAATGTGGCGTCTTGAACCTGTACTACACTTATGAAAAAGAAAGTTATCAAAAAGTCAGTGATGTCCACAGAGATTTTGTCCCACTTTAATTGCATTGAATGTGATGGGTGGTGGTCAATCGGCGATGCGTTCTTGGGGAATAGAATGGAGTGGTTTTGTCCTTGGTGTGGGGTTAAAAACTTCTTTAAGGATAATAACTCAAATAATTTAAATAAGAAGAGTGGGGTAAAGGGGGATGAAAATAAAACAGACGATAATCACACAAATAAAACTAAAAAATAAATCTAAACGAAAATTAAAATAAATTTATGCCTAAGAAAAATTCTGCAACATTTTGGAATAAGGAGTATCAAACAGGGGAGCACCTAGCACTTTCGACCGAACCATCAGGGGACATGATGAGTTTTGTTAAGTGGTCTGTCCGAAATTCCGAGTGGCACCCATTCCCTAAGAACGGTTTGATTGTTGATGCTGGATGTGGAAATGGTAGAAACATCATTCCGTTATGTGCTGAATACAATATGAGAGGAATAGGTATTGATATCTCAGGAACTGCGATTGAACAAGCAAAAGCAACAGCAAAGAAGAAGGGGGTTACTAAAGTAGAGCATGATGCCAAGGTTGCTAAAGAGGAGAGAATTAAATTCTATGTACAGGATTTGTCAGAGAGAATTCCCACAGAAGATGCTAGTGTAGATGTTTTTTTGGATATGATGACAAGTCACTTTTTGAAAGATGAAGATCGTAAAAATTATGTAAAAGAAATTGCGAGAGTTGTGAAGCCTTATGGCTGGGCTTTTTTGAAAACTTTCGTATTAGACTCTGATTCACACGCTATTAGATTAATAAAGGATCATCCCGCCGGAGAACATAACTCATACATACACCCAAGAATCGATGTTTATGAACACGTTTGGACTGATGATGAAATCATTGAACTTTTCGCACCTCATTTTAAAATACACAAAATGATAAAGTCTTATAAGCACATCAAAGATGGAAAGGCACATAAGAGAAGAACGATTTCTGCATATATGGAGAGACTTCGAGACTAGTTAGTTTATCAATTGGTTGATACGGTGCTTTGTTAGTTTTTACTTATTGGCATGTTGTTTATTAGCGTGTTAAAATAACTACATGATAAAACAAAAACCAACTCACATGAAGCAACAAAGGCTCGATGGTCTTGCTGATGGAATTTTTGCAATTGTCATGACGTTTCTAGCTTTTGAAATAAAGGTTCCTGTGATGCCTGATTTTGTTAATGAAGCGACTCTATTTTTAGCATTACAAAGGCTCCTCCCAATTTTTCTTAGCTTCATAATGTCGTTTGCACTTCTCTTTACATATTGGCGTGCTCACCACTACATTACTTCTGTCTATGCAAAGACCTTGACTGTGTACATGGCGTGCTACAATGCATTATTCTTTTTGCTGATAATTTTAGTTCCATTTTCAACAGCACTATTGGGGGAGTATCCAAACAATAGAGTATCAATTCTTGTTTATGCATTGAATGTAATTTTGATTGGAGCGAGTTTGTATTTCATGAGAAGGCATATTGAGAAGGATTCGGAGATAGACACAATATCAATTACAAAAATCGAGAGAAGGAGCGGGTATATCAGAATTTTATTTCCAATTGCGACCGCATGTCTAGCTATTATTGCGAGTTTATGGAGTCCTGCGTTGGCTAAAACTTTTTTCATATTAGGAATATTGTTCAATTTAATTCCATCAAGTTCAAATATAATGCATAAGTGGTTAGATCGAATGTTTGCAGATGATGATGATGTTATTCCAAGTAATCATTTTATTGAGGTCACAGCTGAGCCGGATCTGACGGAATAGTTTATTTGCATAGAGTATCAATTGTGATATATTTGCAGTAGCGCTGATGTAGCTCAGTTGGTAGAGCACACCCATGGTAAGGGTGAGGTCGACGGTTCAATCCCGTCCATCAGCTCCTTTAGTCATATGCCGATGTAGCTCAGTTGGTAGAGCAGCACATTCGTAACGTGCAGGTCGACGGTTCGATCCCGTCCATTGGCTCCAAAGTTCCTAGGGTCTGATGGTGGGCTATAAATTAATAAAAATGGCAAATTTAAATAAAGCAGAAAAAGAGGTTAGAATATCTGAAATAGAATCAGCAATGAATGATGTGGATTTTTGGCAAGATTCAAATAAGGCACAGGCATTGATAAAAGAGCTTCAGGATTTAAAAATAGAACTTGAAAGTGGGCTTGCGGGAAGTCCGTATGACTCTGGAAGTGCTATTATTACAATTTTCTCTGGTGCTGGTGGAGATGATTCAGAAGACTTCTCTAGAATGCTATTCGAGATGTATCAGAAGTATATAAGCAAAAGAGGGTGGGGAATGTCTTTGATTCATGAGCACAAAAATGATTATGGAGGATATAGAAATATTTCATTCGATATAGATGGTCGGGGTGCATTTGGAACATTGAAACACGAATCAGGGGTGCATCGACTCGTTAGACTTTCCCCATTTAACTCAAAGCAATTGCGACACACAAGTTTTTCAATGGTTGAAGTGGTCCCTAAGTTTGATAAGCCTGTAGATATTGAGATACCAGAAGAAGATTTGGAATTTACTTATGCTAGAGCTGGTGGTCCGGGCGGACAAAATGTTAACAAGAGAGAGACTGCAGTTAGGATTGTTCATAAACCAACAAAGATGTCCGTTCATGTGACCACCGAGCGCTCACAATTACAAAATAGAGAAAAGGGAATTGCGATGCTTAAGGCTAAAATATATGCTCATCAAGAAGAGGAGCGCCTCGCAAAAGAGAAAGGGTTGTTTATCAGTAAGACAACAGACGTGGAGTGGGGAAATCAAATAAGGTCGTACGTTTTGCATCCATATAAGATGGTAAAGGATCATCGAACCAACGTTGAGACTAGTAAAGTGGAAGATGTCTTGAATGGTGATATTGATAGTTTTATAGAGGAAGAGAAGAAGTTCTTTGCTGAGTAGTTTTGTATTAACTGATAGTAAAATTAGTATAAAAATATGGACTGCCGGTGTTGTTTTATGTTGTAATAAAAACATTTAAAGTGATATAATACAAATATCATGACATTAGGCTATGATGAAGACGTAGATATTAGCAAAACATCAAACATTAGCATTATTCCAAACAAGGAGGAGCGAATTTTGTATTCCAAGTTTCAAAAAAGTTCAGAGACCCCAACTATAATATCTTTCTTAATATCAAAAGGAATTGTCAAGAATGAGGATAGTGCAAGGCTATTATTATTGATTGTAACTATTATCGTATTTCTGGTGAGCATTTACTTCTTTTTTCGCGGATTTAGTGGTCCGGTATTCATTGATAAATTAAAATAAATAATATGAAAAAAATATTTGGAAACAAGAGATGTGGTAGTCGAGAGAAAGCATTTACACTGATTGAACTTTTGGTTGTTGTGGCAATAATTTCACTCCTATCTTCCCTTGTCTTGAGTAGTTTAGCTACATCAAAGATGAGGGCTAACGATGCTAAAATAGCACAAGACTTGAGGCAGTTTCGAACAGCGGCAAACCTTTATTACAATGATAACCGCGTATATCCTGCCACAGCAATGAACTATCAAGATACTAAACTTGCTGATGAGGATAATTCACGAGGTGTTTCCCAAAATAGTTGGGCACATAAGCTGGCATTTTTTATTAAAACTGCGGACGCTGCGGCTTTTCATACTACCGCGCTTTGCCGTAATTTTGATGTTGCAGCAACTGCAATGGTTTCTGGAAAATACCTGTCTGTAGTTCCAGTGCACCCTTATGATAATGATGCTAAAGGTGTTTGTTATAAAGCTGTAAGAAGCGCAAGTACGAACTCTTTTGCTGCGTATGGAATTTTAACAACGCAGGTTTCCCTTACTACTGGTAGTAAGGTTAGCAAGCGAACTGGTTTTATTGAGGGAGATACAAGTAAGACCGGTGTTATGGGGGTTGTAGCTGCTGTTGCTCTTAGTAAGGCATCAGATGAAATTGTATACCCCGCTGGGCTTGATGGTACTGTTCCGTTTGCAGCATCATCGGATTCTTTAACAACAGTTGACTCTATTGATGGTATAACAGGGGGCTCAACAAACATCACAGTGGTTCAACAAACAGTAGCTGATTGTTCCATGGGGCGTGGAGAGGTTTTTGATCCACTTACACAAGCCTGCAGGGTACCATTCGCTGGAACTCGAGTTAATTCTGCTTCATGTGTTCTGCCGCTTACTCCATATTTCTATGGTGATATTTGTCTTCCATCTTCAGAAAATCCACCACCACATTTACCCATTCCTCCACCTCCTCCAGTAATTCCTCCAATAATTAATTAATAATGTTAAACAACAACATAAAACTAAATAAAAAAATATTTGACATTGATGTTGAAAGAAAACCAACTCGAGCTGGTTTTGGTGAGGGTCTTTTGCTTGCGGGGAAGAGAGATTCCAATGTTGTAGCTCTTTCAGCTGATTTGACAGAATCAACCCAAGTTCACTTTTTTAAAGAGGCTTATCCTGATAGGTTTGTAGAAGTTGGTGTGGCAGAGCAAAATCTTGCAAGTGTCGCGTCGGGTTTGTCGGCTGGTGGAAAAATACCTGTAATTGCTTCTTATGCAGTCTTTAGTCCAGGTAGGAATTGGGAACAAATTAGGACAACGATTTGCTATAACGATAGACGTGTTGTTGTTGCTGGATCTCACGCTGGGTTATCGGTTGGACCCGATGGTGGGTCACATCAAATGCTCGAAGATATAGCCCTAGTGCGAGTTTTGCCAAACATGATTGTTGTCTCACCTTGTGATGCAATCGAGGCTAGAAAGGCCATTTTGGCCCTTACAGAGGGTGGAGAAATAGGCCCGGCGTATTTGAGGCTCGCTAGAGATAAGTCACCAATTATTACAACAGAAGACACACCCTTTAAGCTCGGAAAGGCTCAGATTGTGTGGGGAGATCATTGTGATTTTGATACTACTCCAGTTACGGGTGGTTCGGTGTGTGATGTTGGTATAATCGCAACCGGTCCAGTTTTGTATAATGCAATCTTGGCCGCACAGAAGCTGGGTGAGCTCAAGATACGTGCTAAGGTTTTGAATTTAGCGACAATTAAGCCGATTGACGAGGAGGCTATAGTTGCACTCGCCAAACAATCTCATGGAAGAATTTTAACAGTAGAGGAACATCAGATAAGCGGGGGAATGGGTAGTGCCGTAGCAGAGGTTCTTGCAAGAAGGCATCCATCTAGGATGGCATTTGTTGGCGTGAATGATAGATTTGGACAATCTGGTACAACAGAGGAATTGTATAAGGAATATGGGTTGGATGTGGATAGTATAGTGGAGAAGGCGAAGGGGTTAGTTTAATATGATAGAACAAAGAGTATAATCCTTTGTCCCAGTTACATCGTCGTCACCAGATTTGATACCTGACATTACCTGAGGACAGGAATTCTTATTTTTTAGTGCTGGAAATAATAGTTTACCACTATTGCATTTGTTGAGGGTTTCGGTTGTGCAGGCAAAAACAAATCCATTATAATCGTCCATTGTTATAATAGGGGGTGAGGTTATTATTTTCACTGGTTTATCAATAAAAGTGTATGAGCTTAAATATTTTTTTAGTGAATCATTCATGTTTGTGCTGTTTGAAACGGGACTAACTATCTTACATCCATTTGAATAATTACCTATGCATGTATAACCGCTTGCATCTCCATATGATGGGTAATAACCGTTATCTTGCTTAAATTGTAACATGGCATTTAGCACAGTTCTGTAATCAGCTATTTGCTTTGTGTTAATTGCCTGGGCTTTTGTTTGTGTTAGTGACGCTAGAACAACGGCGCTCAGCAGAGAAATGATCCCAATAACTACTAATAATTCTATTAATGTGAACCCCTTATTTTGCGTGATTGTATTTTTCGGTATAATCATAACTGGTTGTATTAATTATTTGGGTTGTCAAATATTCTATGATTTACATACTCCTGAGATTCTTTAGTATTTAAAATATGCTTTCCTTCGAGCGTAAAAATAACTCGATACTTAATGGCTGGGTTTAGTATTGAAATTGTAAATAGTATTCCTGCAGTGAAGGAGATTATAGCTACACTTAAAAGAAATTTTTCTGCAGCCCTCTCTGTCTTGCAAATACCGCTTTTAACCAATCTCTGAGTGAAGGTTAGTCTCGTTTTTGTGCGAGTCTTTAAATAAGAGGCCCTGTTGGAATTTTGGGGTCTGTAGTTGAATTCATCTTCAAACTGAATTTTACCCGACATTGTAACTGTATTATATCATTATATTTTTTTTAATAAAAGAGAATCCCCCGGTCCGCGTGGTGCGGGCCGGGGGTTCGAGGCTGGGTTGAGGTTACATTCAGTGTCTCCGCCTCCGGAGACAGCAAATGGAGGCACCGAGTAGGCCGAGGATGGCCGAGGACGGCTCGGGTATGAAGGCTACAGTACCGGTTGAGGTAATGTTGCCTTGGTTGGTTTTGAAGACGCATTCGCCTTCCCATACATCTCCGGGCATCATTGAGACGATGAACGGTGCAGTTTCGTCACGCGTACCGCATCCCACCAATATCTCCCCTTGACCCATAGGTCCAACGGTGTAGGTACCTGTCGCAGATACACCAACCCGACTTAGGGTGGAGATCGGAGCGAAGGTGTTGTAGTTTTCAACTGACTGTTCCACTCCGTTGAGTCTGCTCGTTATCGTCGTGGACTCGAGAATGAAATTCTCCCCTTCGCAGGTGACCTTGAAGGAGAGGTAAATCAGTCCCGGGTTGGTCGAAACATTCAGACTTTCGGGGGTGGTGCCATAATAGGCATCGGCCAGGGTGATTGGGAACAGACTGACTCCCGTCATGGCAGTGATTGCTGCCATTGAAGCACTCGTTGTTATAAGTGCCGTAATAATCAATGTCATCGCGTATGAGGCGATGCTCTTGGTCGTTTTCATGTTTTGTCTTGGCTGGTTTGGGGTTGTAACTCGCTCCGTATATTTACGCAAGCAGAGTCAGTAAGGTCTCTGTCCATTGGGACGATGTATCAAAGACCTCTTTACACCAATAGATTACTACTCTTTGTGTTTTGTGTCAATAGCCCTTTAAGGGTAGCTTGGTTAATTTTTAATCCCCAATTCAGGTCTATAAACAATGATAAAAACAAAACACCTCCTCGTGGAAGTGTTTTGAGAACTGAAAATTGAACTGAATATGTTGTGACAATGAATGACTCAGTTTTTTATCACAGCACACGTATGCTTTTGTATCTAGCACATTGTACAGTTCTTTTTGTGAGTGAAAATTTCAACAAGAGCTGAAAGACCAACTAGAACATAAACAACTTTTGCAACGACGCCTGCTCCAAAGATTGTTGTGACTAGATTGAAATCAAAAGCTCCAACCAGTAGCCAATTCAATCCTCCTATCACTAGAAGTATGAATGTAATCATGTGTAATGCTTTCATGTTTCTTTTTGTTAAATTAATAATGTACTAATTATACCACCTTTAGAAAAGAAAAGCGTTTTTTAATCACAAGTCAGAGTTCTCATGTCGGTACGCGGGGGTAGCGTGGAAACTGCTTTATTATCTGTGCAGCTTAATAAATTGCCAAATCTTGTGCGCTAGCCTTCTTGTTATAAAAAAGAGGGGGACAGGGAATTGGTTAACTTTCCAGACCATTCTTTGCTCACGCCACCCCTTTATTCTTTGTTTTAGACTATTAGCGCTCGTACCGTTATTGCGCATCGTTACTAATATTTCAGGAATGTATTTCACTTTAATTTTGTAAATTTTTAGAAGTCTAAAAATTAATTCAACGTCGGCAGCAAGGGATAGTTTTGTATTAAATATTTCACCGCTGTTGTTCTGTTCAATAAGCTTTTGATATATTCTTTTTCTCAGAAAAAAAGTTGGATGGGGGATACTCCAACCCCAATTAAGATTCTCTTCTTTGTATTCTCCTGCTTGCCAGTATCGAGTCTGCTTAGTGATATCATCATTCTGAACATACATCAGGTCTCCGTATACCGCATCAATCATCGGGTCTGATTCAAAGGTTTCAATGACTTTCTGTAGCACCATTGGATCGTGATAAAAATCGTCCGAATTTATTATTCCTACAATGTCGTTGTTTGCGCCTTTTGTAGTTGATGTCGCGTTTGTCTCAGTCTTAATTGCAAGGAGGATTGCTTTATTCATCGCATCATAAATTCCCTTGTCTGGCTCCGAAATCAATTTAATATTCAGATTATTAGTATTTTGGTATCTCTGAACAATCTCGATTGTTTTGTCAGTTGAACCTCCGTCCATTATTATATAGTCCAAATTATCTGCCAGTGTTGGATAATTTCTAATCTGTTCCAAAATACTCTCTATTGTGTCAGATAGGGTTTTTGCTGAGTTGTATGTTGGTGTAATAAGAGTAAGGTGAGGCATGCTATTGATATGTGGCCAATACAGCGTCTGTATCGTCTAGGCTTAGTTCGCTGATGGATTCCAGTTTATAATTCAATGAGCGTAATAAATTTAAACATTCCTTGTGTACTTTTGCATTGTGTGTGGCTAAGAAAATGATAGGGTGATATTTTTCCAACATTCTTTGTCCTCCTGTTAATACATCAAATTCAGCTCCTTCGACATCCACCTTCATTAGATTTGGAGGTGTTATAATTTTATCATCCACCAGGCTATCCAAATCAAAGGTTGGTACCAATAATGCCCCATGCTTTTTTGACAGTGAGCCTGTCGCCGCATGATCGCCGTCGTCAAAATACATGAGATCCTTTTTGTTCGATACCGCCCCTGAAACTACTGTTGAGTTTATGCATTTATTAATCTCAATGTGTCTTTTAAGATAATTCAAATTTTTTGGTGCTGGTTCAAAGGCGTAAACTTTACCAGTTGAGCCAGTTAATTTCGACGCTATTAAAGAGTAAAATCCTACGTTAGCACCGATGTCAAATACAACATCACCCTCTTTAATCTTGCTGGCAAATAAAATCTGTTGTTCCTTTTCATATGTTCCAATCCAATAGGTATTAACCCCTGAACCTTTTATCCATTTTAGGCCCTTCAATACTCCTTGAAAAATAGGCAAGATTGTATTTTTCGGAATTAGCTTCAGGGGAAATCTGAGTGTTGTGCCTATAATTGTTTTATTCGAAATTTGTGAAAAGTCTAGCATATCATTTATTATATTTATTGATGAGTCTCTTTATGATCTTTCCGATGAAAAATCTCCAGAACGGGTAATTGTCTCTCTGTGTTATCTTATCAGATTCTACGCTTCTTTCAATTGTCGGTGGTTCCGCAAGAGGGAAGTCGAGATTGACTGATTTCATGTTGCTAAATTTACTAATCCTCCGTGTATGTGTTGAGTCACTTTGACTGAATCCTATATTTGTAATTAGATTTACTGACGGCATTACGGATAAATAGTTATTGATCAAACAAGTAAATGTCCATTGATAATCCCAGGTATCAATTTTGTTGTTGTATACATCGTCAAAGATTGATGACCAATAATAGACATCCTGTATGTTGCTGAATGTTTTCTTTAATTTTCCTTCTTTTTTAATTTCAGGCCACGAGTCTATGTTAACATTATATTTGTTCCAGGCTCGGCGCCAAGTAGCCCAACCCCAAATGTGAGAGTATCTAGAAAAGTAATAACTATATTCTTTTTTTACTTTTCCGAATTGAAAGTTGTTTCCGCTAATCATTCCGATTCTTTCTTCATTTCTGTATTTCACCAGCATTTCCTCACAGAATTTGAAGAATGATTCGTTGGGTAGGCAATCGTCTTCTAGAATAATACCTTCTTCTACATTTTCAAAAAACCAATTTATTCCAGATGACACTCTTTTTTTGCAACCTAAGTTTGTGTCTGAATAGTTTTTAAATACTTCGCAATCCCAATCAATCAAATCAATTATTCTTCTTGTATCTTCACACTTACGGTCTTCCAAATCCTTATTTGTCCTTGGCCCATCCGCAACAACATATAATTTTGAAGGCCTAATTTTCTTAATCTCATTAAAAACCTTAGTTGTCACATCAGGGCGATTAAAAATTATAAATAAAATCGGAGTTTTGAATCTTGCATCCATATGAGTATATTATATGTATTTACAGATAAAGAATAGGGTGCGAATTAATAGATTTGGGGTGGGCAGTTTATTGTCTCTCATTTCCTTAAGATATAAGTCGTTATTTAAGTCACCAAGGGAATCTCCTCGTTTCATAAAAAATGTTGAAGAAATTGGTACGTATTTAAATTTAGCTTCCTGTCTATTAGCTATTCTGACAAATAAATCTAAGTCTCCACATATTTTAAATTTATTATATTGCAATCCTCCAACTAAGTTATAAATCTTCTTGGAAAAAATAATGCTTGGTTGTATTGCGGGGATGCAGCCGTGTTTTAGGAATAATTTTCCAAATCTTCTACCTTTTCCAAATTCAGTATGATTATCCTTTGTAAAGAAATATTTTCCATCAGAATAAATAAAATCGATATTTAATCTGGCAGCCTCCGAGTACATATTCTCAAAACCGTCTTTAATTACTCTGTCATCTGAATTTACCCATGTTATTAGAACTCCAGACGCCTCCAAAAAACCTTGATGAATTGCCCCATACATTCCTGTCTTCTCAGTCTGTTTTAATAATTTAACGTGAGGATATTTTGATATTATATCTATCGAATTATCATTTGATCCACCGTCAACAATAATATGTTCAAAGGGGATATTGAGTAACATGACCGACTTGATATTGTCTTCAAGATATTTACCATTATTTAAATTGGGGGTGATTATAGATAACATCTTAGTAATGTATAAGTTTAATTAGATACCGCTTAACTTTCTTAAGGTTTTTTGTAATAGAATTTTCTTGAATTGATATAGGCTTTCTTCCTATTTGTTTAATAAATTCATCCTCTAATTCTTTTATATGCCAAATTTGTAATGGTTCAAAGTATAATATACCGTGCTCATCGAATAATTTTTTGATTTCTTGCAGATGCCAGGTAGGCTTTAAATCCTCCGCTGTTTTTATTGAATCAATTCCTTCTATCCACTCTGGTTTTACTTTGGATAGTTTCGAGATATCACAATCTAAAGAGTGCGAATACGCAGAATTTATCGATATGTAATCGTTTGGCTTTTTAACTAATTCAGTGCAACGATATAATATTTGCTTGAATTGAGTTTTATTCCAAGATAGCCATTGCAGGTGAATAATTGGTAGGCCATCTATCTTTTTGCAATTATCTAGAAAAGTGGGTGGTACCCTGGCTACATGGTCGTTTATTATAATTTCCTCTCCATAATTTGTTACACCATCATCTAGCCAAGCGGCTCTTTGGTAGTTTCTGTACCAAACGCCAGTGTCATTGTAATACGCAGCAGATTTCCAAAGTTGTATCCATGGAAATCTGAAACTATCTCCAACTTTAAAATCAGTTTCATCCAAAAACTTTTTAAATAGTTTTGGTGGTATATATTCATCGGCATCTAGAGATATTATCAAGTTGTTATCACCAAATTGTCTAGCTGTCTTTAGTAGATCCCATCTAACTTGGTTGGAGTGTCCTTCTCTGGGGTTGTCGATAACTATTACCTTTGGAAATTTTTTATATATCTCCCTTGAGCCGTCGGTTGACATCTGATCTGAGATAATTATCGTGTCACAATATTTTGATATTACGTTTAAAGTAATAGGCAGTACATCAGCCTCATTCTTGACCGGCATTAGACATGTTACTTTTGGTTTATTCATTTTAGTTACTTCTTCAATATCTTCTTCAGCTTTCTGTATGTTAGTAATGTGTATCTATTATACAGCATTTTCTTGATTCGATTTACTAGGTCAAAATATAGCCTTCGGAGCTTGTTAGGGAAGGGGTTTTGTATGACGTCTTTGTATATATTAACAATCTTAGCTATTTGATTTTTTAACTCGTACATTTCACTAAATCTCTTCTTGGCTTCTGAAGAACGGAATTTATAATATTCTTTATCCTCCATCAGCTTTTTAAGTTCGACGGCGTAGTCCTCGGTGTTATCAAGTACCCTTCCTCCCTCACCTATACATTCTATGTGGCCATTTGCATAAGATGACGAATGGCTTACTATTGGTAGTCCGAAATACATTGCTTCGGCAATTGCAGCCGAATTCACTTCGCCGTCTTTTCTACCGTGTGAAAATACATCCAATGTTGATACAAAATCATATATATCATCTTGAGTTTCAGCGTACGGCAAAAATATAATATTTTTGATATTTAAATCATTTGCTTGCTTTTTATACAAATCACTTCCGTTCAACATTAAAAATACTGTGTTTTCACTTTCAATTTTTTTATATGCATCAAGTGGAATAGGGGAGTAAATCCAGTCATCTTTCCTTTGGTGAAAACCAAAGATGAATTTATTATTAATATCTAATTTTTCTCGTAGACCTAGGTATTGTTTTTTGGGTATATCAAGGAAAGTTGATATGACTTCAACCCTACTTGCATCTCCACCCTTTTTGACCCATTGGTCTGCTGACCATTTTGAAATGTGCAATACTCTGGATATATTGTATTGATTATCAATTCCTGCCAATAGATGTAACGAGTCCACTATTGGAGTCCTTTTGATCTTTGTAAAAGGGTATTCTGGGTAGCCACCTCTGCCAGTTTGAATTATGTCGTAATTATTTTCATCAAACTTTTTCCAAAAATCTGTACCTACCCAATCGTGGGTAGGAGAGTTAATATCCTTTGCGTCAATATTAAATTTAATTAAGTTAACCTCACTTTTTTCCATGAATTGCACACGTTCTGGGTCTGTGTCGAGGTGTTTATAATTACTTCCAATGTATGGTGCTGAATCGCAATAAAAATAATCAACTGTAAAATATTCGGTTGGTAGATTTACCGCTAAAACTTGAAGAAACTTTTCAGTTCCGCCTGCAGATAATCCCCCAAATTTAATAAATGCAATTTTTATTTTTTTGTTCATTGTCGATTTCTATTGTAATTCTGGAGTATTTTGTTCAATAAGTATTTCTTCGATAGCTTTTTTGACTGCTTCGTTTGAAGATAGCGACGGAGACCATCCGAGTGCCTTTAATTTTGCAGCATCGTATTTGAACTCTGACACATCCCCAACCCAACCTCTATTGCTTTCTCCGTACTTAATTGGTGAGTTCAAATTCATTGATGATACGACCATCTCAGCAATTTCAGATACTCTTGTTCTGCTATCTACTCCAATGTTGTAAACATTAAATTCATCGTTTGAATTATTCCATATGAATAATATCGCATTTACAAGTTCCTTAACGTATATATATGGTTTGATTTGCTGGCCGTTTCCTAGTACCTCTAGTTCTGTAGGGTTATTCTTAAGCTTTCTAATAAAATCATATATTGCTCCATGTGTGGCATATTCACCGACTACATTTGGGAATCTTGCGATCCAGACTTGAATTCCATAGTTGTGGGAATATGCACTAAGATATCCTTCAGAGGCCAGCTTGGCTGCGCCGTAGTGTGAGATCGGTATTAACGGTCCAGAGTTTTCGTTTACTGCCAAATTTGTATCACCATAAATTGCACCTGTAGAGCAGAAAAATATTTTTTTGATATTATGTATTCTCGCTTTTTCTAGGACTGCGATTGTTGTATTAAATGTATTAAGTAAATCCACTTGTGGTGATTTGCTGCTACTTGCAATATCTGAGTTTGCAGCTAGATGAAAAATCATATCAAATTTATTTAAAACAAAGATATTTTCAAATTCATCAGAGTTTAATAGCTCTCCTTTTATAAAAGAGAAGTTGACATCTTTTTTAAATCGGGCGATGTTTCTATTTGTTCCCAATGATAAGTTGTCGTACACCAAGACCTTGTGGCCAAGTTTTAGAAGCTCTTCGCATAAGTGGTTGCCAATAAAACCAGCTCCACCAGTAACTAATATATTTTGCATAATGATATTATTATATATTAAAACCTGCACTTTGTGCGTCATTATAAAACATCTTAACTGTATCAAGTGAGTATTGGTCAAGATTGTATCCTACCAATGATAATTTCTTCAAAATATCATTTGTGACAGTTATTATTTGGCAGCCTATTTCATCTGCTTGAAATATATTTAGTAATTCCCTTGGACTTGCCCAAATTAATTCTGCCTTGGGGTTTGATTTTAATATGTTAACTGCCTCCTTCATTAAGGGTAGGGGATCATATCCTGTATCAGCTATTCTGCCGGCAAATACCGATACATAACTTGGTACCTCTGGATTTAGTGATTTAACCACGTTTTGTACTTGATCTAGGGTCATCATGGCTGTTACATTAAGCTTGACACCTTTATCAGACAGGCGTTTAATCAATGGGTAGCAAACTTCTTGCTTTGTGTTTGTGATTGGTATTTTTACATAAACATTTTCACCCCAGCTAGCTATCTCTAGTGCCTGTCTTTCCATTTCTTCAAAATCATCAGAAAAAACTTCAAAGGAGATGGATTTATCCTTAATGGTTGCCAATATGTCTTTAGCAAATGCACAGTAATCGGTAATCCCTGCTTTCTTCATTAATGTAGGGTTTGTAGTAAGTCCTTTAATATAATCCTTTTCATACATCTCCAGCATTCCAGCTTTATCCGCCCCGTCTGCAAAAATTTTGACATTTAAATCTTTTATTTCTTTCATTTTATTTTAATATTAAGTTAATAATCTCAGATAAATCACTTACTTTGTAATCAGGTGAACTAAGACCTCTTTTTTTGGCAGAATGTTCATTTTGTACTAGTATGGTCTTGATTTTAGCATTTTTCCCGCATTCAATATCGCTATCTTGATCTCCGACTATCCACGAATTTGTAATATCCAAATCATAATCCTGTATGGCTTTTTGTATAAAAAATGGTTTTGGCTTACGACATTCACATATTCCAGAATATTCTGGGACAATACCATTTGGATGATGATAACAATAATAATACTCCTTAATTGCAATGCCGCAATCCTCCATTTTCTCTTTAAGTATTTCTTGTATTTCCTTGATATTCTCTAGTGTCGTCTTTCCTTTTGCAAAACTTGGTTGATTTGATATTACAAAAATATAGTAGCCTTGATTATAAATTTCCTTGATTATGTCAATGGACCCTGGTATTAATTCGAAATCTTTAGGGTAGTGGGGAGATTCGTATTCATCTGTTTTTGGATTAAATACTAATTGGTTAATTACCCCATCTCTATCGAAAAAAACAGCCTTATTCATTTATTTAGTTGATTCCCACTTTGCTTCTTGAACCTTTAAAAGAGGGTTGGAGACCATTAGGTGCCAAATTACGGCATGGAATGATTCAGTGAGTGGTGTTACCATTTCTGGGTTTATGGTTGGTATTATGATTGCGACATCAGCAACTTTTGCGGTATATCCGCCATCTCTACCTACTATACCGAAAATCTTAGACCCAACCTCCTTTGCATGTCTCAGCGCAGTTACAATGTTTGCACTAATATTTTTTTCTTCGTTACCCCCACCAACAGAGATTACAAAGATACAATCTTTTGAATTTAATCTACTTCCTCTTAGCCAGTTCACGAAAACTGAATCCCATCCATCATCATTGGTTCGCGCAGTTAGTTCAGATACATTATCTGTTGGAGCGTAAGCTTCAATCCCGACTAGTTTTCTGAAGTCGTTTACAGCATGTCCAGCGTTTCCAGCACTTCCTCCAACACCAAGGATAAAAAGTCTTCCTCCTTTATTTCTTACATCTAAAATCAATTTGACTGCTTTTTCTATAGCAACCTTATCTACTGTTTTACTGATTTGCTCTACCGCCTGCAGGTATGAATTGATGTAATCAGTGTTGTCTACATAGCTCTTTTCGATAGAAGCAATACGCTCACGTAAAAAAGCTATCTCTTCATCCGAGTTTTTAAATTGTTTTTCTTCTTGTGAAAATTCTGAATTCATTTTTTAGTGATTATTTTTTTAAACTCCTCAATTCCGTCAAAAGAGCCTACTTCATAAAATCTTTGCTCGGTTTCAAATCCGAGTAACTTGCCACCTTCAGCTAGGTCTCTATAGATATTGGCTAAGTCATATACTTCGCCATCCCCAACACAATTAAAGCATGTTTTGGTTACAATGCCTAGTCCATAATCTATGAAATTCATCTCTGGTACAATATTGACTTTGTCATATTTTATTACATTGTTTTCTGAGAAAATCACATTACTTTTGTCCCATTGGTTGTCGTTTTTAATAACAGTCATGAGGGCTGGTTTATCGCTTGTTGTGAATAATTTTGAAACCTCTTCAAAATTAATTGGCAAGTATGAATCACCATACATTATAAAAAAAGTTTCTGGGAGATAGGGGAGTGCCTTTTTGATTGCTCCAGCTGTACCCAATAACCTGTCCCCATCGTAGGAATATCTTATGTTTAACCCAAATTTATTACCATCTCCAATTAGGTCTTCAATCTGCTCTCCTAAATAACCAACACAGATTACGATGTTCTCAATTCCTTGCTCCTTTAGTAATTTTAGCTGATATTCTATAAAAGGCGTTCCATTTATGTCTATCAAAGATTTTGGAATAGAGTGACTTATTGGTCGAAGTCTAGTCGCTAGGCCTCCAGATAATAAAACTAGATCGGTAATCATTATGTTTCCTATACTATTATTTTTGTGCCTTCAAAGTCAAATTTGAATCTTACCTCATCTAAACCCGCTTCAGTTAGAGCCTTACGTAGTTTCGACTTCTCTTCAGTGTAGAACATTAAAAACCCACCTCCACCTGCGCCTATTAATTTACCACCAATAGCGCCGTTTTGTAATGCAAGGTTGTACCACTCGTCTATTTTAGGGTTTGACATGTTTCCTGAACGTTTCTTTTTATGTTCCCAGTGTACATTCATTAGCTCTCCAAACTTTTTTAAATCTCCATTCTCTAATGCTTCTTTGCTTTTTAATCCCAATTCTTTTACAAAATGCAAATTAGATATCATGTCTTCATCACTGCTTTTGCTTTTATCATTTTGATCCTTAAGAATTGCCGATGCTGATCTGGAGTATCCAGTAAAAAATAATAATAGATTGTCTTCTAGATCATGTAAAGTTTCTTTGCTGATTTTGAGAGGGGATACTTTGACTTCACCATTTTTACAAAATTCAAAACAAGTAATTCCACCATGGGCAGCGATGTATTGATCTTGTTTGCCAATTGGTTCCTTTAGTTTCTCAATTTCGATTTTGCAAGCCTGTTCCGCTAATTCTGATTGACTAAGAATATTATTTTCATAATGATTTAAGGCCTTCAGTAGGGCTGTTGTAAAACTTCCAGATGATCCAAGACCTGTCCCAGCTGGGATATTGGCGATACTTGTTATCTCTAGTTGCTTTATATTTGGATTAATTTCTTTTAATGACTCTCTGATAATAGGGTGTTCGATTGAGTCTATGTCTTTAGTGTTCTCAATCCTAGAGTACTTTAGAAAAAATTCAGGAATAAATGGCTTGTTTACTGTTATGTAGACATATTTATCTATCGCTGCAGATATTAAAAAACCACCATGTTTGCTGTAGTATGATTCAAGGTCGGTTCCACCACCACCTAGGGTTATTCTTAATGGGCTTCTTGTTATGATCATATATTTTAAATTAGCTGTATATAATATATTATTTTGTAACAAACCAGTAATCGTTTAGGGTTGAATATGCAATGCGCAAATAAAATACAATTGTTCTAAGTATCTTTTTTGGAATTAATTTGGATATAAAAATTAAAATCTTTTGTTTTTTTGTATGATAGATCTTCTGCTTTACATCAGTATCCCAATTAAGAGACGTTAGGTAACCCTCAAATGACTCAAAATTTCTATCTGCAAACTTAAGTTGCTCGGGGAAAAAACCTGCTTTATACAAAATATGAGTATCGCCACTATCACCTCTAAGTGGAGGTAATGGGGTGTCACTTCTTTGTACAAAAGCACATACCTGATGTTCTTTGTGTAAAAATTTTCCAGTCCTTACGTTGAAACCATTGAGTAGGAGGGTAACTAATAGTTGTCCAACATTCCAGCCTGTGGTTAGATGCGAGACTGATATTGTTGTAACGTATTCTGGTAAGAAAACAAATAGATATCCATCTTTCTTTAAAACCCTTCTGATTTCCTTTAATGCCATACCTAAATTGAAGCAATGTTCCAATATATGACTCGCTAGTACCGCATCAAATGTTTCATCTTCAAATGGCATCTTTTCTACATCACACTCGACCGTATTAATATTTTTGTCATTTAAAATATCTTCATCTAGATCATAAGAACTCATGTTTATACCAGTACCAGTAACCATCATGCCCTTTTTGGAAAACCATGAAGCAAATTCACCTCTACCCATGCCTATGTCAAGAACGTTTTTTATTTTATCTAATGGTGCTTCCTCTAGTAATTTGGTTGCAAAAATCATCCTCTCATCCAGTGTGTTTTTTCTGTGATGAACGTTCTTTTCAACAAAATCTGGGTTTTTGTAAGACATCTTTATTTTTGTATTATATTTTTTAAATTATATCTATTCTATTTATACAGCGTAGCATATTGTATCAGTCCTACCTAAACAATGTTGTCTGAAATATATCTTGTATCCGAGATTGAGAGACTCTATAAAATAAGGTATTTCCCAAAAATCCTTCATCTGGTGATACACACATATGGCTAGTTTAGGCTTATTTTGAATTATCGTTTTAATCATACCTTTTAGCGCTTCCAGCTCTGCTCCTTCAACATCTAATTTAATGTAAGTGATTTTATTCTTTTCACTTTCACTTAAAAAAGAATCAAGACTTACAACCTCAATAGACTCGTTTCCGTTTTCAGAGATTGAAGAACCTATTCCTTTCTGGATAAAAGAAAGCTTTTTGTTTGTTGAATAGAGACCTTTTGAATAGCAAGTTACTTTATTTTCTTTTAAGTCTAAGCTTTTAACTTCTGCAAGTAAATCGTTATAATTATTCTTGTCAGGCTCAAAGCTGAATATGTGATCAAATTTGTTATTGGATCTTTTGACAAATTCCCTGACGGTGTCACCGTTAAAGCCCCCTCCATCGACGAACTTTTCATCTTCTGTTAGTTTTATTATGCCCTCCGGAAAATATTCATCATGATTTACTAACGAAGTATGTTTTTCAAGTAGATTGTTATTTTTTAAGTAATTAAGGTGTCCAGAGTAATCATAATTTCTAATGAAATTAATTTGAGTTTTAATTACATCTCTGGATATATCATCACTAACTATTTTTAGTATATCATCTATGTTTTCTTTGTGATTATTGTAAAAATTATTTATATATTCTTTACGATTTTTTCTAACAAAATACCTTGGTGTATATAATGCAACATTAAGTATTCTTCTAAATATTTCTAAAGGAAAGCTGTCTTTTTTTGTTTCAGAAAAATTGGTTATTTTAAGTTTAATAGAGTCCCCCCGTTGTATTCCCAAGTGATCAAAATCCATATTCTTTTGTTCTTTGTTGATATTTTGTTGCATCTTATAATTATTATTTTAGAAGGTAGTATATCACACGTGATAGATAAATAAAGTTACAAAATCAGAGTAATATGTTTGACTAAACATAAAAAACTAATTTACTTATTTTCGCAGTGTAATAAAGTAAAAGGAGCCAAAATATGGTATAGTATTACCTAAAATATTGTTTAGCTTAATATATCCTGAAAATAGATTTGGAAAATCGCTCATAAGTTTAGATCTCAACTTATGAGGTAATCTAATTACATGCGCACCATGACGCCCTTCAATTCTGAAGCCTGCATCAGTCGCTATCTTGTCTATTTTTTTGTGTGTAAAAGAAAAATGCCTCATTTGTTCCCATGATTTGTTTTGCTCCTTTGTCTCATCTAATTTTGCTAATATTCTTCTGTTTCTAATTTTTGATAAACCATAAAGCATACTGTTTCCGTTTGGCATGGAAAAAAGAAGAGTGCTCCCTGGTTTCATTACTCTGTAAAGTTCACTCATGGCCTTATTATAATCAAGTATATGCTCTAGTACCTCTGAGCAAACGGCTACATCCACAGTATTACTTTCTAGTGGGATATCGGTGATGTCTACTTTTTTAAATTGTATTGTCTCATTCGTATTCTCAATATTTTTGATTGCACAATCCAATTCATTTTGATCGTATTCAAAACAAAATATTTTACTATATTTATTTTGTGCGATATTGGTGTAGGGTCCACGGCCAGCTCCCGCATCCAAAAAAATCTTTGCATGCCCCGCATTTCGTTCTATGAATTTCTTTACAACTGAAGCTTTTATGAAGTGGTAGAATCGGTTGCTGCTATATTTATCTGTATAATTTAAGAAAGAATCCATAAACGACAATTCTGAAAATTCATTTTGCATATTTTTTAAATTAGTGTTGATTGTGTTTATTAGGGCAATAACTTGAGGTGTATAAAGTTGTCTATATACCTTTACCTAGATCATTTTTAATTATATTTAAATACTTATCTTGACTAGATAAAAAATCATCATTTAAATATTTAAAACTAAAACTATCTTTCCATAAAAATGCTAGTTCGTACTCGTGTGTGTTAATTGATTTATTTACCCAGGGTAATTTACTACTATTTGGATACAGGAGATATGGTCTTTTGGTAATTTTTCTTATTATTTTTGAAAATAGTTCCATTCCAGGTAGTAAGTTTGTAAATTTAATAAAATGTTGCATCAATACAAATTTTCTCAATCCTAAAAAGATATCATCTTGCATTGCAAAAACGTATTGATGATGACAATATCCTAGGTATTTTAAAGATTCAACGTGGCTCATTTCTGTATGCTTACTTGGAACAGCGATAAAACCCTCTTTACAATTTTTGATAATATTTTCAATTACAAAACCAGGATTCTTTATGTCTTCTAGGGTGTGTGTACAAATTATAAAATCGAAATTTTCTTTACTAATTTTCTCCCAAACTTCATGTGATTGAATATCGCCAACGATAACTCTTTTACCAGGCACATCTTGTATATCGAGATAGGCATTTGTATATTCCGCAGCCCATGGATTACCAGCTCCTCCTGCGTCTAAAACCTTATAATTTGGATTTTCAATCCTCCTTTCTTTTAAGAAAGATTTAACTTTTTCGAAATTTTCAGATCTCTTATTTGTATTTGATTGCCATATTATGCTCATGATATTGTTTGCTTCTTTTATATTAGGACGATTATGTTAATTCCGTTGAATCAAGTTTCGCAATTTCCTTTCAACTCGCCAAAAGAGATTTAAGTCCTTATCTCTTTTTGCTAGGATAGCATAATTTTTAAGTTTTCTCCAATCGCGCTGCCATATCTCGTAACTCGATATTGTTTCGATATCATTTATTTTACATAGTATTGAAAATATACTTTGGTCATGTCTATGTTCTCGATAATCCTCGAAATTCATTGATTTTGATGGTGAGCCATCTGCTAGTGAAAAATTAGATTTGAAAACATGTAACCATTCATTAATAATCTTGATAGACTGTTCACTTTTAACAATAAAAAAACATGTCGCTGCGATTTGGCCGGTGTTGTATATCATTTGGTTATCACGTACACCAAAATAATCAAATAAGTCTCCTTTAGTAAAACTACTTTCAAGATTTCCCTGATAATATTCTAGGTTGGTATCCTCGGACCTCTTTTCTTCTTGAAAAACAAATAAGCCCTTTTCTGTCTTTTTTGCTCTGTCAAAGTAATACTTCATGCGATCTAATCCACTACTGTTGATGTGGCATCCCACATCTGCGTAAAGTAATACGTCACCGTCTTGCATTTTTTTGAGTGCCTGTAAGATTATTTGAGGTTTCCAAACCCAATAACCATATCCACGAGTACCTTTTACTAGTTTATTTTTGAAGAATTCTCGAAAATCATGATCTAAATTATTTTCATCGTTAATAAAAATATCATCGAAAAAATTTAATTTCATCGCTTGTCCCTCGATTCTGTCAAGCGATTTTTTCATTCTCGAGTCAGCAAAGGTGCAAAAGTATTTTTTATACATTTTTTTTATTTATGAATCTAAATTTTGATAATATTTTAAAAACTACAATCTTAAAATCAGCCCAATCTTCATTTTCAAAAAAACCAAATATCTTGTAAAGAAATATATAAATCAATATGCATGTCGGACCAATTAGGGCTAATGTGAAAAAGCTTGTTATTAAGGGGTATAATAATAATTTAACTATAAAAAAGAACGGTATTGTTGTTACTAATATTTTTATAATTAGTTTTGAATGAACATTGCTATGTATGTGAAAGTATTTTCTTTCTGCATAACTAAACATGAAAAAAATGAATAAAACAGAAATTAAATATGATAAAGCGGCACCGTTGATGCCATATTTCGGCAGAAAAATTAATAATGTTACTATGTTTATGAATGCCATTGCAAATGAACCCGCTGTTAAAAATTTCATCTTGTTCATCGCTTTCAGTAAATTGGATAAGGGGCTAAATAAAGCTAAGATGAAATTAGTTAAAACTAATAGTATTAAGGAGATTAGAGATTTTTCGGCAAAGTCTGCGTTAAGCCAATAAAACAGTATCTTATCCGCTGTAAAAATTATAGAGAGAGATATGGACGCTGATAAAATTGTAATCAGTCTGACTGATCTTATGTAAACTCTTTTAATTTTCTCTATATTTTTTAATGCATGTAAGTTTACGGTAATAGGGAAGAGTAGTGAGGAAAAAGTTCCCGAAATACTAGAAACTTTTGTCGCTACGCTGCCCGGTACACTGTAGTAGGTCAATTGGGCATTACCTAGAAAAAAAGGTATTAATAATTTATCAAAATGCACGAGTGATGAGCTGGCTAGATCATTGAAAGCTACAGATACTCCAAACTTGTAGTTCTTCGATATTTCAACTTTATCCCATTCATATTTGAATTTCATAACAGGAAAAACTTTCTTTACAATGATTAAGCAAGTAAAACCATTCAAGATTATTAGTATTAATTGAAACAATAACACAGTAATCAAACCGTAACCCATTAATACAAGTATTAGCATTCCAAAATTCGATAGAACCATAAAAGTCATGCTAATTTTTAATTGTAAATCGTATCTTTGTATGGTAGATAGAATATTTAAAAAATTAGCAAATATAGCAGCAAAAAAAGCGGTAGCCCCGACTATGAAAAATATTAATAAATAGTTATTTGTTCCAAGGCCCACTCTGTCTGTGAAAAAGAAATCAATCGCAAGACCAATTGCGGTACATATTGTTAAATAGGCAAAAGCCATTATTAAATAAACTGAATTCATTGAGTAAATTAGTCTTTTAAGTTTAACGTTATTGTTGGTCGACCAATGTTCTATTATATGTTTACTTGTTGCCACGCTAACACCAAGGTCTAGTAGTCCTAAAAAAATTGTAATTGTACTTAAAAAAATATAAACACCATAATCTTTCACGCCCCATTTCGATATGATTATTGGTGTCACAAATATAATCACTATTATTGGCAGTAGAAAGCCTATGAAATTATAAACAGAGTTTTTAACTGTGTTTTGAGCGCTCGTGTTGATCATTTGAGTGTTTGATTATATAAATTTTTGTAGTTATTTAAGAAAATATTTTTGGAATAATTTTCCATAATTAATTTTCTCCCATATAGACCCATTGACTCCCTTGTCGCTTTATCTGTTGCTAAATTTTCTATTGCCTCTGAAAGCACGTGACTATTGTTTGTTGTTAGTATTCCAACTCGACTATTGACGAGTTCTTTAACAACCGGTATCTCGAATCCACATACCGGTACGGCACAAGAAAGAGCCTCAGCTGCAGACAATAAAAAAGTTTCTGCTGATGAGGTAAAACAAAAAATATCACTAAGTGCATAAAATTCTGATAAATCTTTTTTGTCATATATATATCCAGTCGTTTTGATATTTTCTATTCCTTGTATCTTACCATCCCCAAGTCCCAAAAAAATATAATCTTTATTTTTTAATAACTTAGCTGCCTTTATAATAAAATCAACTCCCTTGCTTTTGTCATCCAAATTT
>CAIZVZ010000005.1 GCA_903936565.1 uncultured bacterium | reverse complement strand
TTTTAAAAAATAAAAAAAATATAATGAGAAAAAAATATTTAAAAAATAAAAATGACCACGATAATATTCCTGAAAACCAGGAATCTGGCGCAAGAGAGAAAGATTCTGTCTTTGCAAAAAAATCTCTTGGTCAAAATTTTTTAAAGTCTCAGAAAGCGTTAAATCAGATAATTGAAGGGGCTGGTGATTTAAACAATAAAATAGTTCTTGAAATTGGCCCTGGAATGGGTTCTCTAACAGAGCGCCTAGTTAAAACCTCTGCTAAAAAAATAATATTAGTGGAAATGGATAATAGACTGATTCCAATACTTCAAGAAAAGTTTGAGCAAGAGATCGTATCAGGAAAAATTGAAATTGTTCATGAGGATATATTAAAAGTTGATTTAAAATCTCTTGGTCTAAAGAAGGGACAATATAGTTTAATTGCAAACATTCCATATTATATTACAGGAGCGATTATAAGAAATATTATTGGAGGAGATTTATATCCAGAAAAAGCTGTGGTGCTTGTGCAAAAAGAAGTGGCTGAAAGGATAGTTTCCCGAGACAAAAAAGAAAGTATTTTATCTATCGCTGTTAAGGCAATAGGTACACCTAAGATTATTGACAAGGTTCCGAGAGGTGCATTTGTTCCGTCGCCAAAGGTAGACTCTGCTATACTTTTGATTGATAAAATTTCTAAAGATAATTTTAATAATGATTCCAAAATAGAGCAAAGATTTTTTGATATTTTACACGCAGGTTTTGCCCATAAAAGAAAATTATTAAAGGGAAATTTAAAGGAAGAGGAAATATTTAGCGCGCCTGAAAAAATATTAGAGGAGTTCAACATTAAGGGTGATGCAAGAGCAGAAACATTAACGCTCGAGGAGTGGAAAAAATTATCATCTGTTGATATACTTTAATTGTGAAAAATTCAAGTTCTAATAATAATTCTCATAACAAAGTTTTAATACTCGGTGCAATCTGTATTTCGATTATCGCGGGAGTTGTCTCCTATAAAGTTGCAGACTATAGAAGTAAGCAAGATGAGATAAAACAAAAAAGGGCGGCTGGTTTTTTTAATATAACAGGCGAAAAAGAAGACCCAACCATAACAAAAATATTATCCGCAATAGACAGCTCTGAGCTAGCCGCCGGAACGTCAACAGAGGAAGATCCTTTTACAATTACAGACAAGGACAACGCAACATCAAGACTTGCAAAACAGGTCTATTCTGACTATGTAAACCAAGAGGCTGGAAATAGCGACTTAAACGTTGGCGATATTGCTAATAATGCGATAGGACAACTTTCATCGAGTGACTTACCAAGATCAAAGTATGGAATAAATAGCATAGCATTCACAGCAGGCTCGAGTCTGGAGGAGATAAGATTATATGGAAACAATTTTGCAGAGATTTATATGAGAAACATGAGAATTATTGCAAACAATCAGCAAAAATACTCAAACAGCCTTTCAGAAATTGCATCTATATATGAAAACATAAGCAAGGAATTGTTAAAAATTAAAGTCCCTCCCCAAATATCCAGTTCCCACCTCGCTATTGTAAATAATTATCAAATTATTGCTGATTCTTTTAGATTAATAAACATTCAAAGCCAAGACCCTGTAAAATCACTACTTGGAGTAAAGTCATCAAAAGAAGCCATTGCTGATAATGACCAAATGTTTATAAACATTAGTAAGTATTTTAAAAATAATGATATAATATTTGGCAACAATGAGGTTGGAGTAATCTGGAATTCAAATTAACAAACCATGAACAATAGAAAAATTACAAAAGCAACTTTTTTAAGATTCAGCGCATCATTTCTTTTCGTACTTAATATAGCACTATTGGCTTTATTCTATAATATAGAAACAACATCAGCTCAAACTGACCCCAATATGCCGGGGACAGTTCAGAACCCACCAGTATATGGAAGAGTTACACCTGCCGCCCCCGGGGAAACAGCTCCAACTCCATATATAGATACTTCAGGAAGTTTTAATAACGGATCCAATTGGGACGACCCTGTTGACATATCAAGCTTTAAAACAGGCACAAACAACGGTGCGTCAAATTCGAATGAAAACATTCCAAAAGCCATATTAGTTGATGAGAGTGGAGCAAGTAATGCTGTGGCCAACAAGAGTAACACTGGGGCTACAGCAGCGCCTACACAAAATGCACCAGCGCAAAGTATGAGTGGATGTGTTGCTGGCCAACTTTTGTCAAAACTATTAACCAGCGCAATTTCGACCGCTGTGGGTAAAATTGGCTCAGCAGTCATGTCTGGTACCACTGAAACTGTAATGAATGTGCCGACCACACTTGTTAATACCCAAAGTGGTAGAAACATCGAGGCACAGACAAACGCCCAAACTGGAATGTTCCTTTTTGGAGTTCAAACGGGTATAAGTTGGGATGGTATAGCGTACTGTATTGTTAATACAATAATAGATTATATTGTTAATTCAACAATTCAATGGGCCAACTCCGGTTTCAAAGGAAACCCAGCGTTTATTAGAAACCCAGAACAATTTTTCAAACAACTAGCAGACAGAGAGGCTGCGTCGTTCATACAAGAGCTGGCCTATAACACAACTGGGATAAATGTTTGTAGACCATTTAGAATTGTTATAGCAACAGGACTAAGGGGTAGTTATTCTGGGGGCTACGCAAGACGAAACACGTGTTCTTTGAGTCAAATGCAGCAAGTTGCAATGCAGTCTGGAAAATACACAATCACAACCCCAACAGACTGGATTGCTTTAACCAAGCCTCAAAACAACATTTATTATTCTTACATAAGTGCCGGGGAAGAATTGAGTAAGAGAGTTAATATTAAGCACAACACAGCAACACTTGATTTAACAATAAACAGAGGTTTTTTGAGTTATAAAAAATGTAAAGATAGCAGTAAACCCGAAAGTGCCAAAAACCCATGCGACACCGTAACACCTGGAGCACTTATTGCGGACTCCCTGTCTTCAACGTTAAATATTCCAAAAAACAGACTTGTTTCAGCCCAAAAGTTTGATCAAATGGTTGACGCCATTGTAAACAACCTTATTAAAATAGCCTTGAGTAAAGTTTTGGAGAATGTGACTGGACAAGAAGCGTCTCAAGCTCAAACGTCTGATTATTATACTGCTGTTCCGAACTATTATTCAGCAGAGACAATAGCAAGAAACGCCATGACCTCACCTAATTCCCCAGCTGGTTCCGGCCGACCGGCGGGCATAGGTGGAACAACGGGAACCGGTGGTGCAATGATGCAAGACATTTTAAATGGGGCAACCTTCAAGAACCCAGACTGGAACGCCTATGCACTACAGCAAATAATTGCTGTAGGTCTTCCGAACATACCAGTCAGAGACGCTGCCGTTTTCTTTCCAGGGGGAGTACCAACACCTCAGGGTTATCTATCTATAATGGCAGCAATTGCACAAAGAGAATCTGGGGGGTTGGCAAAACCAAAGAGATACCTTGAAGACCAAATAGGAGCAGGTAACACATATTCCGTTGGACTAATGAGCTTAACGCCGGGAGACTATGGTACAAAAGGCTTAACATACGATGATCTAGAAGATCCTTATATAAACATTAGGGTAGCTGTTGGTATTATGGGTGTACTAATGAGAGCAGATGGTGTTATATCAGGACCACCAACACGCGCTAAACCAGGAAGGGTGGCAGGAACAGGTCTATCGGCTTACTGGTCAACATTTAAGTACAATAACTAGATCTTTAAAAATCACAACTCCCGAAGTTAAACTTCGGGAGTTGTTTAGTAATAATGATACATAATTAAATTAATAAATGTGTGTATAAAAATTATTATTTTTTCTTAATATGATATATAATTGTCAATAAATGAGCTTGATGAAATTTATAAGCAACAAGACGACTAAAAAAATCTTCGTGGTGGGGGTTTTGATGGTTCTTGTTTTATTTAGCGGAACAAAACCAGCAAAAGCAATAAATTTTGGGGTATTGGATAACATAGTACTGGGTCAGATTTGGATTTCTGGTGCAACAAAGGAATCTTTAACAGAGGATGTTTCTGGAATTGTGAAAGACTCTAACGGTAGAATTGTCAGCGCTAAGAACAATTCCACCTTTGGAATAGCTTATAACAACATGATGAAGATTGGGGACACCAAGGGTGCAAGTGACTTAGCAGCAGATATGAGTATTTTATATGACAAAATACTACCCCTTGAAGCTGAGAAATTGGAACTAATGAAGCAGTCGGCAACAGAAAACAAACCTAGGATAGATCAATTAAATTTACAAATTATAACAGCACAACGGGAGCTTCTCCAAAGCCAATCAGAAAAAGGTACAGCTTCGTTTTTTCCCGTTAGTTCTTCCGAGGCGGACGAAAAAGTCGCAGAACAGCAAAAAACAGCACAAACATCAGCCAGCGAGCCAATTTATTGTGTGAGGTGGTCAGACGGAGTTAGTATACCCGGTTGTATCGCAATAGCATCATACTTCATTTTATATTTGACATCTTGGGTATTATTCGTAGCAGCCTCTTTGTTTGATTTTACATTAGCCTTTAGCCTTTCAATGACGGACATTGTCAACAGTTTTTCTGTTATACAATATAGTTGGGAGGTTTTTAGAAATCTAATTAACCTATTTTTTATATTAATATTGGTATTTATATCAATATCAACAATATTACAAATTGATGCTTATGGTCAAAAAAAGCTATTGGGAAAACTGGTAATTGCAGCGGTCTTGATTAACTTCAGCATGTTCTTTACAAAGGTAATAATAGATGCAAGTAACATAACTGCACTTGCATTTTACAAGCAAATAATGCTTGATGCAGGCAACAAAGCTTCACAACCAGCAGCTGGCGATAACGCTGTAAGCGGAGGATTAGTAGCACTTTCAACCGCCGCCTCTAATTCAACCAACAACCAACTTTCTTCAGGAATAATGACAGCACTTGGACTGCAGACAGTTTGGGGTGTTGCAAAAAACACAGGAGGAGATGCCGTGCTTGGCGCAACAGGTCAGGCGAGCAATAATCCAGCAGTCGAGGCCGGAAGACAGTCTGCTGGTTCTGCTGGCTCTGGAAATTTTGCTTTAAACCCATGGACGATGACAATGGTTGGGTTAGGTGGGTCTGTGTTTGTGTTAGTATTATCTTTTATATTTTTTGCTGCTTCTATAATGTTTCTAATAAGAACAGCTGTTTTAATAATACTTATGATGACTTCCCCAATAGCGTTTGCGGCCAACGTTCTACCACAAACATCAAAACTATCTGCTAGCTGGTGGAAAAGACTAACAAGTGCTGTATTATTTGCTCCCGTTTATATGTTGCTCATGTTTATTACCCTTAAGATGGTTTGGGGTCGGTCAGACAAGATTACAGACCTACTTTCAATGTTCGCAAACAACGGAGCCTCCACTGGGTCATCTGCGATGAATTCAATATTTTTCTTTATATTGTTATGTATAATGTTGGGAGCCTGCATAACTTCTGCAGCATCAATTGGATCAATGGGTTCATCAACGATGTTAAAATGGGGAAAAAGTTTGAGGAGCTATGGAATTAGTAAAGCGGTCTCTCCCATTAGTCGTATTGCCGATAGAACATCCAGAAGTGGTCTAATAGCACGAATTCCAGTAGTGGGCGGCACACTTCTACAAGGTCTAGACAAACTAGCCCAATCTAAACTTGGAGGAAGTTCAAGCTACAGATCGAGACTTGAAGATAGCAAAAAGTCATATAAAGCAAAAGGTGACTTGATTAAGAACGCACGAACTGGAGAATTAATAATGCGGGCAGACGAGACAGAAGAGCAATTTAAAGATAGAAAGAAAAAGTACGAAAAAATTGGTCTACAAGCACAACGAAAATACTTTGGAATTAATCCTAACAAACTTGAAAACACCCTGACGTCCGACAGTTTATCTAGAGGAAAGCAATTAGCGATGCAGGAAATTATAAATAAAGGTTTGTCTGCAAAAGATGATCCATCAGTAGCTATAATTAGCAAATCAAAGGAGGAAATTACAACCGGTGTTGAAAAAACCCTTATAAACGTATTGCAGGACTCACAAACCAGCGGGCACCTTGATGCGGCAGATGTGGATGCAATAAAGGCAATTATATCTGACAGAAGGCAAATTAGCCGAAACGACGACGGAACAATTGATGTGAAAGCGGATGAAATGTATAAACTAATTGACAAAGTTGAAGATCCTCTGAATAAACTTTCGCGTGATTTATCTTCAATTGAAGGTGAAATTAATACTCATTCAAACGCAATAGCTGCCCACCGTCCTGGATCTACTATACCAGCAGAAATTGCGTTATTAGAAGAAAATACCAAAAAGCTTGCTGCCCTACAAGCAAAACACGCCATTTCAATGAGAAAGAAAACTGAGCTTAATGGAATTGTTAGTTTACTAACATCGAATGTAAAAAGAATGCAAGACGCAGAGGCTCAAGCAAAACTTAAGGGTGCTATAGAGGATAACAAACCTAAATAATTACAACTATTATGATAAATTTTACAGAACAAGATTTTATAAACAAAACAGAAACATTACCAATGGAATTGCGAAAGAAAATTCTTTTGTTAAGCTATGATAATTCTTTTATACAAATTGTTAATTATAAAACAGTTAAATCCAGTGAAATTATTTCAACCGTAGATTATGCAACCCAAGTTACAGCGCTTGGTTTTGCCTCAAAACAGGAGATGTTTGAAATTATTTTGAATACAATCGGAGACGAGGAGGAAGCAAAATATATTTTTAAGGAGATTGATAGAACCGTTCTTGTTCCAAATAACCTACAAGGGGCTTCCGAGGTATCCACCACACAAACACCAACGCATCAACAAGAAATAGTACCGACAGCAGTAGCGGCGACAACCAACGCACCAACCACAGAAACCCACGAAACCGCAGAGGACATTTTAAAGGAGATAGAAAATCCAACACCAGCACCATCATCCACCCCCGTATTCACCCTACCCCCCACCACCAACGCCACAAACCCAACAACACCACCAACACTATATCCTCAACAGACAATAAACCCCAACATAGAATCAATTCAAACACCACCAACAACAACAACGCCCATAAACACACAAACCCAAACAACCCCATCTTCCAACCCCACATCAACAGTAATGCCAACCAAAGAATCAATTCTCGATTCAAAACTTAAAGAACCATCAGCACAGCCCCTTCAGTCAACATATTACAAAGTAGATCCATACAGAGAACAAACAAAATAAAATGACAGCAAACTCAATCGAAAGAAACACGGAAAAATTTGATGCACTTCCACAGGATTTTAAAGAAGCAATTCACACCAGTGAATATGACTTAGGTCTTCAAACAACTACAAAAAATCACAAGCTGCATATTGATCAATCAGCAACACTAGAGGATCTATTGGCAAGATTTATTTTTGGGGAGATTGAATCTTCAAACCTAGTATCGGAAATGGAAAGTAAATTAGACATTACAAAGGAACAGGCCGTAGAAATCGCAAGGGAAATTGACGATTTGGTTATTACTCCAATAAGACAAAATCTACAAAAAATACAGTCTCAGACAAAGGGAGAGACTGCAGAATAGTTTAGCAATTTTTAGAATCACCCAGTGAGTTACTTTGGTAAATAACTCACTGGGTGATATAATGTTTTTGATAACATGAGATATCAAACACCACAATTTATTGAAGAAGATGAAAAATTGTTTGGCCCCCTAACATTTAGACAGTTTGTCTATTTAATAGGGGGTCTTGGTATTTCTTTTGTTGTATATAAGTTGTTACCCTTTCTTCTTGCGATACTTTTTATTATACCAATCATGATGACAGCTCTGGCCTTAGCATTTTACAAGGTAAACGAGAGACCTTTTATTGACACACTAGAAGCTGCTTTTTATTTTATTTTTTCCAACAGGCTATATACATACAAAAAAATTGACAAACCAATTAAACAAACAATAGACAATCTAAAGACCCAGATTGCACCCACGGTTAATGTTGGAGTATCTAGTAGTAAACTAAAGGATTTAGCTTGGAGCTTGGATATCAATGAAAAAACAAATAGCAAAAGTGGTGATAATTTGAAAATAAATATATAATTAAGGAAATGGCATCAAACACAGAAGTAAATTCAAAACCAACACAAGACTTTGTTCCAATAAAGGAAGTCAGAGATGGTGTTGTAATATTGAAGGATGGCTCGATGAGAGCTGTTCTTTTGGCTTCTTCCATTAACTTCGCACTGAAATCACAGGAGGAACAACAATCAATTCTTTATCAGTTCCAAAACTTCTTAAATTCAGTAAACTTCTCAGTTCAGATATTTGTACAATCAAGAAGATTAGATATTGGACCTTATATCAACCTACTGGATGATAGAATTAAATTTCAAGCTAGTGAACTAATGAAAGTCCAAACCAGAGAATACATGGATTTTATTAGAAATCTAACAGAATCAGTAAACATTATGACAAAAAGCTTTTTTGTTGTAATCCCTTATACCCCAGCAATAATTAATCAAAAGGGAGGAATGCTATCTGGATTATTTGGTGGAAAAAAAGATAAAAAGGAGGCTGACAATGAGGAGTTTCTACAATTTGAAGAATTCAAGAGCCAGCTACAGCAAAGGGTTGATGTTGTTGAGCAAGGTCTCGCGAGGTGTAGTGTGAGAGTTGCTGAACTTGGCACTGAAGAGCTTATTGAATTTTTCTATAAATTATTTAACCCTGGTACAGTAGAGAAGCCAATAAACATGTCAACTGGGCAAGAATAAGAGAATAGAATTTTTACGTATTTTAGCGTACAATTAAAACAACATGAGTTTACTAGATTTTTTAAAACCACAACCAAAAGAAAGCTCTCCGATTAGTTCAATTCTACCAAAGGAAATTTATCAATCTGGAGTTTTGGAACTACAAGACATTATCGCCCCTTCTGGCCTTAAAATTAGCCCCAAAACAATCAATCTCGGAGAAAAGATTGTTAGAACATTCTTCGTTATTTCATATCCAAGATTCTTGTCTTCTAATTGGTTTTCTCCAATAATCAACTTAGACAAGGTTTTTGATATTTCAATTTTTATACACCCGATTGATACTTCCACAATCCTTCGTCAATTTACAAAGAAAGTTGCTGATATTGAAGTTGACATAAACACAAGAGAGACAAAGGGTTTAGTTAGAGATCCAAAACTAGACACCGCCTATCAGGACCTAGAAGAGCTCCGTGACAAGCTGCAACAAGCACAGGAGAGACTTTTTGATGTCGGACTATACTTATCTATCTATGGAGAAAATGAGCAGGAATTGGACAAAATAGAGTCTGAAATAAAATCAATACTTGAATCAAATCTTGTTTTTATAAAACCAGCTCTTTTTCAACAAGAACAAGGTTTCCAAAGTGTTCTTCCAATTGGAGAAGATAAACTTGGAGTTCATTCCAAGTTAAATTCCGAGCCGCTATCTAGTATTTTTCCATTTATTTCCTTCGACCTTACATCTGACAAGGGAATTTTGTATGGAATCAATAGACACAACTCAAGTTTGATACTTTTTGATAGATTTTCTCTAGAAAACTACAACTCAGTAACGTTTGCAAAGGCGGGTTCTGGTAAGTCATATCAAACAAAACTAGAAATTATTCGATCAATGATGTTTGATACAGACGTTATCGTGCTTGACCCAGAACGAGAGTATGAATATCTAGCAGAAGCAACTGGTGGACGATATTTCAACATCTCACTTACATCAGAACACCACATCAATCCGTTTGACCTACCAGTTCCAAGAGAAGGGGAGTCCTCAGCTGATGTTTTACGTTCAAACATTATTAACCTTGTGGGACTCTTTAGAATAATGCTTGGTGGATTAACACCTGAAGAAGATGCTGTAATCGACAGGGCTATTACAGAAACATATGCACTTAAGGATATTACCCCAGAATCTAACTTTGCAGCAGCGGAACCACCACTTATGTCGGACTTTGAACTTGTTCTTGGGGGAATGGAAGGCGGAGAGTCACTCACCCAGAGATTAACAAAGTATACCAAAGGAACATGGGCTGGATTCATTAATAGGCCTTCAAATATAGATATTAATAAGAAATTCGTTGTTTTTTCACTCCGAGACATGGAGGAGGAATTGAAGCCTGTTGCGATGTATATAGTTATGCACCACATTTGGAATGCTATTAGAAAAGAATTAAAGAAGAGACTTTTAGTTATTGACGAGGCGTGGTACCTGATGAAATCTGAGGACACCGCGTCATTCTTACTTGGATTAGCAAAGAGAGGAAGAAAGTATTATTTAGGCCTTGCAACAATTACACAAGACGTTGAAGACTTCCTAAAATCTCCTTATGGATTACCAATTATTTCCAACTCCTCTATTCAAATCCTATTAAAACAGTCTCCGTCTTCAATAGATATTGTCCAAAAAACCTTTAATTTAACAGACGAAGAAAAATATCTTCTTCTTGAATCGGATGTTGGAGAGGGAATGTTCTTTGCAGGACTTAAGCATGTGGCAATCAAAGTCATCGCATCATACACAGAAAACCAAATTATTACATCAAAACCATCTGAAGTTTTACAAATCAAAAAAGAAAAGGCGGAATTAGCAGAACAAAGAGCAACAGAGATGAGTAATCTTAAACAAAGTATTTAAAAGACCAACGGAGATATTGTTAATTATTTAAAAGCGGATTTACAAACTAGTTTGTAAATCCCTTTTTTATTAGTAATTAGTCTGCTAATATATATATAATGAACGAAAGGCAAGCTAGAGCACAACATCGCTTATCAACAGGAGGACATCTTGGGCGGGACTCCTCCAGTGATTTTGACAGTGAAGATTATCCAGAAGTATCAAGTGCAGGTGAGGGTGAAAAGGAAATTACAATGACAACCTTCATTATAATGCTAATCGTCGGTTTATGTTTGGATATACTTGGTTTAGTTCCACTTATAGGCTGGGGACTAAGTTCTATAATTTTAATCCTTATTTATTTAGCGCTTGGTGTTAAATTTCACCTTAAGAATGTATTAAAATTTGGCGGATGTGACTTGGCTAAATTTGTTCCTTTTGTAAGTATTATTCCAACCTTTATGTTGGCTGTTATTTTAAATCTCGGGCCAATGGTTGCGGGTTTATCTGATAAAATACCGGGGGGTGCAGCTGTTGCAAATAAGGTTCAAAAAGCGATGTCCATGACAAAAAAATAAATTCTTTTTGTGATTTTTATATATTTGTGTATAAAATCTAAACAAAAAGTTATTTTCAATGTATAATTAATAGGATAATTAATAGGATGCTTAAATTAAATAAACAA
Organism: uncultured bacterium; assembly: GCA_903936565.1. Taxonomy (GTDB): domain Bacteria; phylum Patescibacteriota; class Minisyncoccia; order Phycocordibacterales; family CAIZLB01; genus CAIJKW01. The sequence goes on along the minus strand of CAIZVZ010000005.1, from coordinate 101,008 downwards.
AATATAAAAATTCTTCTAACTTCTGGTTTAGTTTTTATGTTGTTTACCTTTAGTCAATCTGAGGGTTTTAACCTGTTCAATAAAGCTACAGCTCAAACTGCTGATCTGTTAGGGGTTAATAATTCCCCACTACCAGCACAAATGAAAGAAATTAAGCAACAATTAGATATAAATATTTCTCCGGAAACTCCAAAGCCTAATGACAATGTAACTATCACAATTGAGACATACGGATTAGATCTAAACTCTACAGATATACAGTGGATAATTAACGGGAAGGAGTTTTTAAGAGGCGCTGGTAAAAAAAACCTTTCTTTTAACGTAGGTTCAACGGGGGAGAGTAAAATAACACTAAATATATTTCCAAGAAACCAACCTCAAATTACAAGGGTATTTGTCTTTAACCCTTCGAACGTAGATTTATTATGGCAAGCTGAAACCTACACACCACCATTCTATAAAGGAAAGGCTTTATTTTCCCCAGAATCATCAGTAACAATGGTTGCTATACCAAACTTTGTAAGCGGCAATTCGAGAGTTAATGATTCAAATGTTGTATATAAATGGAGTATGGACAGGGAGGTAATGGGTGATGATTCTGGGTACGGTAAAAATTATTTCAAATATAAGGCTGATATAATATCCCTAGACAAAGATATGTCTGTGGAAGCATATCCAGTTGGACAAGAATCAAAAAAAGGTGTGGGGGAAACAACCCTATCAACCAAAAACTCTTTCGCATTATTTTACGAGGATAACCCAACCAACGGAATAATGTTTAATTATTCACTTACAAATCGAATAAACCTTGGAAGCCGAAATGAATCAAAGATAAGTGTTTTTCCATATAATTTTAGTGTGGATAATAAAAATTCTGGCTTAGAATATACTTGGTATGTAAACTCCGAGAAAATAAAAATTCCAAGTAACACAAATACAGTAACAATTAAAAGGAATGATACTCAAAAGATTGATTTAGCAAGCGTTTTGGTTGACCTGTCAAACCCAACCCACATAATGCAGACGACTCAGAACGCTATAGATTTTTTGTTTAACAATAAGTAGTTAATTTGATTTTGTATATGTTATTAAATATACACCAATCATTATTTATTGTATTATATTAGTAATGAATATTTTTAATAATAAAACTACAAACTCAGGCATGAAAGTTTTATCAACACTTTCTATAGTCTCTTTGTTTTGTTATTCTTTTTTGATTTTTAATACAACCAACATTACACACGCTATTGTTTCAGATCCAAATGATTTTACAAATGGTGCCAACTGGAATGCCCAACCAAATTTTTCAAACCCAGGATATCCCCCCAACCCAACAGGCGCACCACAAACAATTAACGGAGTTCAAACCTGGACACCACAATACATAGCACCACAATCACCAGTTATAACACCAAATCAACAACCACAAGCACTACTTGACCAAACATCACCTTCAGGATCCGCCACCTGTGGAATCTCACCAAAAGACGGCAAATGGAATTATTGTTTACTTGCACCAATGAACGGTTTAGTTGGTGACAAAATAACTGGAACCGGAGGAGACACTGTGGAGAGTTTAGATCTTTCCACCAGCGGTATTCGCCAATTCTTTTCAAAGGTTTACAGAGTGGGTGTAATGGCGGCTATTGGATTAGCTATTGTTATGATTACCTTCGGCGGACTTCAATTAGCAACAACAGATTCTGTATCAGGAACAGACTCTGGAAGAAAGAAGGTTAATGCCGCCTTGGCAGGACTTTTTATAGCTTTATTTTCATATGTTTTGCTTTACACCATTAATCCAGAATTAGTTAAAAACGGGGAAGGGGATATATTCCAATCACCCTCAGCTGTAACAACACCTTAAATAAATGTCTAAAACAAAGTTAACAATAACAATATTAATAATTATCAGTATAGCTTTTGGTGTACTTGCTGGTTTTTATTTTTATACACAGAAGTCAACCCCACCTGTAAAACCTACACCGACCGACAAGACAATTTTTGGTGGAATAGGAGGTGTTAGAACAGACCTTCCAACAGACAATACTAACAATGTTCCGCCTGAAAACGGTAATATAAACGACCAACCCCAAGCTACAACTACCCCAAAGATAAACCCCTTAAGAATGATTACCTCCAGCCCCATATCTGGTGCAGCTTTCGTTATTAGGGATATTGTTGCAACAACATCATCTTCATCAATTCAATTACAACAAAACATCTCAACATCTACAAATTCCACATCTACAAAACCAACAACGAAAACAGTATCTTCTAAAAAAACAACAGTAATTAAACCTAAAATACTAGCCCAAGAAGAAAACATAAGATATATAGAAAAAGGAACAGGTAGAGTATATGAGGCTAAATCTTCAACAACAGTAGTTGAGAGAATTACAAACTCAACTCACACTAGAATTACCGAGGCTTTTTTTGACAAAAAGGGTGAAAATATTTTATTAAGAGGTTTACTTGGTAATTCTGATAATATTCAAACCAGGCTTGGCGCCACAATATTTGAGTCCCCAACCTCCACGTCAATGTCTTTAATTACAAAAGACCTACCATACAATCTTTTGTCAGTATCCCTGTCACCAGAAAGAGATTCTTTTGCTTATTATGTTGAGCAAAAAGGTGTTGGATCTTCGGTCAACATAGGTAGATTAGATGGCACAGGTGTTATAAATCTATATAAATCACCCTTTAGAGAGTGGCTATTGTCTTGGCCAAACAAGGACATGCTGGTTCTAAACACCAAACCATCGTTTTATTCTGAAGGTTTTGCTTACTCAATAAATACAAAAACAAAGTCATTTAAAAGAATTACTGGGGGTCAACCAGGTTTAACAACACTCGTTTCTCCTGATGGTCAAAACGTCTTAATTGGAGAAAGTATAGATGGAAGTACAAAGCTAAGTGTTTTAAACATAAAAACAAACTCAATTAAGGATATTTTCATAAGGACCTTACCAGAGAAGTGTACTTGGTCGTTATTAGAAAAGAACACAATATTCTGTGCGGCTAGTGAATCAATTGTTTATGCTCCATACCCAGATGCTTGGTACCAAGGATTAGTTTTCTTCAATGATAATATTTGGAAAATAAACCTTGATACATTAGAAAACAAACTATTATGTGTAGTAAAAGATACCGTAAAGGATGGGGTAGATGTTACTAACATATCATTAAATAAAAACGAGGATTACCTTATTTTTACAAACAAAAAGGATCTTAGTTTATGGGGTCTTCAAATTGAAAAGCCTCAAAAAGCAACGTCAACAGCCACATCAACCAAAAGCACTAAGGCTTCCTCTAATACAAAAACCAGTGTTAAGAACGGGACAAGTACAAACTCCACATCAACAACAACCGCCAAATAAAGGTTTATTTAGACTAATTTTAAAAGAAGGATCTTGATTTTATTGTTTATTTTCAAGGTCTTTTTTAACTGTTTTTCTAAAGTACACTTCCTGTGCGATTGCAAAGATATTCGAGGTTATCCAATATAGAGAAATAGCGGAGGTTAAGCTAAATGATATTAAAAATACAATTGCAGGCATTGTATATCTCATTTGAATATTCATACTTTTTGCAAACTCCTCTTGTTTTCCAGCTTTTCCTGATGACTTATAAGCAGGGACAGAGTATCTAATTTGTATAAATTGAGTGACTCCAACAACAACACTTAACCAAAAATTCTTTTTTGTTACATCCAAAAAACCCAAGAAAAAAGTATTTACCGTCTGGGGGTTTGGAATAAAATCATACAAAATATTTGCATTAATATTAGGTAGACCTGATGTATAGAATATACTAGCAAGAGAAAGGATGATTGGTAGCTGAATTAGCAATAAGAATATTCCAGAAAATGGATTAAGCTTATTTTCCTTGTAGAACTCAAACATCTTTCTGGCTTGCTCCTCCTTATTATCCGCATACTTTTCTTTAATTTTATTTAATTCAGGCTCTAATGCCTTCATTTTTAACTGTGTTACAACAGAGCTTTTTGAAAGGGGAATTAAAATAAACTTAACGATACATGTAAATATAATAACAGCTACACCCAAATCAGCTCCAGGGGTATTATTAATTATAAAAACAAGTCCATTATAGAGGGGGTTATAAAATGTTACGCTAAAAAAATTTGATATCATTATCTTATTATATAATCTTTTAATAAAATTTGCTTTACATCTTTAACAATATCAGCAAATTCTTCCTTAATTGTGTTTTTATTAGAAAGAATCACAAAATAGGGGATAGAAACTTTTAAATTATCACTGTTAACGTCCTTGATAGCCTTAATAAAAGCCTCTTTTAGTATTCTTTTAGTTCTATTTCTATCTACAGCTTTTAAATAGACCTTTTTGGAAGACAAAAACGATCCTTTGAGGTCGTTGTAACCATTTTCTATTGAATCACCAACAACACCGACATTATTATCATTTATTAAACCCCTTACACCCCTACCTTCACCCACCTTCAAAAGAAAAAAGCCTGAATTATAGGCTTTTCCCTTTTTCATAATTTCTGCGATTTGCGAGGAAGAAAGGCTTTTTATGGTCATGAATGGCTTTATTTAAGGGTGCTTAAGAAACACACCAAAGTAAACAGGGGCTATACTGACAGTTTCTTTCTACCTTTAGCGCGACGAGCCGCCAAAACACGACGTCCTCCATGTGTTGATGTTCTCACAAGGAAACCGTGTGTTTTAGCTCTCTTTCTCTTATTTGGTTGGTATGTTTGAGACATAACAAGGATATTACATCATTTTTGATTTTTTGTAAACTTTAATCACCCTTTAAATATGGTCTTAAAAATTAAGAAACATTTTTGCATAAAGTAAACGAGTTATCCACAGGTATGAACATACTTTTATATTTTCTTCAAGTTTCTTTTAAAAAAGCAGAGGGTATAATATTTAGCAATATGGAGATAAAAAAACTATGGGATGGAGTATTAGCACAAATGGAAATCGAAGTCTCAAGAGCTAATTTTTCAACATGGTTTAAAGACACTTATATAAATAAGATAGATGGGGGTATTGTTTATCTAGCTGTACCAAATACTTTTGCAAAAGAATGGTTATCACAAAGATATCACAAAAAAATTCTTGAAATATTGCGAACAGAGGATGAAAATATCAGATCTGTAGAATATATAATTGCTGCACAGAAAAAGAAGAAGGAGGATGGTGAAGAAGGGGAATCATCGATAAGTAAGGATTTACCTCTTAGTGGTCTGTTTATTAATCCAGAAGACAATCTAAACCCTCGTTATACCTTTGAAAACTTTGTTGTGGGACAGTTTAATGAGTTAGCGCACGCTGCAGCTCAGGCAATAATCAAGAAGCCTGTTGCTTATAACCCTCTTTTTTACTACGGCAACACAGGGTTGGGTAAAACTCACTTAATGCAGGCCATAGGAAATCATATAAAGAACCACAATAAAGACAGAAGGGTTTTTTATGTTACTTCTGAAAAGTTCACAACAGACTACATAACCTCACTACAAGCAGGAAAAATCAATAATTTTAAGGATAAGTATAGGAAATATGATGTTTTAATCATAGATGATATACAATTCCTTTCAAATAAGGAAAAAACCCAGGAGGAGTTGTTTCACCTATTTAATCACTTATATGATAACAATAAGCAAATCATATTTTCATCAGATGTTCACGTCAACTATCTACCTAACATTGAGGATCGTTTAAAATCAAGGTTCATGGCCGGAATGATCATTGACATTTCACCAGCTGACACAGAATCAAGAATGGCAATCCTAAAGACCAAGGCTAGAATTAACAACTTTTCACTTTCCAATGAAATTGCAATGTGTTTAGCAACCTCTGTTGGGGGAAGTATAAGAGAATTAGAGGGTATTTTAAATACAGTTATATGCCAATCTCAACTTAAAGGTAGAGATTTGACACTGAATGAAGTTAAACAATTCACAAAGAACTCAGGTAAGCCCCATAAGAACGTATCTGTTAAGGATGTTGTTAGAGCAGTATCAGCTTTCTACAACATAGAAGAAGAGGCAATATACAACAAAACAAGGAGACAGGAGGTGGTAAAACCAAGACAACTAACGATGTACATATTAAGAGAGTTTTACAACATATCCCTACCGTCAATCGGTCAAAAATTAGGGGGAAGAGACCATACAACCGTAATACACTCCTGTGAAAAAATTAAGAATGAACTTAAAATTAACACCGAACTACAATCCGAAATCAATCAAATCAAGGCAATGATCTAATTAAAAGAGTTCCATACCTATACCCCTAAACCTGGGTTAATATACGGAAACAGCGTCCAAAACCGCTGTTTTTCTTATTAAACAACATATATTTGTAGCTGAAAATGTGTATAAGTATGTGCATAACATGTTGGTATTATATGTTTATCCTGTATAAAAGCTGTATAGTACTCTGTATACGATGTTAGTTCTATGTGTACTTATCAACATACCTCTAAAAGACATTATTTAAGCCACCATCAGAAACACTGTCTCTTAGTTTGTCTTTTATCAAAAAAGAGTTAAATTAAAGGGTATATCAAAAAGTCCACATATCCACAGCTATAGTAGTGATAAGCTTTTTTATTAATAAAGATATATAATTAATACACCATGAAAATAGAATGCATAAGAGAGAGGTTAGCTGAAGCTGTTTCAAAAGCTGAAAAGATTACAAGTAAGAACAATACATTACCAGTTCTTAGTTGTATTCTTTTAAAAGCAACTGAAAATAGTTTATTCATTAACTCAACAAATCTAGATGTTGGTATTGAAATTAAAATACCTGCAAAAGTTGAGGTTGAAGGATCTGTTGCAATACCAGGTTCTGTGTTGAACTCATTCTTGAATAGTATACAACTCGAAAAAACAGTTACCTTAGATTTACAGGATGGAAATCTACTTGTATCAACTCCAAAGACAAATACAATCATTAAAATATTTCCAAATGATGATTATCCGATAATACCTAAGGTTGATATGTCTAAATATATTGAAATACCCGCAGAAAGCCTTGTGGGAGGTATTAAGTCTGTTTGGTATAGTTCTGCTACTTCGAGTATTAAACCTGAGCTCTCCAGCGTTTGTGTGACTCCTGAGGACGATTCTATTGTGTTTGTTGCAACGGATGGATTACGTCTAGCGGAAAAAACATTAAAACTTAAAAAGATGATTGATTTTTCTCAGGTTCTGATACCGGTTAAGAATGCAGTCGAGATAATTAGATTTTTTGAAGGTATTAATGATGATTTAAAAATTACCATTGAACAAAATCAAATAGCAATAAGTTATAATGATATATATTTGGTTTCCAGGATTGTCGAAGGTAATTTTCCTAATTACAAAGCTATTATTCCAAAGGAGTTTGTTTCTGAAATTACAATCCTAAAGCAGGATTTGGTGAATTGTTTTAAAACAAGTTCAATTTTTACAGATTCATTTAATCACACTAAGTTTATAATTCACCCAGAGGAGAAAAATATTGAGGTTGTTACAAAAAACAATAACGTTGGTGAAAATACCGTTACAATACCAGGGAATATAACGGGGGAGGCGTTGAATATTAACTTTAATTACAAATATATAATGGACGCCTTGGTTTCTATAGGTTCCGACAGCTTAACACTATCTTTTAGTGGGGTTAATAAACCGATGATTATGAAGGCTTTTGGGGAACAAAGTTTTCTGTATCTATTGATGCCGATGAATAAATAATATAAATGATAAATATAGGTGATTTATTAGGTGCTTATACGAAGATTAGGAATCCCCTTGATGATAAGAGGGTTGTTGCTGATGTTGTTAAAAACACTTTTGGTTTAGAAATTGAAAGTAGTCAGGTTTTTTTTAGAAAAAACACTCTAATTTTAAAGGTTAATTCGGTTCAAAAGAGTTTTCTTTTTATTAGAAAGGATAAGTTGTTGGAAGTAATTAAAACATCTGTACCCGATAGAATGGTTGATACAATTAGCTTTTAATAAAAAAACACTCTCTCCTGGATATGGGAGAGAGTGTTTTTTTTGTGTAATTTATTTAATTGAATAAACGGCGGTTGTTTCTCTTTGATTACCGTCCGAATCTCTCTCTATTGCCTTTAATTCATCTTCAAAATCACTGGAGGGTGTGTCTTTTGGTGTGTAAGAATAAACGAATGGGGGTTCTGTTGATTTACCTATTGAGATACCGTTTATATAATATTCGACTGATACAGTGTTGTTTTTAAAACCAGATACAATAATTGATTGTCTTGATTGTTTATCAATTGTTGCAAAGTTTGTAGGTTGTGTAATTTTGAATATATTATTAACTATTTGATTTGTTGAACCTGGGTTTGATAGTGTTGTAATCGGAGTGTTCTGAATCAATGTTGAAGCTTGAGCTCCTCTTGACCAGTTCAACACTCCATATTCCCAGTTTCTAAACTGTTCATCGTTTGAATTAATTCCAGGTACCGACCCTTTTGGGTCTCTTCTATCTACCCAGTATAATTCCGAGTGAACTTCATTACCTGGGCCCATCCATGCGCCAGTTAAGAATGGTTTAAGACCTTTTTCTGTTGGTTCTGGGGTGTCAAAGCTTTCAACTGGAATTCTCGCTAGTTGAAAATCCATGATACTTTTCCATAGAGGACCAACGATTCTGGCCGATGCTTGCTGTGCCATGGGTGTGTTGTCATTATTTCCCATCCAGGTACCAATTGAAATACTCGGTGTATATCCAATTTCCCAGGCATCTCTGGAGTTGTTTGTTGTACCTGTTTTTATTGCAACAGCCCTGTCTCCGAACATACTCGGTGCAAAAATTGAAGATCGAGCTTGTTTATCGGATAGAATATCGTTTATCAGTTTTGCAGATTGCTCTGTTATAACTTGCTCTTCTTTAACTTGCTCCGGTGTTTTTTCTAGTACCTCACCTTTATCTGTTTCAATTTTAAGAACCGAAATTATCGGTGTTTTTTTACCGTTATTGGCAAAAACCCCATAAGCAGATGTCATATCAAGGGGTGAGACTTCACCCCCTCCAAGGACTAATGTTAATCCATATTGTGAAGCTGGGCCTAAATCATTAATACCCATCTTTGTTGCTGTTTTGATTGTGTCGTCTACCCCAGCTAAATAAAGAGCTTTAACAGATGGAATGTTTCTTGATTGAGCGAGTGCTGATCTGAATGTCATCAATCCCTTAAAACCACCTTCGTAGTTCTGTGGTGTATAACAACCCGGCTTTTCTTTGTCTTTTTCGTTAATTAGTGGTTCACATTTTACATTAAACTCGGTTTGAACGTCGAAAAGTGGTGAGCTTGGAATATACCCCTTCATAAAGGCGGTTACATAAGCAAAGGGCTTAAAAGATGAACCTGGTTGTCTGTGGGCTGTTGTAACATTAAAGTTACCGTTGTTTTCTTTATCAAAATAATCTTTTGATCCAACCATCATTAATATTTGTCCTGTTTTAGGGTCTATCGCAACAGAAGCTGCGTTAGTTGCTTTAAATGAGGGACCACTTTTTGTTACATAATTATAAATTAATTCTTCGGATTTTTGCTGTAATTCGTAATCTAGCGTGGTTGTAATTTTTAGACCACCTTTTGCTAATAGTTCTTCCCCGTACTTATCAACTAAATAGTCTTTAACATACATTACAAAGTGTGGTGCTTTTATTCCAGCCATTGATTTTGGTTGAAATACTACTTTTTCAGCCATAGCTTTATCATATTCCTCTTTTGTTATCATTTTAGCATCCAAGGCCTTTTGAAGAACTAGATTTTTTCTGGCCTCCAATTTAGCTTTGTTTTTTCCGTAAGGAGACAACACTGTGGGGGATTGAGGAAGAGCGGCTAGGTATGCAGATTCAGCTAAAGTTAGATCTTTTGATTTCTTATTAAAAAATAAAGAACTGGCTTCTTCTATTCCATATATATTTCCACCGTATGGAGCCTCATTTAAATACATGTTTAGAATAGTATCTTTTGACGCGGTTCGTTCTAATTTAATAGCTAAAATCCACTCCTTAATTTTTCTAGTTACAGTTTTATTTTGAGAGAGTAGGGAGTTTTTAACAACCTGCTGGGTAATGGTTGATCCACCTTGGCTGAATTTTAAGCTAAAAATGTTTGCAAAAATAGCTCTAATTATTGAAGTTATTTTAATTCCCCCGTGATTATAATAATCAACATCCTCAATGGCTATAGTTGTCTTCTTTACATAAGGAGATATTTGGTCAAAAGGTGTAACTGTTCTTCTTACTTTTTCGCTCAAGTCATAAAGTAGAACATTACCTGTCCTGTCATAAATTTTTGCAGATTGACCAAGTAATCTATCGTCGAACGAAGAAAGATCGGGGGTCTTGATTGTAGATGCCCAGATTAAGAATATTCCTGTCAAAACTACAATAGCAATTATTGCAATTAAAATAGTGTTTTTTAGGATGAATCTGAAGCGTTTTGTGTTGTATTTTTTAAACATTTTATTATTATAATGATGTTGCCTATTGTACAACAAAAAACACACTTTTTACAGTGTGTTGATTGAGTTTTAAAAACCAAGTTTAAGGTTGTTTTTTTAATTAAAATAAGTTTTCATCAACTTCCTCCTCTACATCATCTTCATCCACATCATCTTCTACAACCTCTCCATTTTCATCCATCTTAAGTGTTCCAAAACCAAAGGGGTCTTCATCGTCTGGTGCGACTTCAGCATCTTCAGGTAGCTCATCTGCATCTTCGTCAAGCGGAGTACTTAATAATGGATCAACATCACTCTCCTCAAGATCGGCATCGATCTCATCTAGGTCTGTATCTTCAGTTGGAACTTCGTCCTCAGAAGTGTCATCCGTAAGTGAATCATTCAATAGGTCGTCAGTCATGTTTGTTTTTGTTTGATTATTTTATTAAAACTTATTTGATATATTTATCACATAAACAGAAATATGCAAGTAAAACTGTGGATATTGTATGGAGGCTTTCTTTAAAGTGTAAAAATTCTAAGAAAACTTTAATTAATATCTAATTAGAGCGCAACACGCTAGACCGCAAGCAATTGCATCATATTCGTCATCGGTTGCTTTTTTATCCATTTTTAAAATCAACTGAACCATTTTTGTCATTTGTTGCTTGTCACTTTTTCCATCACCGGTTACCGCTAATTTAATCTCCATTGGATTAATTTCTTTTATATTTAATTTATTTTTTTTAGCAATGTAAATAATTGTGCCTCTAGTCTCAGCAACCCTCATCGCTGTCTTCGTGTTTTTACTGAAGAATAATGTTTCTATTGCTAATATAAAAGGTGAATAGTTACATATTAGTTCTTCCACCTTATTCCCAATTTCTAATAACCTGTCTTCAAAAGGAATTTTTGCATTGGTCTTGAAACATTCAGAATATAAAAGAAAGTCTTTTTTACCCTGCTCTTTCTCAATTATTGCTATACCTAACCTCTCGTACCCTGGATCTATTGATAATATTTTCATTAAAATAATTAAGCAAATTTAATTTGTCTTTCAGCTGGATAATCTATTCCTAAGTGAGCATAACCCTGAGCTGTAACAACACGTCCTCGAGGGGTTCTTTCAATAAAACCCAGTTGAATCAAATACGGTTCACTGAACTCTTCAATAGTGGCTTCGTCTTCAGAAAGTGAAGCTGAGATTGTTCCAAGACCAACGGGTCCACCGTCGTATTTTTCTATTATTGTTGAAAGTATAGAACGATCCATTGCTGTTAGTCCTCGTCTGTCGATTGAAAGAAGCGACAGAGCTTCCTCGACCACCTCTTTTGTTAATTGTTTTTTTAGAACCTGTGAATAATCTCTACATCTCTTTAATAGATAGTTTGCGGTACGTGGGGTAGAACGACTTCTTTTTGCAATTTCATCTATTGCGCCATTGTCGATATTTAAATTAAGAATGTTGGCAGATCTAGAAACTATTTTTGATATTTCAGATTCTGTATAGAACTCCAGACGAAATACACCTCCAGAAAATCTTGAGCGGAGAGGGGAGGAGACCATGGCAACCCTTGTGGTTGCGGAAATCAAGGTGAACGGAGGTAGGTCTAATTGAATAGTTCGAGCTGATGGGCCTTTTCCAATTATAATATCAATTTGACCCGATTCCATAGCGGGATAAAGTACCTCTTCAACAGTTTTGTTTAAACGGTGAATTTCATCAATAAACAGAATGTCCCCTGGTGATAGGTTTGTTAAAACTGAAGCAAGATCTCCTACGCGCTCTATAACAGGCCCTGATGTGATTTTGATCTGTGAACCCGTCTCTTTAGCGATAAGGTGGGCGAGTGTGGTCTTACCCAGTCCTGGTGGACCATAAAACAACAAGTGTTCTGGTGGGTGGTTGCGCTCTTTTGCTGCGGTAAGTAGTATTTTAAGGTTGTTTTTGATCTGTTCTTGTCCAATATACTCCTCAAAATTACCAGGCCTTAGTTCTTGATCTAGTACCTTGTCCCCAATCTTTTCCAATACCTCATCGGTTATTGTTGTATTTAAAGGGTTATTTGAGAAATTTGTATTAAAATCTTGAGTCATTTGGGTTTATTTTTATGTATTTTAACCCGTAATCTATAGAAAGACCGCTTGACATTAAAAAATAAGTATGCTACGATACTTATGAACTTGAAAGATGCTTGCCAGATGGTTTTGGCATGTTAAAATAGGTTTTTGTAGTTAAGATACAAAAAGGGATTTATCTTTGTGTGATATTCTTATGGAATAAAACAGCTCCTTAAATCTCTAAGCGATACAACCTTTGCGGGTCTATCGGTTTTTCTTAAAGGACGTTCTGGTGCGGGCTTTACGCCACGTTCCTGGAACTATCCTTAAAGAACTATCGGGCTTTAGGTCTTAGGACTTAAAGCATCGCTTAGAGATTTAAAGTGCTGTTTTTTTGTTATCAATTTTTGAACTTATTTCCCAGCACGCTAAATTGATAACATAACAATACCTGTGAGGTCATTCTAAGTCAACGGAGATTTACACAGTTTTGTTTTGGATAATTATTTATTTGAAGTGTCAAATAAATGAAATTATACAAGAGGTGTTTCTTCTATGAAATCATCCTTGGCTAAATCAATAACACGTTCCAATTCATCGAATGATGTAATACCTTGTAAAACTTTCACTACACCATCCTGTCTCATGTCCATAAAGCCTTGTTTTTTAGCCACAGCTTTAATCTCTCTTTCACTTGGATTTTCTCTAACTATTTTTTCAATCGAAGCGTCAGTTAAAATTAATTCGTGAATTCCAATTCTGTCAAAATAACCTGTGTTGTTGCAAGCCTCACATCCAACGGGTATATAAATTTCAGTTGGCTTTTCTATAAACTCCTTACCCTCTTCCATGTTCTTTATTGATTCTAAAACATCATCAACTAAAGCAACCCGCTCTGTTGGTATCGGAACTTTCTTTCTGCATTTGTCACAGATAACTCTAACTAGTCTTTGGGCGATAGCGGCGTGGATTGCAGACGTTAGTGTTTTTGGATCTGCACCTAGATCTATTAATCTAGTAAATGTTCCAGCGGCATTGTTTGTGTGAAGGGTGGAGAATACAAGGTGTCCCGTCAGCGCCGCATTAATTGCTGTAATTGCAGTTTCGGCATCTCGAATTTCTCCAACCATTATGATGTCAGGGTCTTGTCTCATTGCAGACTTCAGTCCCGCTTCGAAAGTGTAACCCTTAGATTCTTCAACTTGTGTTTGAACAATACCAGGAAGGTGGTATTCAACGGGGTCTTCAATCGTGATTATTTTATATTCAGGATTAGACACCTCCCTTAAAAATGCATAAAGAGTTGTAGTTTTTCCAGAACCGGTTGGTCCGGTTGTTAAAATAAGGCCATTTGGTCTAGCAATTTCCTTTCTTACCGCCTCAAGAAAACGCTTTGACATACCTAACTTATCCATAGTAACCATAATGGATTCAGGATTAAGAATACGCATAACCACAGACTCACCGTAAGAACCAGGAATCGTGGAGGTTCTTATCTCAATATCAGTGTTCTTGATTTTAACTGTGAATCTGCCGTCTTGTGCATTTTCTTTGATATTTAGTTTTAAACCAGAAAGTAACTTAATACGAGAGAGTGTTAATTCATAAGTTTCCTTGTCAAATTCTGAAACCGTTGTTAAAACACCGTCTATTCTATACCTAAGGCGTGCTTTTAGTTCCCCGGCTTCTATGTGAACGTCGGAAGATTTGGTGGAAAGCGCTCCGGCCATAACAATAGAAAGCATTTTTGACACCCTGTGGGTTTTTTTCATCTCCAAGGCTTCTGCTATCCACTTAGAAATATCCTCAAGATTCTTGGTTCTTTGGACTAACGACTCGATTTCCTCGTTTGAAATATCAAGTGATCCAGCTTCTGTTTCTGTGGCGAAGTTTATATCCTTGTAACGCTCCCAGGCTTTCTCTAGGCTGTGAATTGAGGCTATAAAAACAGTTGCCTTGTAACCACTCCTTTCCAGAGTATCTAATACGTCCTTTGTGTCATTGCTTTCAGGGGAGTGGACTGCAATAGAAATCTTGGTTCCAACAATATCAAAAATAGCCACTAGGCTTTCTCTGGCTGTTTTTTCTTCAATTAACTTCAGTCCATCTGAGTTAATAGAAACTGTTGTTAAATCTATGTATGTAACACTGTACTTCTCTGCCAACATTTGCATTGCCGCTTCCTCCTCATCAAGAAGGAGTTTCTTCATTCTAGTATTTTGTTTATCTTCATCAAAGTGGATTGTCATAGTGATATTTTATACTGTTTTTTAATAATTTACCATAAATAAATATATAAAATTTAGCAAAGGATGTTCTGCTTTTAGTTTGACAAAAAAACTTGACAGGAATACAATTATTATATTGTTAAATAATAAATAAAAATTATGACAGAATCAGCACCAACAACACCGCCAGCAGAAACAACTCCAACATCCCCAACACCACCAGCAATAACAAGAAGAACAGCGGCAGCCGCTGCTCCAAAAGAGTCTGTTTTAAACAGAACTACCGCAGCCAGCCTTGAGGCTGATGCTATAACGGCATCTCTTGTGGATCACAAGGAAGCCAAAGGTCTTTTTGCTAGCATTGGGGATGTGTTGAAACGTAAAACAGCTTGGTTTTCTGACTACCGAAGTTTCAAGGCGCTTTCAACTAAAGAAAAATCCAATATGAATGGTGAAAATTCTGCTAATGAGCAGATGATAGCAAAAAAAGTCCAAGAAATTGAAAGGGTTAAGGCAAAAATTGAAAAAAACCAATCAAGAGCGGAGGCTCAAACCCAAGCAAACAAGGCTGTACTTGATGGAATAAAACAAAATATTAAGGAGGCTGAACTCAATAATAACCCTGCATTGGTCGCTGTTTTTAAAAAATTGGAAGCTGAAGCAACCGCTAAGATGGCAACCACTAAAATGGAAGATCTTAAAGCGGAAGAAAAAGCTTTAACATCCGCTCTTGAGGGTTATAAAAACAGGAGGGTTGTAATAGTTGATGGTTTTATTGCAAGTGCAGATGGAAGGTCTGAGCGAATTAAACAAAGTACTAACTATGAACAAAACAGAGAAAGACTTCGCAGTGTTGATGGTGGAATAGATAAACTAACTAATGTAATTAATGATGCCGGTAATCAGTACAATGCCCTTAAAAGATCTTATGAGTTGGCCCGTGGTGAAGATAAGGCCGTAATTAAAGGGGCTATGGAAGGGTATAATAAATTGATAAAAGAAAGCAAGGTAAAACTTAGTAATCTTGAGGGTGCTAGAACTAAACTTTCATCTTCTATTGATGCAACAGATAAAAGAATTTCAAAATTTGAAGATGTTAAAGCTGAATATACAACAAGAAAGGTAGATATTTTAAGAGAAAACTCACAAAGGAGTCCAACATCGGAGGCTGGAGCAGCGGCTGGGGCATCAACACCTGAAACTGCAGGAGGTGCTTCTGAGACTGGTGAGGAGGGGGTAGAGGTTTTAGACGTTAATGAGAATGAAAGAAGAGAAGAGGAAACTAGAAAAGTTGAAGAAGCTCTTGAATCATTAAAAAAGAACTCTTCACTACCTCCATCACCTAAAACTAAAAATCAAATGAAGGGGGCTTTGGTAACTCTTTCTGAATCATTCGGTTTGTTGCTTAAAATGGACGTGACTCCAGATGTACAAAAGGCTAAAATAAGAGCTTGTGTAGGTAAAATGAACCCAATTATTAGAGAAATAAAAAGTAAAGGGAAAGGATCGGTCATCGATGGAATTGTCCCAAGTATAAAAACTTTCAGTGAGGATAGCTTGAAGGAAATTAAGTAACATTTAATAATAAAAAATATGGATCAAATACAAAAAAACAATTCTAATACCTCAACCTCCAATAATATTATAACGGAGGAAGAAATTTTGAATCTTCACGGGGAAGATTTGGAAAAAACCCTTACTGATAGATTACAGTCTCACACAGATGAGGTTGATCAAATATATAATCCACTTGCAGATATATGCGAAGATGTTAAAAACATGCCTGATATTGACGAGGCCGCTACGGACGAAGAAGACAATATTGCTATTTCTGAGATGTTAGAAAAATTAGACGACGATCTGACTGTTGCCGCTGTGGACCTAGCGACAGATGATGAAATCTTGCAAAAAATTGATAAAGAATAATAAGTGATTGTCTAAATAATGTATAAAGCGACATCATACTCTCTTGAGGAAACAAAAAAGTTTGCACATCTTGTGTTGAAGGAGGTTTTAAATAATAAGGAGAAAATAACTAATGGTGGCGAAAAAAAAGCCACTGTTTTGGTGTTAAAGGGAGATCTCGGTTCCGGAAAAACAGCTTTTACTAAATGTATTGGTGAAATATTGGATGTTGATGGGGAAATAACTAGTCCAACTTTTTCGATAGAAAAAAGGTACAAAATACATGTCGACCACAATTCATCTGAATATAAGGATACTATCGAAACCTGCGGTTTAGAAACTTTAATTCACATTGACGCTTTCAGGCTAGAATCAGGAAAAGAAATATTAGCTATTGATTTTGAGGAAACATTAAAAGACCCTAAAAATTTAATATGCTTCGAATGGCCAGAAATGGTTTCTGATATAGACATTCTTCCAAAAAATGCTCCGATTGTTGAATTTGAATTTGTCGATGAAAACACCAGAAAGATGTATTTTAGTCCATCTCAAAACACTATGGAATTACAAGGTGAAGAAGATTCTGCAACAAACTAACACTTAAATTGGTTTTATATAAGGTTCAGTCAAAAAGACAAATAGGGTATAATGTACCCGACGTGAAAAAAACACCAATAACTGATAAAAAAGTGGTCGCCAATAAAGTGGGTGACTCTAAAAAAGAGGCTTTAAATAAAACCCTGGTCTTATTAGACTCCCATGCGATAATTCATCGTGGATATCATGCCCTTCCTGACTTTGCTACTTCCAAGGGTGTGCCGACGGGGGCGCTTTACGGACTATCTTCAATGCTTATTGGAATAATTGAAAAGTTCAATCCAGATTATATTGTTGCTTGTTATGACCTTCCTCAACCGACCTATAGACATGAAGCATATAAAGATTATAAAGCTGGAAGAAAAAAGAGTGATGATGAGTTGGTGGATCAATTAAAATCATCACGAAAGATATTTGAGAATTTTAATATTCCAATGTTCGACAAACCTGGATTTGAAGCGGACGATATGCTTGGAACTATTGTTGAACAAACAAAAGATATAAAAGGTTTAAAAGTGGTGATTGCATCAGGAGATATGGATACACTACAGTTAGTGCGCGACAAGGAGGTACAAGTTTTTACTCTAAAGAAGGGAATAAAAGATACTGTCACATACGATGAAGACGCTGTTGTTGAGAGATTTGGCTTCCGTCCAGAATATCTACCGGACTATAAGGGTTTACGAGGGGATACATCGGATAATATTATTGGAATTATTGGAATTGGTGAAAAAACAGCAACGACATTGATTTCTCATTTTCATACAATTGAAAATATATATGTAACTTTGAAAAAGGAGGGTGGGCCAAATGAAATAAAGAAACTTGGAATCACCGATAGGATTATTGATTTACTTGAAAAAGGTGAAGACGAGGCTGTGTTTAGTAAAATGCTCGCAACAATAAGGAGGGATGCTCCAATTAAGTTTGAACTTCCAGAAAAAACTTGGAAGGATTCTTTTGATATAAATAAAGCAGAACAAATATTTGATGAATTTGAGTTTAGAACTCTTGGAACAAGGTTGAAAAATATCATGGGGAAAAATGGTGTTGATGTCTCTGGGTCAAATTCGGAATTGGGTGGCTTGTTTGGAAACGTTGTTGCGACCAACAGTAGTGGAGTGTTTGAGGGTAGTCATTCAAAAGTAGAAATTGAGCCGGTAGAGGATATAGCGGAAGAGCAAAAAGCGAGGGTCTGTATTGCTTTGTGGGTTCTAAATTCTAGTTTAACAAACCCAGCATACGAAGACGTTTTGAAATACACAAAATCCAAGAAGTATGAACAAATAGAAAAATACCTGCTGGGAGAAATTGAAAAACAAGGACTGACCTATGTTCTGAAAGAAATTGAATGGCCGCTTATTCCAGTTGTCTCTAAGATGGAGGAAGACGGAATATTACTTGATAAAAAATATTTAAAGAAGTTATCCGAAGATTATCACAAGGAACTGAGTAGGTTGGAGGGTGAGATTTGGAAAATGGCAGGCCGAGAATTTAATGTTGATTCACCGAAACAATTGGGTGTGGTTATTTTTGATGAGATGAATCTTGGAGAGGGAATGGGCGCAAAACGTCTCAAAAAAACAGCTGGCGGTGCTCGCTCTACTAAAGAATCGGAACTAGAAAAACTTAAAGGGGTTCATCCGATAGTTGATAAAATATTGGAATATAGAGAATTAGCCAAACTTCTTTCAACTTATATTGATCCATTACCTCTCCTAACTGACTCAAAAGACAGGTTGCATGCAAGGTTTCTGCAGGCTGGTACAACCACGGGTAGAATGTCGTCTCAAAATCCAAATATTCAAAACATTCCAACAAAGACTGATTTAGGAAGAAAGGTTAGGGGTGGTTTTATAGCAGAAAAAGGTCATGTTTTATTATCGTTTGATTATTCTCAAATCGAACTTCGAATCGCCGCTATAATGTCGGGTGATGAAAATTTGATAGAAATATTTAAAAAAGGTGAAGATGTCCATACTGGAGTGGCCTCTAGAGTTTTTAATGTAAAAGAAAGTGAGGTTACAAAGGATATGAGAAGACAAGCTAAGGTTATTAACTTTGGAATATTGTATGGAATGGGTGTAAATGCTCTTAAGACTAATTTAGGAAGTACAAAAGATGAAGCTCAAACTTTTTATAATGAATATTTCAAAACATTCAGTAGGGTTGCAGAATTTCTTGAGGAAACAAAAAGATTTGCTGAACAAAACGGTTACACAGAGACGTTGTTTGGCCGCAGGAGATACTTTGAGGGCATAAGGTCTAAATTACCCTTCATTAGAGCTGCTGCTGAGCGTATGGCCATTAACGCCCCAATACAGGGGACTTCAGCAGATATAATAAAGATTAGTATGAGAAAAGTTTATAATTATATAAACGATTCAAAAAATAAGGAGGTTTATGGAAGAGTGAAGATGCTTCTACAGGTTCATGATGAATTAGTATTTGAGGTGGAGAACGATAAGGAATTTATAAAGAAAATCTCTAAAAAGATTCAAGATATTATGCAAAACAATTTAACTAATGAACAATCAAAGGGGGTGCCGATTGTAACCTCATCAAACATTGGATTGAATTGGGGTGAGATGGCTGAGCAATAAAATACAAACCAAAATGCTTTATTTAATATACGGAACAAATACAAATAAAATAAGAGCCAAACAAAAAGAGCTTGTTGGTATTATGCAGAGCAAACAACCTAATGTTTCTGTTTATCGAGTAACCACAGAAAACTGGAAAGATTTTTCACTTGAAGAATTGTTGGGTAGTCAGGGTTTGTTTTTGGCAAAATATATTGTGACATTAGATAAGTTGTTGGAAGATAAGGAGATTGGATCGGAGGTTATTGGGGCACTAGAAGAAATGAAGGTAAGTGAGCATGCCTGGATAATTCTAGAAGATAAGGTATCAGCTCCTAATCTTAAAAAAATAGAAAAGTTTGCCTATAAGGTTTTTGATTTTAATGATTCTATTGGCGCACAAGGTGGTTCTGAAAAAAAGCGGCCTCTAGCGTTTGATTTTGCAGAGCAGTTTGCTAGTAAAAATAAAGTTGGAGCGTGGAGTGAATTTATAAAACTTAAAGAAGCGGAGCTTGCGGGGGAGGAGATACATGGTGTCTTGTGGTGGCAGATGAAGTCTGTCTATTTGGCAAAGTTTTCTAAAACTGCTGATGAGTCTGGCCTAGCCCCATATTCATTTCAGAAGGCCTTGAGACTGTCTAAGGGTTGGGAACTTAAGGAATTAAACGTATTGCTAGATAAGTTGGTTGAAATATATCACGAAGCCCACCGTGGTGGCGGAGACTTGATGGTGGAGTTGGAAGGTCTCTCTCTTGGACTTTAATCTATTTTGGTTGTTTAAAACAGTAAGATCCCAAAAACAATCCCAATACAATAGTTATTAAATTACTAACATAGTTGTTTATAATAAAATTGTTTGTTTTATAGAATAGATAAATAGCTAGTGTGTATACTAGTATAATAATGAACGACACAATACGGGCACTTTTGCCTCTAATAATCCTGTCGTTTCTGTCGTCCCCAAAATTGTAAAAGACAAAAGAGTCCTCACCAGAAGATAATCTTAGAACACCTCTATAGAAAGATACTGCACTATAACCTATCGACATGGAAAAAATTAAAACAAATACAAAGGATACTAAGATTATATCGTTCATTTAAAGCATTTAATATTTGTCCGCTCGGTAGGAATCGAACCTACGACCCTCTGCTTAAAAGGCAGGTGCTCTACCGACTGAGCTACGAGCGGGTATATTTGTCGTACGTTCAATTTCTTGTACGTATTATCAAATAATGTTAAAACTATATCAAAAAAACAAGAAATGTCTAATATTAAAGGGAATAAAATCAAAAAAGACGAAAAAAGCTATAATTTAGCTAATAATTCTGAGTGTTGCGCTGATAAAAAGGGTGTTTTTGAAGTGGTTGTTGTTTTACCTGATATAAGAAGTGCACATAATGTGGGATCTATTTTTAGAACCTCAGATGCCGCTGGAGTTGGCGCTGTATACTTATCTGGTTATACTCCGACACCGTTAAATAAATTTAACAAACCTCAACCTGAAATTGCCAAGACCGCATTGGGTGCAGAGAAGAGTCTTGTTTGGAAATATTTTAAAAGTCACACCTCGTTGCTAAATAAGTTAAAAAAGGATGGTTATAAAATTATTGCAGTTGAACAGACGAAGAACTCCATAAATTATAAAGATCTAGATTTTAATAACTTGTTTAAAGATGAATGTGATTCTGAGTCTGATGTGGGCTCTTCGGCCAAAAAAATAGCATTTATTTTTGGCAATGAGGTTTTAGGGCTACCTAAAAAGATTTTAGATAAAGTCGATGTTTGTGTTGAATTACCAATGAATGGAAAGAAAGAGTCTTTAAATGTTGCAGTGACAGCGGGAATCGTTTTGTTTCAATACTTGGTTTGATGATTTTCACAATAATGAGTACTTCGTCCTCCGACGACAATTCTCTTAATTATACCAATCTTAAGATTTAGTTTGTTTTCTTTCTTACATGCCGGTTTTGAACAAATATGTCCTGTTTTTCTATATGCATTATGTCTCTCTTGAAATGAGCCTCGCTCGCCATCAATGTTTCTGTAATCTGACATTGAATCACCACCAAAGTCTATTCCATTTTTAAGAACAATTAAAACCGAATTAAAAAGTTTTTTAAGTTCGGTGTCTAGAATATTTTTAACTAAACTCTCTGGATGAATATTTGAAAGCCACAATGCTTCGTCGGAATAAATATTGCCAATGCCGGCAATTATAGTTTGATCCAAGAGCGTTGTCTTAATCTTTCCGTTCGGTTTTTTGTTTATTTGATCCTTAAATATTTTAAAATTAAATTCCTTAGCGAGTGGCTCTGGGCCGAGATGAGACAAATCAGGGGAGTGGAATATGCCGTCCGTTTTAATAACAGTTACTTTTGCAAATTTTCTAGTGTCAGATAAAACAAGGTTAACTTTCTCAACACCTTTTTTCGTACCTGGCATTTCAAGGCTAAAAACAAGTCTTATGTGAGTGTTGAACGGGTCATTGAGGGCTTCGTTGTTTGGGTCTGTTGGTTTCCATGGGTCATTTGTTTTATTAGTGTTGGTGTATTCCCCAAACATCAAATGCCCCGTCATCTTCATGTGAATTAAAATTGTTTCTTTGTTATCCAAATAGATTAGAATATTTTTTGCCCGCCGTTCCGCGTTAATAATTTTAGATCCGATTATTCTTTCTTTAAACTCCTTAAAAAACTTTGGATCTTTAATATTTTCTTTTGATTTATAATATGGACTATTGTAAATACTCCAGACGTCAATTATTTTTGCGCCCTTAACTTTTTTATTTAAACCATTAACGGTTGTCTGTACTTCTGGTAGTTCAGGCATATTGTTATTTATGTCGGAGCAGGGGAGGTGTTTTGGGTGTTAATTAACTTAAAACCTTGAGTGTTGCCTTTAGTATAGCACTTATATCTTTTGAATCCTTAATTTCTTTAGATACATTTTCGAGCGCCTCCCTTGCTTCTCGCTGAGTATATCCCAACGCCTTGAGAGCTTCAAGTGCCTCAACTTCAACACCTCTACTTTGTTTATTGCTGGACAATATTCCGACTCCATCAGATTCATCATCGTCCCCACCAAGAACCTTTCCTTTTAATTCCAAAACTATCTTTTCCGCTATTTTTTTACTAATTCCAGAAACATTTGTTAGGTATGAGATATCCTGAGAAACAATCGCTTGTCTTAAGTTTTGGGTGTTGGCTAGTCCGAGAATATTCAGGGCGGACTTCGGTCCTATTCCAGAAACACTTAGAAGGAGATCGAAGAAGTCCAAAGATCCCTTGTTTTTGAATCCATATAAATCTATAGCGTCGTCTTTAACTACGGTGTGAATCCACATTTCAACACGGTCTAAATTTTCAGTTTCCGTAATAAAGTCTGGGGTTGTATATACCTTGTAGCCAACACCATTTTGACCACTCCCTGTATTTATTATCAAAAACTTCAAATCCCTATAAATAATGTCTCCTTTTAGATATCCAATCATGGAGGTATTATACCACCCAGTTGTTGGTTTTGCTAAAACACCTACCTTTCTAGTGCTTGTTACTGTAATCTAGGTTTGGAGTTGTCAAAAAACAACTTTTCTGCTATTGTTTGCAATACATATGCCAATAACCCAATCAGCAAAAAAAGCACTTAGAGGCTCAGAGAGAAAGAGAGTTGTTAATGTCCGTCGTAAGAAGAAGGTAGACATCGCAGTTAAGGGTGTTAAGAGTCTTACAGCAACAGACAAGGCTACAGCTCAAACAGCTCTATCTAAGGCTTATAAGGAATTAGATAAGGCTGCAAAGAGTGGTCTTATCAAGAAAGGTGCAGCAGACAGAAAGAAGTCAAGACTAAGTAAGATGGTTAAGAAATTAGGCTAATTTATTAAGTCTTTTAAATAAACAAAAAAGCACCCGACGGGTGTTTTTTTTGTTTCGATGTTTTTTATGGTTTTAAATTCCAGATTGAATATCCTTATCAACTTCAGCAACATCCTCCGCGTTTTCTGTTACTAGGTGTGTTGGGATTCCATGGTTTGCAACCAAAACATGTCTATGTGGATGGGGGTGTTTGTTATCTCCTCCAGATTCGGTTTCCTCCTCCTCTTCAATTATGAGCTCCATTATGACGTCTTTAACTCTCTGGGGATTAGGAACCTGCTCAAAGAAAAATTTGTTGTCCTTACTTGCGGTTTGTATTTCTACCAATCCATAATTAAAGAATGTTGGTATTAGGCCTTGTACTTTGTATGAAACGTCCTGAATCTTGTCGAGCTGCAACTCAGCGACCCTCCTGTTAAAGAATCCTGTTTGAAGGCTGTCTACAACTCTTTTTGTTGTAACTACCCAGTTATCCAAGGAATACATCGTTATTACGTAAAATAACCAGAACCATAGGAATAAGTAGTAGGTAATCCAAGCAAAAGAATAAACAGATATTAGGTTGTATTTAACAATTACGGAACTAAAAACAACCAAAAAAACAAATGGCAAAAAAGCAAAAAATACAATCAGGGTTATTTTAGCCACTAACGTGACAACGTGCCTGTGTAAAACAAGAATTACATCCTCTTCGTCCTCCTTACCGTCGAAAAACCAATTTTGTTTTCTAAGTACTATTTTTGGCATATTATTGTGTTTTTTGCTTAAAATTTTCTAAAAAGCTGTTATTGCTTTGTAAGAGCTTTCCATCGAAAAGCTGTTGAAAATCTATTTGGGTAAAGAGCATAAAGCTGAGTACGCTGAGTACTATAGATCCAGCTAGGAATACTGCCGCCACTCTTTTGGGCCAGTATGTAATACCGTATTTAAGCAGGTGATATACAATGAAGAATGCTCCCACCCAATATATCAATAAATATATTACGGGGATAACAAGAGGTAAATTATTCATACTCAGTATTTTATCACAGAATTTCAAAACACACCCAATAATAAAACATTCTATTTTTGTGCTCCCGGTAGGAATCGAACCTACATTTTAACTTCCGCAAAGTCATGTCCTATCCATTGAACGACGAGAGCGATACCATAAAAAGTACCACAGATTTGCTAAAAACCCAAATTTTCTAGTATTAGCTGTGAAAGGGACTCCTCCATCTCCTTTTCAAGTAGATTATACAATAAGAAATCCCTAATCTCGTGAGTCTCTATTCCTTCGATTGGGATTATCAATAAAGGTACCATTGTCTTTCTTGACTTAACCAATAATTGAGATGGTCGGTCGTGTTCCCCATTATCCTGAACCCAAAAAGCCTCAAGGGTGGCGTAGGGAAATAGTTTATTGCCAATTCTGATACCCATCTTGTTTAATTCAAAAATGGTTAACTTTGGATGTTTGGATCCAACAACCGCAAGTGATACACCTATAACGATAAGTAGTATTCCAAAAAGATAATTACCAAAAATTATAGACAGAACTGACGCTGTGACAATTAAAATTCCAAGAGACCAATACCAGTCTTTACTTTTTTCCCGATGTTCATGCTCGTAAGTTTCCCAGGTTATTGATTTGACTTGTGGTTCATTGTCCATGATTAAAATAATTATATCACCCATTTCGTATTTTGATAAATGTTATTCTCGAATAAAATATTTAAGTGTTGAAAAATTCATGATATGCTTACAATATGAAAACAGTACTAATTACAGGGGTTTCAAAAGGAATAGGGGAGGCGCTTCGTCTTAAATTTACAAAAGAAGGCTTTGATGTTTTGGGAACGGTTTATACTGGGGTTGGTAAAATTAACACCGAAACAGGGACTGAATCTTGCGACGGGGTACCTAAAGCAAAAATCTTCGAGCTAGATTTATCTTCACCTGAAAGTATAGAAAGGTGTGCTAATGAAATAATTGAAACAGGGACAAAAATTGATATTTTAATAAATAACGCAGGCGCACTTTTTGATGAGGATGACACAAGTGTGATTGTTGATAAACTTAGAAAAACACTAGAGGTCAACCTGGTTGGGCCAATCGATTTTACAGAAAGGCTGATTTCTCAAATAAATTCTGGTGGACAAATTATAAATATTTCGTCTTCTGCGGGGTCGCTGGAAAAAGCAGGTAGGGTTGAGAGCCACTATCCATATCATTATCCTAGCTATAAAATTTCAAAAGCTGGGCTAAATATGTATACATGCACTCTGGCGCAGAGGTTGAAGAAGTCAGATATAATAGTTTCTTCGGTTCACCCTGGATGGGTTAGGACCGATCTTGGTGGACCAGAGGCTGATATAACAGCAGAAGAGGCTGCTCTAGGTATTTATAGTGTTGTTGTTTCAGATAAGGAGACCGGAGGCTTCTGGTTTGGAAAGGAGAGAATGCCTTGGTAGATCAAAATAAAACCCAAGGTTTGTAAATAAAAAAACGCCCCCGCTGGGCGCTTTTTAAATATCGGCGGAGGAGGTGAGATTCGAACTCACGGTCCCCGTAAAGAGACTCTTGTTTTCAAGACAAGTGCATTAGACCACTCTGCCACTCCTCCGTGCTTGTCATATTAGCAAAAATAAAGAAAAAAACAATAGATGAGGATTTGGTCAACATCTCACGGCTCTTATTATCATAATTAGCCACAAACCATTCTTTTTGATAGACTACAAATAATCATGAATAAAGATGTCTCTGAAGTAAACAAAAGGATAGTAGGGCTAGATTTTGGATCAAAGAGAATCGGCGTAGCTGTCTCGGATGAGCTTGGTTTATTAGCATTTCCTTTGTCGGTGGTTCCTGGTTTTGGTCACGATACAGATAAGAGGGAGGAAAGGATAAGGTTGGCCTTGCAGGAGGTGTTTGATATTATAAAAGAAAAGCAGGCCCAGACTGTTATAATTGGACACTCGGTAGATTTGAAGGGGGTTGATAATACAATAATGGTGGATGCTAGGTTCTTTGGATCAAAACTTGAAGAAGCTGGATTTGATGTTGTATATGAACCAGAATTATACTCCACGGTTCAAGCTACTAAGTTTCAAGGTGAGAATAAGAACGTAGATGCATCAGCAGCGGCTATAATTTTACAAAGTTATCTAGATAGAATAAAATTTAAAAATATGAATACACAAACAACAGCAGGGGATGAAATAGTTGTGGACAACGCGGCATCTGCCGACAGGGCTCCAGAGGCAGGGGTACCTAAAACTCCAGACTATATTACAATAGACGATTTTGTTAAGGTTGAAATAAAGATTGGCCAGATTTTATCCGCAGAAAAGATAGAAGGGTCTGATAAGTTATTGAAACTATCAGTTGATTTTGGTGAAGAAAAGCCAAGGCAGGTTCTATCGGGAATTGCAAAATATGTAGAAATGGAAGAAATTCTGGGAAAGAAGTTTCCATTTGTTACAAACCTAGCTCCTAGAATGATGATGGGGCAAGAGAGTCAGGCTATGATTTTAGCTGGCAACTCAGGTGACAATTTAGCCCTACTTAATCCAAGTAAGGATTTACCAAATGGTACAAAGTTAAAATAGTCTTAATTAAAATAAAAACTGAAAAAAGTTTCAAAATAACTATAACAAAATCTTTTTGTTATGATAGAATAGTAGTACATGTCGTACCTAGATACATTAAATAAATATTTTCCAACTTCGCACTATCTAGAAATGTCCCATGCTGGTTTTGATATCAGCTCCTCCGCTGTTCATATGGCTGAAATTATTAGAACTGCTAGGGGGTTAAAATTAAAATGTTGTACCGAGGAAAAGTTGGAATCACCGATTTTGCCGAATGAATCACTGTTGTCTAATAAAAATCTAATAGATATATTAAAAAAGATTCAAAAAAAATATAAGTTAAAGTTTGTAGAGATATCTATTCCAGAAGAGAAGGCTTATCTGTTCACTATCGAGGTGGTCGATGGAACAAAAGAAGAAATTAGAAATAGAATAGAGATGCACCTTGAAGAAAATGTGCCATTATCGTTAGATGATGCAATTTTTGATTATCATAGAATAAAGAAAAATGAGAGTACGGGTATGCAATTTTTGGCCGTCTCTGTTGTGCCAGTTGTTGTGATAAATGAATATATTGAGTTGTTTGAGTCTTGCGGAATGTTTCCAATTTCCTTTCTTATTGAAAACCAAGCATTATCTCGAGCTATTATCAAAAAAGGGGACAGAGAAAATTATTTCATTGTTAACATTAGTCACAAGAGTACTGTCTTGTCGGTTGTGAACGATGAGGCTGTTCAGTTTACCTCCACGATCGCTATTGGATCCGAAGATTTTACTAACGCCATTATGAAAGGTGCGTCCCTCGATGAAGATGCTGCTGTTTCAATAAAGTTCGAGAAGGGTTTTTCACGAGACATTGGTAATGAGGCCGTTTCTAATGCGTTGATGTCAACTGCTAATTTGTTGGTCGAGGAAATTAGAAAGGTGTTTATTTACTGGAATAGTATAAATAATTTTAAGAGTAATGTTGATGCGGTTTCTGGTTTACCAAATAACGGTAATTCATCAGCGGGAGTCAAGAAGATATTAATAGCGGGAAAGGAAGCTGGTGTTGTTGGTTTTAGAGACTTCCTCGCAATATCACTAAAGACTCCGGTTGAGGTTGCGAATGTTTGGACTAACATTCTATCGTTTGAGAATGAAATACCAGAGATTTCCATGCGAGAATCTTTGGGGTATGGTACTGCTTTTGGCCTGGCTTTATTAAAAGATCAATAAAAAGATGTTACACCTATTATCAGAATCACAAAAGAAAAAGGTTATCAAAGAGTATAAAATGAGGCTTGTTATTGTGATTTGTTGGATTATTGTGTTTATATCTTTGGTTGGGTTAGCTTGCCTTCTTCCGAGTTATCTATCTGCTGTAGGTAGGGTGAATATAATTAAGAGCGAGAACCAAATAAAAGAAAGGTCCGTTCAGGTATTAAAGGATCAAAACTTTCAAGATAAAATTAAGTTAGTCAATTCAAGTTTGGAAGCTCTTAAAACATCTATAAATATATTATCCCCCAAAGAGGCATATAATAAGATTTTAAACAGCTTACCAGAGGGGGTTTATATTGATAGATACACCTATGGATTGATTGATGATAACAGTGCTTCAATTAGCATAAGTGGTGTTGCTCCAGATAGAGACAAATTAATAGAATTACAGAAGAAAATTAATTCAAACCCAGAATTTACAAGTATAAATATACCAATTACAAGCTTTACAAGAAAGAAAGATTTAAGTTTTTCATTTAATTTTAATTTAATTAAGTCTGTAAAAAAATAGACAATGACTAAAAAAACTTTCTACACATTAATAATATCGATAATACTTGCCCTAGCATCTATTTCTGGATATTGTTTTGCTGTGGTTTATGTTGGGGGTATGGGAGGAGATTTGGTAAGTATTTATAAGAAATCTAATGATTTAAAAAAGGAGGAAGATAGCCTGAATTCCATAAAGAGAGTTGCTCAGAATGCAGACGCAAGAAATGCAGATTTGATGAAGTACATTGTTCCAGTTGATAATGAAGGTTCTATAAAGTTTGTACAGACGATAGAAGATTTGGCAACATTAAACAATTTAACATTCAGTACAAATGCCATTGAGATAGTACAGGACGGTAATTTATCTAAGTTTAATAAAGAATATTTAAGTATAAAGGAAAGTATTTCTGGTACCAAGTTATCAGTCTCAAATTTTGTTGATAAAGTTGAATCTCTGCCTTTTAATATAAAGATAAAAAGTTATTCTACTGCAAAAGTCGGTGGACTGCAGACTGCGACGAGTTCCCAACAGTTAGATTTACAAATATTAGTAGTCAAAGAAAAATAATATGAACATAGAACTAGGACAATTTGGAAGTAAATTAAAGAATATGTATATATTCGGCAGTCGACCTGTTCAGGATTGGCAAAGAATTATGATTATATCTTTTTCTATAATACTAGGAGTTTTTATTTGGAGTTATTTTTTCTATTTTTCCGTTCAGTCAACTTTAATGTCTGATGCAGGTGAAGCGACAGACTTTGTTCCTGTAAAGGATAAGGAGGCGGAGATTAAAAGCGTAATTGAGAAATATCAAATCAGGGAGGTGTCTTGGGGGGTAGTAGCAACAAGCACCAAGGCTACTTATGAAAATAATAATGCGGTCGTTGGAACCTCTATGGTGGGAAATTCAACAACTTCTGGTACCACAACCAACATTAAGCGCTAGGTTTTACTTAGATGGGGTGGGGCTGGTAAAATCTAAAAAATATGCTATTGTATTTGCATGCTCTTGTAGTTCAATGGATAGAACTGCGGACTTCTAAGCCGTTAATGTAGGTTCGATTCCTACCGAGAGCACAAAACAAAACGCCGAAAGGCGTTTTTAGTTTTGGGCTCGAGAGCAAGCCAACCGTTTGGCTTGCGCGTAGGAATCGAAAAGGTTGAGTATATTGTGCGATGCGTAGCGAGCATGATACGAAACCTGTACCGTCCCCGTAGGGGAAGATTCCTACCGAGAGCACAACCGTTAAAACACCGACAAGGTGTTTTTTTTGTGGGGCGCTTAGGACTGAATGAAATAAAATCTTAGATAAGAAAAGGCAGGCGTGGGATTCCCACGCCTGCCGGGGTTGAGTTAAACGGTGCCTAGCCTTTGCTGTGGTTGGTGACCCTGCCACTGTAAACTGGACGTGGGTGACAGCCTGGTTTGCCTGGTCCGTTTTTCACGCCCTTTAGGCTTGTTTTCTTTGGTTGGCTACCGTTCTTCTTGGATCGGGTGTTCACTGATTTTTGTAGTTATGGTTGAGAGCGGATCCGTACTGTGAATCCAAGATATATTTAATCATAACTAATAAAATAATCAAGAAAATAACGCACACTTACGTATGCGTTATTTTCTTTCTTTGGTGGGCGATAAGGGACTCGAACCCCTGACCTTCTCAGTGTAAATGAGTTGCTCTACCAACTGAGCTAATCGCCCTCATTTGGTTCCCATAATATATACTATTATTGAAATAATATCAATATCAAGTATGATAACGGTAATGTTATCGATAATATACCAAGATAAGGACGTTTTGATCATAAACAAGCCAGCGGGCATTATGGTTCATGGCGACGGAAAGACAGAAGAGAAAACCTTGTGTGATTTTGTTGAGGAAGAATTTCCTGAGACTAAAGACGTGGGAGAACCTATGACAATCGGTAGGGGGCCGAACAAAGAGCCTACCACACTAAGAAGGCCGGGGATTGTGCACAGACTAGATAAGGAAACCTCGGGTGTTATGGTTGTAGCTAGAAATCAGGCTGCATTTGAAATACTCAAAAAACAATTTCAGGATCATATAATCAAGAAAACATACAATACTTTTGTATGGGGTTTTGTTAAGGAAGATGAGGGTGTGATAGATAGACATATTGGAAGAAGTAAGGGGGACTTTAGAAAGTGGAGCGCTCAACGTTTTTCTCGAGGAGAGCTTCGTCCAGCTGTTACAGAATATAAGGTTTTGAAGAGATTCGATGGAGATCCTGTAATGAAGCGGGGTGCCATAATGGTTGGCAAGGGTAATTCCAAAATACCCCTAATGTTTACTTTTGTTGAGGTTCATCCACTAACTGGAAGGACACATCAAATCAGGGTTCATTTTAAGGCCATAAATCATCCTGTGGTGGGAGATAGTTTGTATGCCGAGAATCATCCTAAGGCCCTGGGATTTGAGCGTCTAGCCCTTCATGCACGTAAATTAAAGCTAATTTTACCATCCGATGCATCAATGAGTGATGAAGGTGGGGTAAGTGGAGAAATGAGTGAATTTGAGGCTGAACTTCCAGCTGATTTCAAAAAAGCTACCGAATCCCTGTCGTAGGTGTTTATTGTCTAATGATATTTGCAAAAACCCAGCATCTCTGCTATATTGCTCCCTATGACAGCAGCTATAAAAACAGTTAAAAAGGATATTAAGGTGGCTAAAACAGATGCTACTAGAAAGGATTTTGATATGCGCGTAGGCGATACAGTTAAGGTGTATCAAAAAATTCAAGAAAAAGGTAAGACTCGTCTTCAAGTTTTTGAGGGGCTTGTTCTTGCTAGAAAGCATGGAAGTGAAGCCGGAGGTACTTTTACCGTTAGAAAGGTTTCAGGAGGCTATGGAGTAGAAAGAATCTTCCCATTGTACTCACCTAATATTGATAAAATAGAAGTTACAAAGCGTGCCAAAGTTCGTCGTGCTAAGCTTTACTACATCAGAGACAAAGCAGCTAAAGAAATTAGTAAGAGAATGAAGATGGAAATGACAAAGCGTGATTCATCTCATCTAACTAAAGCAGAAGCTGCAAGATTAGAAGCAGAGGAGGCTGCAACAGCAGCGCTAGAGCCTGAGGTGGAAGTGGTAGAGGCGGCAGTGGAGGAAACTACAGCAACAGAATAATTTAAATAAAAATCATTCACTATACAAAACAAGACCACCTAGGTGGTCTTGTTTTGTTATTGGGTTTTATGCATAATATAGCCATGCGCGAGTGTTGAAACTGGTAGACAAGCATCCTTGAGGTGGATGTGCCCGTAAGGGTGTGGAGGTTCAAGTCCTCTCTCGCGCACTAGATTCTATTTAACCTTCCCCTTGAACTCCTCAGAGATATTTATCTCAGTAAAGACATCCTCTTTTTTAAAATACAATGATAGGTGTTTTGCTCCTTTGTCATAATCGGCTTTTACTACGCCCTCTAAATATTCATTTATTGTTCGGATCTCCTTTCCGGATGCGATTTGTCTCTCTGCAGATTCTGCTATGTCTCCACTGAGGAACTCGCTAGCGAGGGTTCTGTCTATGACAATTTTCCTTTCTCGTTCGCAATCTTCTTTGTATTCGCCTTTGATAAATCTATCGATTGTGTCCCAAATTATATTTTCTGCATCTTTGAGATTTTCTGGGGCCACCTTAACCCAAATGTTTTGAGAAATGTGTTTTGGATTTTTGAAAAAATTAACTCCAACTCCATAACACCAGCTGTTGTCGTGTCTAAGTCTTCTGTATAATATTTCTCGTAAAACCGTTTCTATTAGGCCAAGAGTGTATTCATCAGTTTTTGTTAATTCTAATAGCCTGTCTATTTCAAGCAGAGCTTGTTTATTCTCAGTTCGCCCGATTTCAGTATAAGTTTTAACCCATCGCTTTTCTTTCGGAATGCTAATTTTTGAAGGAATTTTAAACGGTGGTATTTTTTTACCACTTGGAACTAGGTCAATAATCTTTTTAACCTCCTTAATAATTGAATCATTAACAACCCCCGCTAATATTATGGTTGAATTTTCTTTAGTGTAATTTTTATGAGCTGAAATTAGATCTTTTTTGCTAATTGTTGCTACTGTTTCAATCCAGCCTAAGGGGGAAAACATTCTGCTTTTTTCTGGAATATCGCTATATAGATTTTTACTCCACTTTTTAAGATAGGCTATGTATTTTTCGTTTAACAAATAACCCCAGCCCTCCTGGGTAATAACTTTTCTCTCGTGTTCAATGTCGGCTTCACGCATTAGTGGCTTAAAAATAATATGATACATCCCTTCTAGGGCGGGGGCGACTTTTTGTGGTAGGAATTTACAGACATAACACGTGTCGGTGAAACGAGTGTGGGCATTCAATGAGTCCAGTAGATGCTCTTTTGAGAAAAGATCGATAGATTTTTTGTCTTCATGTAAGTCATTACCATCAAAGACAATGTGCTCCAAAAAGTGTGCTGTACCGTCCGCTCCAACCTTGTCATCTTGTGCGCCGTGGTTTATGACCCATTTAAAAAATGTACAGTTTGCCCAAGGAAGTGGTCTGGTGTAGATGTTCACACCCTTGTATGTCTGCTTCTTATAGTCATATGGGTCAAAGGCTATTTTGGGGATTTTGTTTTGTTCTTTCTTAATCATGTTGGTATGATATCATTATCACAATTTATTAACAGCCCCAATAATTTAGCTAAAACATGACATTATATACAGGAAAAGGAGACGATGGTACAACAAAGACTTTTGGTTGCAATCAGAGGATTTCTAAGAGCTCGAATGTTACCGAGGCGTTAGGTGCGCTCGATGAGATCAATTCATTCTTGGGGTTGATTAAGGTCAAGACGGTGGGTGGATCTGTTAAGATGGAAATACTTGGAGACGGTTTTGATAAAATAGCTAACAACATACAGCAAAATCTTTTTATAATTCAAGCGGAAGTAGCTGGTTCTGACATGACAATTGCAGAAGAAAAATTAAGAGAATGTGAAAATTATGCTAATGAGGGAGAAAAGATATTACCACCCATAAAGAACTTCTTTATTTCAGGTGGAACAGAAATGGCGGTTCTTTGCGATATTTCAAGGACAATGGCTAGGAGGGCAGAGAGAAGGGTGATTGCTATCGTAGATGAGGGTGATGAAAGTCGAGCTATAGGAAAATGGACACTCGCGTATTTAAATAGATTGTCCTCACTTCTATATGTAATGGCAAGGTTGGCTAATCACTTCAATGGTTTATCAGAGGATGCCCCTACTTACAAATAGTACGATGGTGATTTATCATACTATTCAACAGAATCTCTGTTGGTCTCGCTTGTTGTTTGATTCAGCGCAATCATCTAAAGAGTGATATTATAAAATAAAATAAAAATAAAATAAAATGCCGCCAGATATAGAAAAGACAAAAAATAAATATTCAAAAATTATAATAGTATTTAAAACCCTGATTGGGGTGATTATATTTGTTTTGGCTTTATCTTTTTTAATATATAAGAGTGGTAATTTACTAATTAGCTGGGCGGGCGTTTCTGATTCTGTGGAGAGTAGGGGGTATCTAAATGGAGACGCCGACTCTGTATCTGAGGGGGATGCAGAAATTGTAAAAACCGTTGAGAAGATTAGTCGACACGCTACTGGAACACTAGAGTCACTAGCGATATCTTCAACTTCATCGACAGTAGCTCCATATTCTGACATTCAATATGTCATTCTTTCTTTTGACGGTTCAAGGTCTTTGTCTATGTGGAATGAAACTCGTCAGTTTGCAAAAGATATGACAGCAAAAGGTAAGCCGGTTCATTTTACATATTTTATTAATCCAATTTATCTAATTACCAAGAGTACAGCAAAGAATGTCTACCGGCCGCCAAGAGCCCAAATGGGAGCCTCTTTGATTGGATACGCTGATAGTGAGCAGGACGTTAAAAATCGAGTTGAGCAAATAAATTTGGCATACAGTGAGGGAAATGAGATTGGATCTCATAATGTCGGTCACTACAATGGATCAAAATGGAGTCACGATGAGTGGCTTCAAGAGTCTAATTCTTTTGATTCTATAATCATGAATGTACAAAAGAATAATCCTAATGTGGTTATTCCACCATGGAACTTTAATATATCTGAGTTTGTTGGATTTAGGGCACCAGAACTTGGCGTAAATAGTAATTTATATAAAGTCCTATCCGAAAAGAAATATCTATATGACACAAGTGGAATGAGGATGCCAACCAAGTATCCAACTAAAGATAAAAATGGAATTTGGCATATTGGACTTGGTATAATTAAGGCTCCAGATTTGCATTCAAAACTAAATAACCCAGACGCTTCCAATAAAAGTAGCTACGTCCTTTCTATGGACTATAACTTTTGGATGATGCAGTCAAACGTTAGGAATACCGCTAAGAAGGGAACACCCCTTTGGAACAGCTTCTTTGGGGAAATGAAGGATGCATATTTGGGCTATTTCAATAAGAATTACGAAGGAAATCATGCGCCGGTTGTGATTGGACACCATTTTTCTACTTGGAACGATGGTGTTTATTGGGAGGTTATGAAATCGTTTGCGGAGGATGTTTGTGGAAAGCCTAAGGTAAAATGTGTGACATTTAAGGAGTATGTGGATTATTTGAATTCGGTGGCTAAGTAGTCGTCTGATTGGATTTTATGGTTTGCAAGGTTTGGTAGGGTGATAGGGTTGAGGTGGGGCAAAAACTCGTCAAAAGACAATATTTGTGATATATATAGTGAGCGTCAGCGGGTATTATAAATACTCAATAACGCCAACACATGGTGCCTATAGTTTAGTGGTAAAACTCCGGTTTGTGGAACCGGTATCGAGAGTCCGATTCTCTCTAGGCACCCCAATAATTAGCAATTAAATTATATGTTAGATTTTTACGCTTCTGATATAATTATATTGTGAAAAAGATCAATAAAATAGTTATCGGGATTTTGGTTGTGTTTTACGTATTGTTCGGTGTTGTAATAACAGTCTTTCAAGAAAAAGTTGTCTACCATCCAGATAATCAAAGCTTTGTAAATTGCCCCGCTTTCAAAGATGTAAAAAAAGTGGAAGTTAATGGAACTAGAATGTATGTAAAAGATACAACAAAACCTGTGTTTGTTTTATATCACGGTAATGCTGGGTCGGCCTGCGACCGATCACTCTATGCTGATATTTTTACCCAATCAAATTACGGTTATATAATCGTAGAATATGCTGGTTATAGTAATGATAAAGTTAAACCATCTCATGAGTTAATTAAGAAGGATGTACGTAACGTAATTTCTTATCTTGATGACAATAAAATCACCGATGTTGTTGTGGTAGGTGAAAGTATTGGTACGGGTGTAGCTTCTCATCATGTATCACAAAAGCCTCCTGAAAAATTGATTCTTTTATCCCCATTTACAAGCCTGGCAGATATTGCTTCTAATACATTCTGGTTTTACCCAACATCGTGGATGGTGAACAATGCTTTTGATAATGTTAAAGCCCTACAGGACTTTAAGGGGGGGGGGCATATTAATTATTCACGGCAATAATGATGCGGTTATTCCATATAAGTTGGGTTTAAAATTATTTGAATCTATAGACCATAAAAATAAATTGGTAACAATTAAAGGTGGTGGCCATAATGATCTGTTCACTTATAAAGAAACCTATTCTACGATCACCGATTTCATTAATGGTGTTAAATAATAAAAAAGAAAATGTTCACCGTCTATGTCCTCGAATGCTCTGATAAAACACTCTATGTTGGCTGTACCAATGACCTTGAAAAAAGACTCAACCAACACAATAACCTAAAATCTGGCGCTCATTATACAAAGATTAGACGCCCAGTATCTTTGAAATACTCAGAGAATTTTCAAACCCTTTTGGAAGCTCGAGGTAGGGAAGCAGAACTTAAAAGATATACAAAAGCCAAAAAGTTAGATTTAATCAATGGTTCTTTTAAAAAAATATAGTACAATAATGTGATGATCGATCCGGTTATACTTTTAAACAATATTTTAGGATTTGCTTCTTATTACAGATATCCACTTATTGCTATTGGTACAATATTCGAAGGTCCAATCCTTATGATTGCCTCAGGTTTTTTGTATAGAACTGGTTTTTTTGCAATAGTCCCTTTGTTTATTGCGATTCTCATAGGTGATTTGGTGGGGGATGTTATTTGGTATGTTGCTGGTAGATATTTTGCACATCCAATTTTAAGTAAAAAAGGTAAGTTTGTTGGGATTACCCCAGAAAGATTTGAAAAAATAAACGAATTATTTTCCAAGTATCATGAGAAGATATTGATATTTTCTAAACTTACACTGGGGTTGGGTTTTGCTGTTGGTATTTTGGCGGCGGCGGGGATGGCAAAGGTTCCTTTTAAAAAGTATATGATTATTAATATAATAGGGGAATTCTTCTTGGTGGCCGTCCTACTTTCAGTCGGATACTTCTTTGGTCAGGTGTATTTAAACATCTCAGATAATTTCAAGATTGGATTTTTGATAACTGTGGCAGTACTAGTTCTCTCTTCGTTCTATTTCTTCTCTCGCTACATTAGCAAGAAGAGTAGGGAATTATAATATTAATCAACTAAATAAAAACACAACCATGCTTTCATTCATAATACCAACATTAAACGAGGAGAAGACAATAGAAAAAACGCTTAAATCGATTTCCGCATATTCAGGGGAAAAGGAAATTATAATTTCTGATGGAAAAAGTACAGATAGAACTGTCGAAGTGGTAAGGAAATATGCTGACAAAATTATAGTTCACGATGGTTTGACGAGGCAGAATATCGCAAAAGGAAGAAATGCTGGGGCAAAAGAGGCGAGAGGTGAATACATTGTTTTTGTTGATGCCGATGTTACTGTTCCAGATATAGATAATTTTATAAAAAAAATTGAAGTATATTATAAAGAAGACCCTAAGTTGGTTGCTGTCACTGCTGGGTGTTTGGTGTACAAAGAAACAGCAAGGATGTTCGACAATATCATCTTTCAATCGTTGGCGCTTTATTTTTCGTTTCTAAATTTTATTGGTTTTGGAGCTGCAGGGGGAGAATTTCAAATGATTAAGCGTGAGGCTTTTAATAAGGTTGGTGGTTTTGATGAGCGCCTAGCTATCAGCGAGGACATGGATTTGTTCTGGCGACTAACTAAGATTGGTAGGACTAGGTTGCCGGTTGGTTTAAATATTTATCATACAGGAAGAAGGCCGCATAAGGTTGGGTGGCCCAGACTTTTGTGGACTTGGACTCGTAATACGATAACTGCCTTCTTTTTTAAGCGGAGTGATAGTGGTTATGATTTGGTTAGATAGTTTATTAAAATAGTGAAAAACTATAATATATAAATTAAAGCCAAGTCGAAGGGTGATCTTTCCGAAAACTGTTTTATTTAAAAACTTAGAGAGGGTGTTGATGTTGGGGTTTTCGGGTCTACATCCTCTGTTGTGTTACTTGTTGATGTAGTGTTGGATGTTGTTGCGTTTGAAAAATTCAAGAAGTCTTGAATGGTTAACTTCTCTGTGAAGATGTCATTGGCGTTATCTACCCCGATGTATCTAAAATGCCACGGCTCGTATATGTATCCGGTCTCTTTTTGTTTTTTATCTGGATAACTCATTATGAAACCGTACTTGTAACTATTCTGTGCCATCCATTTTCCTTCTTTGCTATTTGCAAAACTTGGGCTTACACCAGCAAAGCCGATACTTTTACCGGAAACATCTATTGTTGTTCCAAGTTGATGCTCGGAGTGTCCCGCTTCTGCAATTCCTGCCTTGGCTGCATTACCTCTCTTGTTAATCCACATTGAGTATAGAAACTTCTGCATATCGGCGCTTCTGTAAGATGACGTGACTGCTATATCTAGTTTTTGTTTTTTTGCGTCACCAATCATTTCATTTAAATGTCGCATTATTCTATCTGATACGCACATTACTCCAACCGTCTTAATTGAATTTGGAACTCGAACCAAATCCTGGGGGATGTAATCAAGGGGGATTGATTTGGATCTGTTTAGGTTTTCAAAA
Source organism: uncultured bacterium (assembly GCA_903936565.1). Lineage (GTDB taxonomy): Bacteria > Patescibacteriota > Minisyncoccia > Phycocordibacterales > CAIZLB01 > CAIJKW01. The sequence continues at coordinate 61,923 of CAIZVZ010000005.1, read as the reverse complement.
ACCTTATCAAAATCACTTTCCACCATGTTGTCCTGACCAATAACTCTAATTGCGGTTGGGCAAAGTTCTTTAAACATTAAATTATTAATTGCCAATCTTGTATCAGAATCCAGCTCACCTGTTATTGGCAAATTTAGCTTGGCTTGTACTGTTCTTAAATTGTTATAGGTGTTTGGTCCAAAATATCCATTGGCTGAATTCCTGGTCTTGTCATTGGTCAGTGATTTTAGGATAATTTGTAGAACTATTACGTCATTACCGCGAGACCCCTTCTTTAATGTTCGAGAAAAATCACCGTTCTCTTGCCAAACTTTTACTGCGTTAATTTGTATAATCGATGACGAACTGTTGTTGAGTGGTGTATGTTTTTCGGTGCTACTCGCGTTTAATATGTCTATGGATGGGGAATATGGGGTTGTTATTGCATCTGCGCGTTTAATAAACGCAATGGACGGCGGTGCAAAATAAGGGGTTGTTTGAACAGTTGTTAATATCAGGACTATTAAAAGGCCTAATTTTATTGTATTGTTCTTAATTTTACTTAATTTGGGGATATCTAAAATCATCTTCTTTTATTTAGGTAGTATACTATAAATATGACAAATTTTGCTAACAAAAAAGTAAATCCTTTTTTCGATTCATTCGGCTGTGCAATAAAGGGTATTCAACACGTCTTTAGGAATGAGAGAAATTTCAGATTACATATTACGATTGCTGTTGTTGTTTTGTTTTTTGCATATTACTTGAATTTTAGTTCAATTGAATTTGCAATTTTAATTATTGTTATGTCGATAGTTTTTGTGGCTGAGATGGTAAACAGTGCTATTGAATATACCTGGGATAAATTAGAACCAAATCACCACCCTGTTGTTGGAATAATTAAGGACACAATGGCAGGGTCGGTTCTAATTGCTTCGTTATCTGCTGTGGTTGTGGGTGCGATAATTATATTTAGACACTTAATTTAATATATGAATTCCCACATACTCTTGTTTGCAAATAAGATTGACTTAGATGTCATCGGCGCAATGTCTTCATTTGTAACACCGTTTGGTGTTAAGGTGGCGTTGTTTGTAAGTAACATTGGAAGCCCATACTCTTTTTTGTTGTTGGCCATTGCTGCTGTCATGATTTTCTGGTTATACAAAAAGCCATACTATTTAATTCAATTCATTGTAACATTGGGAGTGGGTTATTTATCGGTATATGTTTTGAAAATATTGATTGCTAAACCACGACCAGTTGCGGCCCTCATTCAGGTTGGCGGGTACTCATTTCCAAGTGGTCACGCAACTGTCGCGACACTTTTTTGTTCGTTGTTAATATTTGCATACAAGGACCACATAAAAAATGTCTTTCTGAGATTATTGTTCATTATAATTCTTTCTATCTCTGCTCTCGCTATTTCATTCAGTAGGGTGTATTTATCTGTCCATTATCTAAGTGATGTAGTTGTAGGTATTATACTCGGCTTATTAATTTCATCCCTTTCTGTCTTTATATTTGAAAACTTCTTCAGGAAGAAGGAGTTGAATATAGATTAATTTAATTAGGTAATTTTGAAGAATTGCTCACTGAGTGATACAATGCTTTTATGAATATATTCCATGCAATAATTTTAGGTGTGGTTGAGGGTATTACGGAATTCCTGCCGATATCTTCCACGGGGCATATGATATTGGTCTCTAAACTACTTGGAATACAAGAAACTGACTTTCTGAAGACCTTTGAAATATTCATTCAGTTAGGTGCTATATTGTCAGTTGTGGTTTTGTACTTTAGGAGGCTTTTGACTTCTAAAGATACTATAATAAAAGTGATTGTTGCATTTATTCCTACAGCCATTCTTGGCTTGGCGCTTCATGATGTGGTTAAAAGATATTTACTAGGCAGCTCTTGGGTCGTATCCATTTCATTAATTGTTGGAGGTATTTTGATTATTTGGTTCGAGAAGCATAATGCAAAACGTCAGTCAAAACTGAGTATTCAGGGGGATGGAGGGGTGGATCTGCGAATTGGATATATACAGGCTGTTAAGATTGGTTTTTATCAGGCGATTGCCATGATACCCGGAGTTTCTAGGTCTGCCGCAACAATTATTGGAGGACAAATATCCGGAGTCTCTAGGGTGGATATTGTGGAGTTCTCATTTTTACTTGCAATACCAACGATGTTGGCGGCTTCCGTCTTGGATCTATATAAGGGGGTGGGGGAAATCAGTAATAATGAAATTGGCCTATTGGCAACAGGGTTCATTACCGCTTTTATCGTCGCCATTATCGCCATTAAGGGATTTATAAGTTATATTCAGAAGCACAACTTCATAGGGTTTGCTTATTACAGAATAATTGTGGGTATCATATTTTTGGTCCTACTCTCTACTTCTGGGTTATAATGCCACACGTCATTGTATTGTAGGGCTTTGTGGTATAGACTTTAGGTATGAATAAAGAAAATAATTCTCAAATGTTTAAATCAAGTTTTGTAATTGGTGTTGCAATACTTTTGTCGGCTATTATTGGTGCCTACGCTTTTTACAGCATAAAGGCGATGGATGATTCAGTTTCGGTAACGGGTTCAGCAAGGAAAAGTGTCGTTGCAGATCAGGCTAAGTGGTCAGTTAATTTTATGAGGCCTGTGACGCTTGATACAGTGAAAGATGGGTATTCTAGAATGGACGAGGATTTGAAAATCGTTAAGGCTTTCTTTGTTAAAAACGGTTTTAATGAGGCAGATTTGAAAATAACTCCTGTTCTCATGAATGAAGTTTATGAAAGCAACCCAAGTTCATCCGTTAAGAAGTATAATTTAAACCAAACAATCAGTATTTCATCGAATGATGTTAAGTTGGTAGATGTTATGTCTAAAAATATTAAGGATTTGGTTTTCGCAGGTGTTGTTGTCTCTCCACAGAATCCTGAATACTATTTCTCTGGTTTGCAGGAAATTAAGGTTAGTTTACTGCCAGAAGCTCTTAAGGATGCCAAGGCAAGAGCTGATGCAATTGTAAAATTAGCAGGAAGTTCGGTCGGAAAAATCAAATCAGCAGGAGCTGGTGTTGTTCAGGTTATGACCTCTGGTTCTAATGATGTCTCTGATTATGGATCTTATGATACCTCAACTATTGACAAGGATGTAATGGTTACAGTTAAGGCTTCATTTCAAATTAAATAAACATTTCAAATTTCAAAAATGATTTTACTTCGAGGAACTGATATTAGAGATAATAAAAAAGAAAATTTACGTTCTCGTATTAATGAGATAAAAGAAAAGGAGAAGGATGGTTTTATTCCTCCAACGCTCGTAATATTTCAAATAGGTGATAATAAAGCTTCAACGGTTTATATTGGGCAAAAGAAAAAGTTTGCTGAGTATATTGGTGCAGAAGTTTTACATATTACGCTGGAGGAATATATTAGCGAATCAGACTTAATTGCTGAGATTCAAAATTACAACGCAGATAATTCTGTGCATGGAATAATTGTTCAATTGCCCTTACCAAGACATTTGTCCGTTCATAATATTACAAATGCAATCGATTACAGAAAAGATGTAGATGGATTAAGTGGTACGAGTTTGGGTCTTTTGGTTCAGAGAAACTTTAAGATGGATGAATCCTTGAGTGGGGGTGTAGACACGTTTATTGAGCCTACATTCAAAGGCTTTATCCCAGCTACAGCTAAGGGAATCTTAAGTTTGTTAAATGAGTATAACATTGATGTTTCAGGCAAAAGGGTTTGCGTGATTGGACGATCTGTTTTGGTTGGCAAGCCAATTTCTCTTGTAATGCTGGCAAAAGATGCCACAGTTACAATTTGTCATTCAAAAACTTCCAACTTAAAAGAAATAACCAAGTCATCTGATGTCTTAATATCAGCGATGGGTGTTCCGGGTTTCATTGATAAAAGTTTTGTAACAGACGGACAAATTTTAATTGATGTTGGAATTACATCTGTTGATATACTAACCGGGGAAGGAGAAAATATTAGAAAAGTGTGTGGGGATTTTGCATTTGATGATGTGTCTGACATCGTAAATGCTATAACTCCTGTGCCTGGTGGTGTTGGGCCACTAACTGTTGCATCTTTATTTGAAAATTTATTTGAATCTTTTCACAATACTCTGCTATAATGTATGCATGACAATCAAAAAAGATATTAAAAATACTAATGAGTCCAAAAAAATTCTAGAACTAAATTCATTATTAAAGTTCGTTTCAATTTTATTCATATTATCAGCAACAATTCTCGCTATATCTAAAATTTCATTAGATGGAGAAGGTGATAAGGGTTTTAATCAGAACACAATTACCGTGTCAGGACACAGTGAAATTAGTGTTAAGCCCGATACAACCAAGTTCACAATAACCGTAGCAGAGTCTGCTAAAGATATTAAGTCATCACAAGATGCAGCGACAAACAAAATTAATGCTGCTATTGTTATCTTAAAACAAAATGGAGTTTTGGATAAAAATATTAAGACACTAAATTTCAATACGTATCCAAAATATAGTTCAAGAACAACTTCCTGTGTGACAGCACCGACTTCGCCTGTGAAGGGTAAGGTGATAACTCCTGTTGTTAAAGCAGCTGCGACAAATTCGGACGCTAAGGAGGTCTCAGCACCAGTTGCACCAGCGTCAGCTAAGGTGGTGGCCAGCAAAGTTTCTGTTGCTGTTGTAAGTGCTCCATCTAATTCTCCTTGTGTCGATAGAACTTCAGAGATTGTTGGTTATGAGACTAGTCAGTCGATAGAGGTCAAAATTACAGACATTAGTAAAAACCCAGATTTGGCTGGCGCACTAGTTGCTGCGGTTGGTAAGGTTGGGGTAACGGTCGGTGAACTTACAAGTTTTGTAGACAATGTAGATAAGACAAAACAAAGCATTAGAAATCAGGCTATTCAAAAGGCAAAGGTTCAGGCACAGGATATTGCGGAGAGTTTGGGTGTAAGGTTGGGCAAGATAACATCTTTTTCAGAGAATGTCGGTGATGGTTATCCATACCCCATGATGATGAGTGCAAAAATGGTTGAGGTTACTGATTCAGCGTCTGTTAATCTACCGGTTGGAGAAGATAAGATTACGTCGGATGTAAGTATTACTTACAGTATAAAATAGATTACCCCATTCTCAGTTGGTGGGATTTCAATACTTCAAGGGCCTTAGTAAAAGGGCCCTTTTTGTTTAATTATGAAAAGGGGAGCCCCGCCGTTGGTTAACGGCGGGGCTGGGTGTTGTACCAGGAATTGTGCGATGTTGCTCTATTGAACGAGGGTTGCCGTGCTGATTGGCCCCATCCCTCCGAATACGAAGAATTCAAGAGTTAGGTATCCAAAGCTTTTTGACTGCCATTCCTGAAAATTGTTCCAGAGATGGTAGACGAAAAACATGATGAATCCCCACAGAAGCCATCCACAAGCAAAGTAGATCGATGCCATCATCTGGTTTGCTATGACATAATTATTAAAAGATTCTAACGTTGTTTGCATTTTTGCTGATGTTTTTGGTTGACTGCACTTTCAATCTCCTAATGTTTCAAACCCGATGGGTAGGTAGGGGGTTGATTAATGCAGTAAAGCAAATAATGAACCAAATCTATGTAATAGTATGTAATATCCAGTAAGAAAGTCAAAATATTGACATTTTGCGTTTGACGCTATATACTTCCATACGTTAAAATAACATCTAGAGCGCCCGAAAGGGTGTTTTAAAATACCAAAATATATGTCAATAAAACAATATATAAGTGAGACAACATCAGAAATGAAACACGTAAGTTGGCCAACAAGAAAGCAGACTATTGTCTATACAGCACTAGTTATTGCTGTTTCGTTGATTGTAGCTTTGTACGTTTCTGGTCTTGATACCATTTTTACAGGCTTGTTCAAGAGCCTAATATTACGTTCATTTTAAAAGCTAATTTTTAAATAACCATGTCAAAACAAGAGCAAGGAGAGAGGAATTGGTATGCAATTCACACATACGCTGGATATGAGAATGCTGTTATGAGAAATCTTAAGCAGCGTATTGAGTCATTGTGTATGGATGATCGTATATTCAATGTAATTGTTCCAACAGAAAAGAAGATTAAAATAAAGGGAAGTAAGAGAATAGAGGAGGATGAAAAAATCTACCCAGGATATATCTTGGTTGATATGATTGTGAACGATGATACATGGTATATGGTTAGAAATACCCCTAGAGTTACTGGATTCGTTGGTTCTGGTACAACTCCTGTTCCTCTTGAAAAGAAGGAGGTTGAAGAATTATTCAGAAGAATGTCTAGTGATAACATAAAACACACCATTAATCTAAACATCGGAGACCTCGTTAAGGTGGCCGACGGCCCATTTAAGGACCTAGAAGGTAAGGTTTCAGAGGTTGATACAGACAGGGGAAAGGTTAGGGTCCTTGTATCAATGTTCGGTCGTGAGACACCTGTTGAGCTGGACTTCTTGCAAGTTAAGACAATTTAAGGTATTTTATAAGAACTTTGGCCAGATACGCCTGCGCTTCTCTCGCGGATTGTGGCCATAAATAAAGAAAAACAATTAATATATATTTATGGCAAAAAAAATAATCAAATCATTAAAATTACAAATTCCTGCTGGAAAGGCAAATCCTGCTCCACCAGTAGGTCCTGCACTTGGTCAAGCTGGTGTTAACATTGGTGAATTCGTAAAGAGATTCAACGATGCGACAGCTTCTATGGCAGGTGACATTGTGCCTGTAGTTATCTCAGTCTTTGAGGACAGAACTTTTGATTTTGTTCTTAAGACTCCTCCCGCAGCTTCTCTTGTATTAAAGGCAATTGGAGTTGAGAAGGGATCAGGTCATCCAAACACAAAGAAAGTTGGAAAGATTACAAAGGCTCAAGTTAAGGCGATCGCTGAGAGAAAGATGCCTGACCTGAACTCAAAGGATATAGAGGGGGCAATGAAGATGATAGAAGGAACATGTGCTTCACTTGGAATCGACGTTGTAGCGTAATATACTCATTCTGATAATGGATTAGGACCCGCAAAGGTCTCGTAACAAAACCTCATGGATAAACCGTGAGGTTTTGTTTGTGATTATTTTATTGCGTGATAATATAGCAAATATGAATAAAGCTATAACTGAAGCAATACTAAAGTCGGTGGAAGATGTAAATCTTTTGGATTTTTTGTCTGGAAAGAATTTATTGGATAGACCGGGGGATTTATCTCATGGGGACTATTCCACGAACGTGGCTATGATATTAGCACCAAAACTTGGGGTTAAGCCTGTGGAGTTGGCAAAACAGATTTCAGAAAAGCTACAAAGTGCAGTTTCTGAGGGTTCGTTGAGCGGGGTTAAAAAGGTTGATGTGGCAGGTCCTGGATTTATTAATTTCTATCTGACGGAGGTCGTTGGTTTTGAATTGATGAAGGAAATATTAGACAAAACAAATGGGGGAGATAATTATGGAAAATCCAACTTGCATGCTGGTAAGAAAATGATTTACGAGTATACAGATCCAAATCCATTTAAACAATTTCATATTGGTCACCTTATGTCCAACGCTATCGGAGAGTCGTTAGCAAGACTTGGGGAATGGTCTGGGGGAAATGTTAAACGATATTGTTATCAAGGTGATGTTGGTAGACATGTTGCTTTTACCTTCTATGGCTTTGATCTGCTGAAAAATGAAGAAGGGGTGGAGTGGCCAAGTGATTCAATGCCGCTTAGCGACAAGGTTGCTTTTTTGGGTAAAATATACGCCAAGGGTGCAACTCATTTCAAGGATCACTCGGAGGATGAATCTATTGTCCAAGAAATAAATAAAAAGATTTACGATAAATCTGATTCGGAATTGAATGCACTTTATGACTTAGGGAAGAAGTGGAGCATGGAACACTTCGAGGAAATTTATAAGGTACTTGGAACTAAATTCAACGAGTACTTCTTTGAGAGCGATAGCTCTGTGGTGGGATTGGGGGAAGTTCAGAAAGGATTAAAGAACGGAATTTTTGAAGAGAGTGAGGGGGCCGTTATCTTTAAGGGTGAAAACTACGGACTAAATACTCGTGTCTTTATAAATAAATTTGGGCTACCAACTTACGAAGCAAAGGAAATTGGTCTGGCACTTCTAAAATACAATAAGGATCCGTATGATATTTCCTATACAATTACTGCCAATGAACAAGATAATGTCTTGGCTGTATCTTATAAGGCAATTGAACAAATATATCCAGAAATTGAAAAGAAGAATTTTCTACTCTCACATGGGATGCTTCGTCTAACTACGGGAAAGATGTCTTCAAGAACTGGAGATGTGATTACGGGGGAATCAATGTTGCATGACATGACTGAGATGGCGCTTGAAAAAATGAAGGATCGTGAGATTGAGGAGGAAGAAAGGAAGGAAATAGCGGAGCAAATCGCTGTTGCCGCAATTAAATACACGATACTTAGACAAACAATCGGGAAGGATATAATATTTGATCCACAAAAATCACTGTCATTTGAAGGAGACTCTGGCCCATATCTACAATATTCTTGTGTACGTGCTAAATCGATATTAGAAAAAGCGCAGAAGCAGGGTGTTTCAACTATTGTGGAGAATATTAATCTAGAAGATTTGAATAATTCAAATAGTCCAAAAATATGTCAACTAGATTGGGCGGGAGGTAAATTAGAGAAGATGCTCGTTAGATTCCCTGAGGTCCTCCTGAGAGCTGAGACAGAACATGCACCTCACTATGTTGGGCAGTACCTTTTGGATGTTGCATCCGAATTTAATTCTTTTTATGCGAACACTCAAATTGTAGTTGAGGGAGATGTTCTGACTCCATATAAGGTGCTGTTAACTAAGGCTGTATTAACCGTTCTAACCAACGGTTTGAATGTTTTGGGAATCAAAGTCCCAAGTAGGATGTAATAGTCTTTGATGATTGTCTGGTAATTTATCTGAAAACTACCAAAACTGCAATTTTGTGCTAGTATATTTTCATGAACGATTTAAATAATAAAATGCCTGAAGATAAAGGGCATGGGAAGGTTCCCGCGGCACAAAATGTGCAGGGTACACAGGTTGAGGGTGCGGTTAGTGCAATTTCAACAAAAGAAAATGCCGTACTTGCTTTCTGGAATGAGAATCATATTTTTGAACAAACTCTTAAAAAGGAATCACCGCTTGGTAACTTCGTATTCTACGATGGTCCTCCTTACGCAACCGGCCTTCCTCACTTTGGACATATCCTGCCAAACTCTCTAAAGGACTTGATTCCGAGGTATAAAACCATGCGCGGATTTCATGTTGATAGAAAGTGGGGTTGGGACTGTCACGGTCTACCTATCGAGAACTTAATAGAGAAAAAACTTGGATTAAAGGATAAAAAAGCTATTGAGGAATACGGTATTGATAAATTTAACAGTGCAGCAAGGGAAAGTGTTTTGACTTATGCTGATGAGTGGAAAAATAGAATACAACGAATTGGTAGATGGTCGGATATGGATAATGATTATAGAACAATGGATTCAAGTTATACCGAGTCTGTTTGGTGGTCATTTAAGGAGCTTGATAAAAAGGGTTTGGTATTCGAAGATTACAAGGTGATGCAAATTTGTCCTCGCTGTGGAACTCCGCTTTCAAACTTTGAGGTAGCACAGGGCTATAAGGACATTGCCGACATTTCAGTTTTTGTTAAATTTGAAATTAAAAATGAGTCGCTAGGGCAGGTTAAATCTTTTTATAATATCGACGCGTCTGTAAAAACATCATTTGTAGCTTGGACGACAACTCCATGGACACTTCCTGGAAACGTGGCGCTTGCAGTGAACCCAGAATTGAATTATGTTTGCGTTTCAGTTGGAGTAGAAAATTATATCTTTGCAGAAAGTCTTTTTGAAACATTGAAAACCAAAAAGGTAGTTTCGGAGGATTGCGCAGTGCTTCCATTAATAGATCCTAATAAGCCATTATCTGGAAAAGATTTGGTTGGCATTTCATACGAGCCAGTTTTTGACTATTACAAAAAAGAGGGAACATTGGAAACATCTGAAAAGAATAGACAAAATATTTGGAAGGTTTGCGACGCTGCTTTTGTTACCGCTGAGGACGGAACGGGAATTGTTCATATTGCTCCAGCCTATGGAGATGATGACATGAAGTTATCTAAGGCTAATAATCTTCCTGTTATTAAACATGTCGGTTTTGACGGTTGTTTTATCGACTTGATAACAGAAATGATGGGTAAACCAGCAAAACCAAAAGAAGATCATCAAAGTGCGGATGTTGAAATAATAAAAATCTTGGCAGGTAAAGGCGTTCTTCTTGCAAAGGAAAAAATGATTCACTCATATCCTCACTGTTGGAGATGTGAGACTCCACTTATAAACTTTGCAACAACAAGTTTGTTTGTAAGGACTACATCTTTGAAAAATGAATTGATTGCAGAAAATAATAAAATAAACTGGGTGCCAAAAGAAATTGGCTCTGGCCGTTTTGGGGAGTGGTTGGAAAACATAAGAGACTGGGCAATTTCAAGAACTAGATATTGGGGAGCGCCTGTTCCAATGTGGAAATCTGAAAGTGGTAAAACGGAAATAATTGGATCATTTTCTGATTTAAAAGAAAAAATTAGACAAAGCTCAAATAATAATAAATATGTCTTGATGCGACACGGGGAATCCGAGTCAAATGTGAGGGGGGTTGTAAATTCACACGATCTAAATCTATATGGGTTAACTGAAAAGGGAGCATCTCAAATAATGGAGTCTGCTAAAAAACTAAAAGCTGGCGGTGTGTTGGGTGGTGGTGATGCTAATCGTCCAGTTACAAAAATCTACGCTTCTGATTTCAGAAGGACTAAAGAGTCAACAAAAATTGTTGCAGAAGCCCTTGGTCTTGATGAGTCAAAAATAATTTATGATCCTCGTCTTAGAGAGTGTGACGGGGGTGTGTTGGAGGGTGGTTCATGGGAAGAGAGACCAAGAATGTTTAAAAATGAGGAAGATAGAGTTTTTTCTGCTCCAAAAGACGGTGAGTCGGCTTTTGATGTGAAGAAGCGTGTTGCGGGAGCGCTTTACTCAATAGATTCGGAAAATAAGGATGAAAATATTTTGATTATTACTCACGGATTACCACTTAGGATGATGAGGGAGGTTGCCAACGGAAGAACAACACGAGATATGGTTAGAAGTGGATGGAGTGATGTATCAGATCCAAACGGCTCACTTCACTATATTGATTTTGTGCAATGGCCACATACTGAAAACTTTGAATTAGATATTCACAGACCGCTAATCGACACCGTTACTTGGAAAAATGAAGATGGAGAGATTATGAGAAGAATCCCCGATGTCTTTGATGTTTGGTATGACTCAGGCGCTATGCCTTTTGCTTCACAACACTATCCATTTGAAAACAAAGAAGAGTTTGAAAAGCCTGATAGTAAGTTATTCCCGGCGGACTTTATTGCTGAAGGGCTAGATCAAACTAGAGGCTGGTTTTATTCATTATTGTGTTTGGGGGTAAGTCTGTTTGGTAAATCTCCATTTAAGAATGTTTCTGTAAATGGTTTGATTCTAGCAGAAGACGGTAGAAAGATGGCAAAGAGTTTGAATAACTATCCAGAACTAATGGGTATAGTTGAGAAGTATGGTGCAGATTCACTCCGATATTTCCTTGTTACATCTCCTGCGGTAACAGCTGAAGAGGTGGCATTCTCTGAAAAATCACTAGACGAGATAAATAAGAAAATATTCAATAGACTAGATAACGTTTATACATTCTACAAAACGTATTCAGAGATGTTTGGGGAGGACTCTGCTCATAGTTTCTGTTTACTTAAATCAGAAAATGTATTAGACCAATGGATTTGGGCAAGATTGAAAAAGTTGAACTATGACATGACTAGAGATTTGGACGCATATATGGTTTCTAGGGCGGTTAGACCAATTGCGTCATTCATTGACGATTTGTCTACTTGGTATTTGAGAAGATCGAGAGATCGATTTAAAGGCGACAACATTGTGGATAGAAATTTTGCAATATCAACTCTCCGTGCCGTTTTGTTGAATCTGTCAAAAATAATTGCACCAGTTGTTCCATTTTCAGCAGAGGATTTATATCAGAAGGTCAAAATAGCCGATTGCGATCAAATTAATAGTTCTACTAATAAAAAGAATGGAATGCTAAGTGTTCACCTGGAAGATTGGCCAGATTTGGGGGCTCTATCAGAAAAAGAAGAAATATTGCTGGTAAACATGGAATCCGCAAGAGCTTTGGTTGAAACCGGTCTATCGCTTCGTGCCAAGTCTCAATTGAAGGTTCGACAACCATTGGCTTCGTTTATTTACAATAACAAGGAGGGTAAACCATTAAATAAGGAATTGGAAGAAATCATAAAGGATGAATTGAATGTAAAAAATGTTGCCATTGGAAATGAAATAATTCTCGATACAGCACTAACTGAAGAATTGAAAGAGGAGGGAATGTCTAGAGACCTAATTAGGGCTGTTCAGGAGGCTAGAAAGGCGTTTGGTTTTTCTCCACAGGATAAAATTATTTTGGAAATAGAGGATTCTAATGTTGGAAAGATGTTGATGGAAAAATATTCTAAGATGATCTCCAAGACAGTCTTGGCAGAGAGTCTAATCCTAGATGATATAGAGGGAGGGGAGGCGGTATCTGTGGGTGATCAAGAAATAAGATTTATCATTAAGCCTGTAAAATAAATAATAAATGTGTCATATAGAATTTATCACACAGAAGGTTATATTATAGACAGCGGAGATTCAGGAGAATCCAATAAAACCTTTACTATCTTAACGAGTGAATTGGGTACTATTATTGCCACAGCACAGGGTGTTCGTAAATTGCAGTCGAAACTAAGGTATAGCTTGCAGGATTTAACCTTTGCTAAGTTTGCATTGGTTCGAGGTAAGGAAATATGGAGAATTACTGGAGCTGAGAAAATTACAAATATCTATGATAAAAATATCCCAGTACAAGTCAAACAGTCACTAGCTCGAGTTTTGAACTTTATTAAACGACTTTCCCCTGGAGAGGCGGTTAATAAAGTGGTGTTTGAAGAATTTGGTAAAATGTACGAAGCACTAATTACGACAAAATTTATTAGGAATCATGACGATTTAATTTCCGTCGAAAATCTTGCTTATCTTCGAATTGCTCATCATTTTGGTTATGGTACTCCGAGTGAAAAGCTGAAGGGTATAGTTTATTCTCCATTTTGGAATAGTGAGATCAGAGACTTGGGGGTTGTTTTAATTGAAGAGTTAAAAAGAGAATCAGCGTTAGTACTTGCTGAGACTCAGCTGTAATTACCTGTTCGTTTATTACCCGGTGATTGTACTTAATTACCCAAAGGGTGATATAATTTATCGCATGAAAGACGAAGGAAAAATAGCGGAATTAAAAAAGAAGCTAGATTCTATATCTGGTGACCTGCCAAAGATGAAGCATGTCAAAATGCACGATCATCATGTTTCTGTAAATAGAAACTGGGGTGATGAGGATGATGGTGACAACGACAGGGTGGTTGAGGAAGGTGGTAAAAAAGAGGATCCTTTTTCTGCTACCTACATAGTTGATAATGCAAATACAGCTTCTGGATCAACAAAATCTACTGACAAAAACAGTGACGCGTCCAAAATATACTCTTTCTTGAAAGGCTTAACGGTTTTCTCTGTTGTCTTCTTGGTAATTGCTGCAGCCGTTGCTTATTATTATTTCACAATAAACCCAAACATTATATCAGGCGCCAACATTGAGCTTAGTGTTTCCGGTCCGATTATAATTTCAGCAGGTCAGGAATTATCGCTTGATGTAAATGTATTCAATAATAATTCCGATGCGCTGGAAGATGTTGATTTAATCATGACGTATCCAGACGGTACGAGACGAGCTGACGATAAGGTGACAAGTCTTATAACTGACAGAATCCCCTTGGGTACGATAGTGGCTGGGGGAACTCAACGAACATCGGTTAAGTCTATTATCTTAGGTGAGGAGGGTTCTACAAAGAATATCAGTGTTTCATTGGAATATAAACTTCCTGGAACAAATAGTTTATTTGCTAAGCAAAAGACTTACCCGATCGGTATTGGCGCTGGGCCTGTTTCTATTACAGTAGACTCTGTAAAAGAAATCATTCCAGAACAATCTACAAAATTTGTAGTGTCTGTAAAATCTAACTCCGCTGATGTTATTAAAGATGTTGTTCTTAGTGCGGAATACCCATTTGGCTTTGATTATGTTTCAGCAGATCCAGATCCTTCTTTGGCAACAGATCATTGGAGACTAGGGGACATTGCGCCAGGGGAGGTGAAGAAGATTGAAATTAATGCCAAAATATTTGGTCAGGTAAACCAAGAGCGAACAGTTAGATTTTTTGCGGGAACTGCTCAGAATAAAAACCCCAACGAGATTGATACAATTTTTGCCTCTGCAATAAATACAATTAATTTAAGCGCGCCGTTCTTGGGTGCTGATGTTGCGGTTAATGGTAGCGGAGACGAGATTGTTGTTGCAAATAGTGGTCAATTATTGCAGGGTGAAATCATATGGAAAAATAATCTAGACGTCTCGATACACGATGTTTCAATTGAAGGGAAACTTTCTGGTGTTATGGTTGATAGAAATAGTGTAGCGGTTCCAAATGGATTTTATAAGTCTGACAACGATACGCTTTATTGGGAAAAAAGCAACGATCCACAGATGGAGGATGTGGCACCAAATAAAAGCGGAACTTCAAACTTTAATATGAAAGTATTTGATTTAACAAAGGATTTGGCATCAAACATAAGACGACCTGAGATCACTTTGAATTTTACCGTCAAGGGAAACAGGTTAAATGAGAATAAGGTTGCTGAGGTTGTTACATCGCAATCGTCTCGTAAAATAAGAATCGTTAGTGATCTTGGTTTGGAGACCAGTCTCCTTTATCACGACGGTCCTTTTACAAACACTGGTCCAATGCCAGCCAAGGCAAACAATAAAACAACATACACAGTTAATGTAAAAATAAGTAATTCATTCAATAGTGTTAGGGGTTTGATCTATACAGCAAAACTTCCAATTTATGTTAATTGGTTGGGTAAGGTTTCGCCAACAACCGCCAGCTCAACTGTTTTGTATGATTCAGCGAACAGAACAATTACATGGAAGGCAGGAGATGTTGCCCCAGGAACCGGATATGTTTCTAATCCAAAGGAAATGTCTTATCAGGTTGAGTTTTTACCGAGCCTCTCACAGGTTAATCAATCACCAATTATCGTTAATTCACAGAAGATTGCCGGAACAGATAGCTTTACCAATACTGTAGTTAGTGCAAATGGGTATTCTTTAAATACTCAAATAAGGTCAGATTCAAAATATGACATGAGTTTGGATAGGGTTTTGAGGAAGTAGATCTCCCTGATGTGGATTTATGGAGGTATTGACATTTGACCTATTATATGATTAAATATTAGACGGAACAGTAAGCCAAAACTGAACTGGATTTTATATGAAGTTTCTGCGGGCAGTTCCGTTTAAACCCATACATAGTCCTACACTCCGGCATGAAAAATTGACAAATGAACACCGTGTTACTTATGCTATTGGCATTAGCCGCCACCTCGTTTCTGGTTGCCATTTTGGTGACCTTGGCCTACATCATCAAGAGTGTCTTTTGGCACGACGGCGATGAGGCTAAGAAAGAGCGGGCAGCCGCAAGGGAAAGAATCGATGTGACCTGGAAAGGTTCCTCGGTCCTCCGTTGGGCGAGGGATATCGCACTCATCGGTGCGGTAGCCACCCCGGCAATTTACTTCTGGCTTGTTTCTCGTATGTGAGAGGTGTAGTGCCAACCACACCGCGGCCCTAGGGTCGCGGTGTTTTGCTTTCCCTAAAAAACTGCTACTATATCAATATATGGAAGAAATAATTGCATTGGCTAAAAGACGCGGTTTTATATACCAAGGTTCAGAAATTTATGGAGGTCTTGCTGGAACTTGGGACTATGGGCACTTAGGTTTGGCACTAAAAAATAACATCAAGAATACTTGGTGGAAGCGTTTTGTTCTAGATCGAGACGATATGTACGGAGTCGATGCTGCAATTCTAATGAATCAAAATGTTTGGAAAGCGAGTGGTCATGTTGCGGGATTCTTTGATCCTCTCGTTGACGACATTAAAACTAACAAAAGATACAGAGCTGATCACTTACTACAAGAAGCTGGTGTTGATATCAAGGGAATGTCACTAAAAGAAATGGATGCTGCAATAAAAGAAAAGGGAATCAAGAGTCCGGAAGGAAATGCACTTGGCGATGTTAGGCAATTCAAAATGATGTTCACAACCCACGTTGGGGCAAATCAAGATGAAGATTCAGTATCATACCTTCGTCCCGAAACAGCACAGGGAATGTTTGTAAACTTTAAAAACACCCTAGACTCATTCCACCCAAAGCTACCATTTGGTATGGCTCAAATTGGAAAGGCTTTTAGAAATGAAATTGCCCCAAGGGACTTTATATTTAGAACTCGTGAGTTTGAGCAAATGGAAATTGAGTATTTTGTTAATCCAAATAGTTGGGAAGAATCATTTGAGCATTTTAGACAACAAGTACATGCTTTTGCTGATGATGTTGGTTTAACTCCAGCTAAAATCCACGATGTTGAAATTGCTCCAGAGGATTTGGCCCACTATTCAAAGAGAACAATTGATTTTGAGTTTGATTTTCCAATGGGTCAAAAGGAGCTTTATGGTCTTGCTTATAGAACTGACTTTGACTTAAAGAGTCACTCTGAAGCATCTGGAACTGATTTGTCTTTCTTTGATGAGGAAACAAAAGAGCGATTTATTCCACATTGTATTGAGCCATCGCTTGGTGTCGACAGAACGGTGTTGGCAGTTCTTACTGATGCCTATTCGGAAGATGAGGTTGGCGGAGAGAAGCGGGTTTATCTAAAACTGTCACCAAAGATCGCTCCGGTTTTAATTGCAGTTTCTCCTTTGCTTAAAAATAAGCCACAACTGGTTGAGAAGGCTAGGGAAGTATATTCAATGTTGAAGAAGGAATTTCCTGGAAGAATAATGTTTGATGATAATGGAAACATTGGTAAAAGATACAGAAGACAAGATGAAATTGGTACACCGTATTGTATAACTGTGGATTTTGACACTGTAGAGAAGGATCAAACTATGACTTTGAGATATAGAGATTCCGCTACTCAAGATAGATTGTCTATAGAGCAAATCCTAGATGTTGTGAAGAAGGCGCTTTAGGGCAACTTGATACAAGTAAATTTTAACCTTTGCAGTCCAAGCCAACTAGTGGTATTCTTTAATTGTGACTGATAAGACTAATTCAATAAATTTAAATATAAGCTTTAAGACACTCTTCAAAATAGCTGTATTTTTATTGGGGGTGTACTTCCTGTTTGCCCTTAGGGGGCTGGGTCTAATAATTCTTACAGGTATCGTTATCGCCTCAGTTGTAGAGCCCGCTGTCAAATACTTTGTTAAAAAGAATGTCCCAAGGGCGCTATCTGCAATTTTTGTCTATGCTTTGATTATAGGTGCAATATCAGCCTTATTCTCCTTTGCTGTTCCGATACTACTTGGTGAAACAGTTTCAGCTGTTAATAGTATTCCAAAATATATCAAAACTATTGATATATTTAGTCCAATAAACCAAAACGCATACTCTAGCACAAAGCTGTTCTTCCCAGATATTCCTAGTACAATTTCTGTTGGAGATATTATTTCAAGAGTAACTGACGCTGTTTCCAATTTTTCTGGAGGAATGTTTGATACTGTCGCAGGGTTCTTTGGAGGAATTATTAGCACCATCCTTGTTATGGTGATCGCCTTCTATCTTTCTGTTAGGGAAGACGGTGTTGGCGAATTCCTCTCTATTGTCACGCCGCCTGAAAAGGAAAAATACGTAAGAGGTTTATGGCAAAGATCTGAGACAAAAATCGCAAGATGGATGCAGGGGCAACTGGTTCTTGGTCTTGTTGTGTTTGTGTTTATTTATATTGGGTTGATGATACTTGGTGTAAAGCATGCGCTGTTGCTCGCGCTAATCGCTGGGGTGTTCGAGTTAATCCCAGTTGTTGGAATGACACTTTCTGCAATCCCCGCATTTTTCCTAGGTATACTAGACGGGGGAATTGGCGTTGGATTGTTTATTGTTGGACTCTACTTGATTGTTCAGCAGATTGAAGCTCATGTTTTCTATCCGTTGGTTGTTAAGAAGCTTGTTGGTGTTCCACCTCTTCTTGTAATCATCTCTCTAGTTGCCGGCGCTGAACTCGCCGGTCTTGTTGGCGCCATCCTCGCAGTTCCCGTCTCTGTTGCACTCATGGAATACATAGATGATGTAGAGAGACGAAAAAGAGATTCTGCTACTGCAGAATAAGCATTAAAAACTAAATAGACTCAATATGTTTATATTGTCTGGTGAGTAATCGCTACGTGTATTGTTAAAATAAGAATAAAGTTATGTCTCAAAATATAAAAAATCAAGATAAGAAAAGTTTCTATATCACTACAACCCTTCCTTATGTGAATGGTGATCCTCATATTGGATTTGCGATGGAAATAATTAGAGCCGACGTTATAGCTAGATACAAAAAAGTGCTAGGTTTTGATGTATTTTTTAATACTGGAACGGATGAGCATGGTCTCAAATTGTTCGAGACAGCAAAGGAAAGGGGGATGGATATAATGGACTTTTTGGATGAGGCTTCTTCAAAGTTTAAGAATTTAATTGGCGATCTTGATATTCTGTCAGATATTCACTTTATAAGAACTACAGATAAGCATCACACAACTAGCTCTCAGGCGTTATGGAATAGAGTTAAAGAAAGGGGTTATATTTACAAGAAGAATTATCAAACAAAATACTGTGTTGGATGTGAGGAAAATAAAACTGACTCAGAGCTCGTGGATGGTAAATGCCCAGTTCACCCAAATCGTGATATAGAAATTATCGATGAAGAAAATTATTTCTTTAAACTATCCGCACTTGCTGACCAGTTATATACTTTATTTGAATCGAATCCGCAAATCGTTATTCCAGAATCAAGGCTAAATGAAATGAAGGAGTTTGTTAAAAGGGGATTGGAGGACTTTAGTATTTCAAGACTGAAGGCTAAAATGCCTTGGGGAATTGACGTGCCTGAGGATAATGATCATGTTATGTATGTTTGGTTTGATGCGCTTACAAATTACATTTCAACCTTAGGGTGGCCGGAGAATGAAAATAATGAGAAGAAGGGTGAAGGGGAAATTGGCGATTTTAATAAATACTGGAGAGATGGAACACCGGTTCAATATTGTGGAAAGGATAATACCAGATTCCAGGCATTAACATGGCAGTCTATGCTCTTGGCGGCGGGTCTACCAAATACTAACAAGATTATTATTAATGGTTGGATAACTGGTGAGGGTGGGGTAAAGATGTCTAAGTCATTGGGAAATACAATTAATCCAACAGAAGTTGTGGAGGAATATGGTGCTGATGCACTTAGATTCTTTGTTACAAAAGAGCTTCAACCATTTGAAGATTCACCTTTTGCGATGAATAAGTTCAAGGAAGTTTATAATGCGCACCTTGCAAATGGAATTGGTAATCTAGTTTCAAGAGTTATGAAGATGGCGGTTTCTTACGAGGCCAAACTTTCTAATGAACAAATACAGGCATCTAGGGCATCCGTTGGTATTCTAAATGGAAAAGAAAATAAACATATTGAGGACTATAGATTAGACCTGTATGTTCAAGAAATTTTTGATAACTTTACAAAGCTGGATCAATTTATTCAAGAAGAACAACCATTCAAGAAATTTAAAATTGAACCAGAATTGGCTCGTAAGGATTTGATTCATTTACAAGAGCAATTATTGGTTGGTGCATATAGACTTTCAGTAGTAATGCCAAATACTTCATCTGCGATTATTGATTGTATTACAAATCATAAGATGCCAGAGGCTCCATTGTTTTTGAGAAAAGACTAAATCTGATTATTTTATTTAATTTATATGAAATTCGAATATATAGATACACATGCTCATGTGAACTTTCCAGAGTTTGATGCAGACAGGGACGAGGTTTTAAAAAGAGCCTTAGACGAGGATGTGTTTGTGGTGAATGTTGGAACTGATATTGAGTCTTCAAAGCGAGCTATTGATATCGCCGAAAAATATGATGAGGGGGTTTATGCGATTGTTGGAATTCATCCACACGAGGTAATGGACTTAGAAAAGGCAGGCTTGATAGAAAGTACGCTCGTTGAACTTGCGGAATTGGCAAAACATCCAAAGGTCATTGGAATAGGAGAGTGTGGTTTGGATTTCTTCAAATTAGCTGAATATAATCCGGATGTAGACGTTATGAAAGTTAAAGAAATACAGGAGAAAATATTTAGAGGCCAAATTGACATCTCTATAGCTATTGACAAGCCGTTAATGTTGCATTGTAGGGATAGTTATAACGAAACTTTAGAAATTCTTAATAATTACATTAGGGTCCAAGGTGTAAGATTGCGAGGGAATGCACACTTCTTTGCTGGTTCAATAGAGCAAGCAAAAGCATTCATAAGTTGCGGATTTACAATATCATTCACGGGGGTTATTACCTTTGCTAAGGACTATGAGTCCATAATCAAAGAGATACCCTTAGATAAGATTCTTTCTGAGACGGATTGCCCATATGTCGCACCCGTTCCGTTTAGGGGTAAAAGAGCAGAGCCTGTACATGTGAAGTTTGTGGTACAGAAAATAGCCGAAATTAAGGGTATTTCTATTGAGGAGGCGAGGGAGCAGATTGGGGCAAACGTCAACCAGATATTTTTCGGCTAATTGCAACCCAAAAATCCTTTAAATCCCCTAAAATAGACCTGATTTAAGACATTGTCGATTAAGGCCACGAGGTTGCTCATATCGGCCTTTTGTGTTAGTCTTCTGACATGGCAAAAAAAGTTGAACTTATAGAAGAGGACCAACAGCTTGAAAACAGAGTCTATGAACTCGGTTTTCACTTTGTCTCAACAATAGTTGAGGACGAGGTCGCTGTACAATTCTCGCACCTTAAGTCACTTATTGAGAAGCGCGGAGGACAATTTATCGCAGAAGAAATGCCTAAGTTTAAAAACCTTGCGTATCCAATAAGTAAGACAGTAAAGGCGGATAGAAAGAATTATTTAACATCATATTTCGGATGGGTTAAGTTTGAAATTAATCCTGAGGAGATAGTTCCACTAGAGAAGGAGATTAAGGCTTTTGGCCCAATGCTTCGTTTTCTATTAATCAAGACTGTTAAGGAAAACACTTTCCTTGGAGCTGTTGCCGAGATTAAAGCTGATTCATCATCAAAGATCGTAAAGATTGCAGATGAGCCAGTTGAGGATATAACAACAGAAGATGATGCTACCGAAGTTCCTGCAGAGGATGCAGTTGCCGACGTTGTTTCATCAGATGATGCCGTTAGTGAAATTGTAGATACTGAAAAAGTGGCTGATATTGCAACTGAATAGTGGTATTAATCAAACCTAAAGTATTATATAATAAGCATTATGTATTTAAACAAAGCAATAATTATCGGAAATTTAACTCGTGATCCAGAGCTTAAGGCTTTGCCATCAGGAATTACAGTTACATCATTCTCTGTTGCAACAAATAGAGTTTGGAAGGATAAGAACGGAGCAAAGCAAGAAGCGGCAGATTATCACAATGTTGTGGTGTTCGGTCGTCAAGCTGAAACTTCCGCTCAATATCTTAAGAAGGGAAGCAGTGTGCTGGTTGAAGGTAGAATGCAGACTCGTTCTTGGGATGGTGCTGATGGAAAGAAGCTCTATAGAACAGAGGTTATTGCAGACAATATTCAATTTGGAAACAGAGCTGGAGATGCTCCAAGTTCAAGTTCTTACGGAAACGCAGGAGCAGGATCTGACACTGTCTCATCTAAAAAAGCAGATGATACAGGAAACGCACTAAATCAATTGGATTCAATAGAATATCCAGAGGAAGAAATTAACCCAGAGGATATTCCATTCTAATCTAGATACTTACTGGAAAATTAAATTAAAAATATGACAAAACATTGTTATTTCTCACAAAACAACATCAAGCATGTTGACTACAAAGATACAGAGCTTCTAAAGAAGTTTCTTAATCCACACGCAAGACTTCTTTCAAGAAAGAAAACCGGCGTAAGCGCTAAGAGCCAACGTAAGCTGGCTTTAGCTGTGAAGAGAGCTAGATTTATGGCTATACTGCCATTCATCGCTCAATAGGTCATTTAGGCCTGATTAGAACGATCTTCAGGTCTCATTGTAGAAGATAAAACAAAAACCCCAGAGTGAAATCTTGGGGTTTTTGTTTTGATGCCTACCGAGCTGTGGTGCCAGGTCGGTGTATTGAGTTGAAGTCTATTTGACTCGCTCTACATATTCACCTGTCTCTGTGTTGATTCTAACAACATCTCCTTCAACTACGAACATTGGGACGTTAAGCCCTGCTCCGGTTTCAAGAACAACAAGCTTGTTTCCACTCTTTGAAGAGTCACCTCTTAGAACTGGGGGAGCTTCTTTAACAACTAGCTCTACCTTAATTGGAAGGTCTACTCTAAAGATGTGCTCATCAAAAACTGAAGCCTCAACCACAGTGTTTGGCTTAAGGAATTTACCACTATTTCCTAGTACACTCTCATCTATCTTGAAACGAGCAGCTGGATTGTTCTCTTCGCAGAACCACCATTCTCCTTTGTTTGAATATAGGAATTTGATCTTCTTTGAGTCGATCTCAGCTTGGTATACTTTGTCAGTTGCACCAAACGAGTGCTCTACAATTCTACCGTTTAATAAGTTCTTTAATTTTGTATCGTTAACTGGCTTTCTCATTTGCTTTCTGAAAATATGAGAACTCATAACTTCATATGGTTCACCCTCGAAAACGATAAACTTTCTTACTGTAATTTCATTATAATCATACATAATATGGCCATTGTAGACCATAAGAGGGGAGATGTCCATGCTCCTAGTAATCTTTTCCTACAGATCCTTCAAATGCTCTCTGATCCTCTTCAATATTTCATTACTGATTTTTGTGTTTGCGCGAAGGAATTGACGAGTTGCATCATATCCACGACCCAACTTTTCTTCTCCGTAAGAATAACTTGTTCCGCTTTTGTTGATGATGTCTAACTTCTCGCCAAGGGCAATAATTTCTCCTTCCTTTGAAATACCTTCGTTGTACATCAAATCAAACTCAGTTTGTCTGAATGGGGCAGCAACCTTATTCTTCACGACCTTAACTCGAACACGTCCTCCCATAATTTCTTCACCCTTCTTAATCTGAGCAATTCTTCTAATGTCCAATCTGACGGATGTATAGAATTTAAGAGCCTTACCTCCTGGGGTTGTCTCTGGATTACCAAACATAACACCGATTTGCATTCTAATTTGGTTAATGAAAATTACAATAGTTTTACTTCTTGCAACGATCGCAGTTAGTTTTCTAAGTGCCTGAGACATTAGTCTTGCTTGCTTGCCCATGTGTGACGCACCCATATCTCCTTCAATCTCATCCTTGGGAGTTAGCGCTGCAACAGAGTCAATAACAATAACATCTAACTTTCCTGATCTGACTAGACTTTCCACAATCTCTAGGGCCTGTTCACCGGTGTCTGGTTGTGAAATTAGAAGTTCATCGATCTTTACACCGAGACGTTTTGCATATTCGGGGTCCATTGCGTGCTCTGCATCAATAAATGCACAGATTCCATCCTTCTTCTGTGCTTCCGCAATGACATGAAGGGAAAGAGTTGTCTTACCAGAAGATTCTGGTCCAAATATTTCTATGATACGTCCACGAGGAAGACCACCAACACCAAGTGCAGCATCAAGCCCGATTGATCCTGTTGAAATTGCATTAACATCTACTCTTGGTTTTTCTCCAAGTCGCATGATTGCATCATCACCGAATTTTGTTTTGATTTGTGCGATGGTGTCTTTAATTGATGCGTTTTCTTCTTTTCCCTTTGACCCTTTTTTCTTAGAACCAAAAGAAGATTTTGATGATGACTTAGAAGTGGGGGACTCATCATCTCCATCGTCTTCTTCATCCTCAGGTACTGATTCCTCGGGAGCTTCTGAGAGTGCCTTCTTCACATCTTCTAATTCATCCATTTCTTTTCTTGCGGGTTTTTCGCCAAGCTCTTTAATCGCTACTTTTTTTGTGATTTTTTCATCCACTTTTTTTGCTGCTGCTTTCTTACTAGATTCTACTTTTTTATTTGCCATAATATTAATAAAATTATTTATTTAATTTATATAAAACCGAATAACACCGATTCTAATTTTGGTAATGAGATAATTTTTACAAGTGTTCAATCAATAAAGCTATTTACTGCGGGTGCTACTTGTTGTGCCGGTCGTCGCAATAGTTGTACTTGCTGTAGTTGTGGCTGTCGATGTGGTCGTAGTGCCCAATTTTTCTTGGTCACCCTGGTCAGCGGCGATGTCCTTTTTGTCAGTATAAACCAATTGAAGTTCCTTTGTCACACAGGCTCCAAATTTATCCGTCGCCTTTAGTTTGATAACATTGTAGCCTGGATAAAGAAGAATCTTCTCTTTAAATTGACCAGTCTCATCTATTGGTATTAATCGATCGTTCAACGTAACGACGGAAACATTTTTGACAACTCCTGACACATCTACGGCACTATCGTTTGCACTCGTTGTGCTAGGGCTTTGTATTGTGATTTGAGGACCACTAATTATTTTTTTTGATTGAAATCCTGCGTATCCGCCAATTGCGCAAATTATAATAACGATAAGAGTGTTTCTAATTATCGTTTTTCCTTCTCTAATGTTTTTGCGCGATCCTATCATACAATTATTGAGTTAATGTTTCTGTAAAGAATTTCTAAAGAAATTCCAAATTTAAAATATGGTAATAATTAATCTTCCTCGACCTTGTTGTCTATTATATCAGAATTTTCACTTCCGGTGTTATATTCAGATGTGCTAGTGTTTGATCCGCTATATAGTATATCATTATCGGCATTATTTTTTCCATTACTTGATGGGTTTCCGCCTTGATTTCCACTATAGCTCAATATTTCTCTTGGCTTTGAACCATCAGATGGTCCAATAACACCCTTATCTTCAAGAATGTCCATTAATCTTGCTGCGCGGGCATATCCAACA
The DNA here is from genome assembly GCA_903936565.1 of uncultured bacterium. Taxonomy (GTDB): domain Bacteria; phylum Patescibacteriota; class Minisyncoccia; order Phycocordibacterales; family CAIZLB01; genus CAIJKW01. The sequence continues at coordinate 36,737 of CAIZVZ010000005.1, read as the reverse complement.
CGTAGTTTTCTTTGTAAATACGAAGTTGATGCACGACCAGCTTCAATAACAAGCTGCTTTGCTTCATCATACAAATCATCCTCGTCTTCATCATCACTTCCACCAAAGGATGAGCTAAACACTGGGTCAGGGGTAGGGGAAGCATCTTGATCGCCGTTGAATGATATCTCTTGCGGTAATGAATCAGCTGAGTCTATCAAATACTTTACCAATTTCTTTGTTTCGTTCTCTGTGACATAGGCACATTGAATTCTAATAGGTGTTGGAATATCACCTGAAAGGAATAGCATATCTCCAGCCCCCAATAGCTCCTCCGCTCCTCTCATGTCAAGAATTGTTCGCGAGTCAATTTGAGAAGCAACTTGAAGGGCGATACGGGCCGGAACGTTTGCTTTAATAAGGCCAGTAATAACATTAACAGAAGGACGTTGAGTGGAAATGATAAGGTGAATTCCAACAGCTCTAGACATTTGAGCTAGTTTAACAATTCCAGATTCCAATTCTCTTGGATAGGCCTGCATAATATCTGCCAACTCGTCCAAGACAATAACAATATATGGCATTGTCTCAGGTGCTTCTTCACCTTGAACAAAACCATCATTCTTTCGCTTCTCTAGCAATGGCTTGAGGATATTCTTGTGATACGAATCAATATCGCGAATCCCATGCTTTTCAAGGATATTGTATCTTCTTTCCATTTCCTTTGCTGCCCATTTTAGTGAGAGAATAGATTTCTTAGCATCTGTAATAACAGGCGTTAGAAGGTGGGGTATCTTGTTATACATTGTCAGCTCAACTCTCTTTGGGTCAATCATGATGAATTTAAGATTGTCCGATGAGTTCTTGTATAACAGAGATGCAATAATGGCGTGAATTGTAACTGACTTTCCTGAGCCTGTTGCTCCGGCGATAAGCATGTGGGGGGCCTTTGCAAGGTTTGTAAAATATGATCTTCCAGAGATTCCTTTTCCAAGCGCAACCATCAAAGGCTTCTCTGATTTTTGATATTCTTCTTGCGCAAGAAGAGAACCAAGACCAACTGTGGTTTTGATTGTGTTTGGAATTTCAATTCCAACAAGTGACTTTCCTGGAATTGGTGCCTCAATTCTAATCGGGTGAGCGGCAAGTGCAAGTGATAAATTGTTTTGAAGTCCAAGGATTTTTGAAAGCTTAACCCCCTCTGCTGGCTTAAGGGCATATCTTGTAACTGATGGTCCAATTGAAACTTCATCCATCTCAACATCGATACCGAAGTTCTGCAGAGTTCTTTTGATGATGTTGGCATTTGCTTTGATGTCTCCGACACCTGGCTTTCCTTTGTCTTGTTCTAGTATTGATAGTGGGGGAGGTACAAAAGTTTTTCCACTCCAAGTGCTCTTTGCCTTAAGGTCGATTGATTCGTCATCCTTCTCTTTTGAAGATTTTCCATCAGGTGTTCCGGTTTTGTTTTGGTCTATCTTAACATTCGCATTTTCAGCTTCCTTGCCAGCAAGTTTAGAGGTCGTCACCGAGTCAACAGTAGGTCTGTTTCCTGCAGCACTAGCCTCAGCTTCCTTAATAGATTTTGAAATCTTTTCATCCTCTGTCTCTTTTATACTGCCGTCGTTCTCTGATTCTTCATCCTCGGTATTGGCCTTCTTACCAAACAGTCTCCAAAACATCAGATGTTCCTTTCGGATTGATGAGTCATATATAATAAGTATTGATATAATCGAAAGTGCTATGGTAATAACGTAGCTGGTTGGATAGTCAAAAAGTTTAATTAATGGTCGCGCTACGATTTCCTTTCCTACAAACCCCCCGCTGTCTAGATTTATTAGACTAATGATTCCAAGGGACGACAGTAGGAAAAGTAGGGCGCCTAGTGATTTTGAAAGGTAGAATTTCTTGTTTCTCTCCCCAAAGAAGGCGATTGATAATAGAAGACAAGCTAGTGGTATTAGGTAGTATCCAAGACCGAGGAGATTGGAAAATGCCCCATACACCGCATTGCCGATATAACCACCTCTATTAAGTGATGCAAAAAGGAAAAAGATTGCTAATACAAACGTAGCTATTCCCCAGACACTTTGTACAGTGCTTGATTTGAGTACTTTTTGCTCAATCACACCTTCTTCAGTGGATAATTTGTAGGGTCCTCGTTTGTATTCTTTTACCACCTCCTTCTCTTTCTTGTGTTTTTTCTTGTCTCTGTTTGCCATATTCCCTTTATTTTAACATGTATTATCCAAGGTTAAAAATTAGTGCAAATTAAAACACACTGTCCTATACTCTGGGACTTGTAATTGGTGCTGACTTATATATAATGTCTTTGAACTTGCCACCCAGCTTTGACTTTTTGGGGCAAATCTATCAAGGACAAAAGGGAAGAAAAGAATGGGGGTAGTTAAAAGACAACATAAAAGACCATGAATAACCTAAGAGACAATGAATTAAATAATGAGAATAATGATGTGGGCCAGGCGTTCGATTTGGCGTCGCTCAGTTTCTTTAATTCCGATCCGTATTTTAATTTTGTACACAAGAAATCAGAGAGACTTTGTATGGCAATATACCTAATAACAGACTTCTTCCCACTAGGGGATTCCATAAAGGACAACCTAAGAAAATCAGGTACCGAGCTGTTGAGGGTTTCATTGTCCTTAATAACATCGTCATCTCCATATAGGAAAGAGATACTAAATCAAATCAGTCGCCTTTGTGTTGAAATTGTTTCCTTATCTAAGGTGGCGTCAAATGTTGGTATGACATCGATTCCTAATCATAACGTCCTTGAGTCTGAAGTTAAGAATTTTATTTCGGTTATAGAGGACAGGGATAGACCAAGTACAACAGGACAAGGTTTTGTCCTTAATGATGAGGTTCTTGGATTTAAGACAAATTTGAATTCATCTATATCTACCACAATGTCAACTCCAGCTACTTCAAGTGTTCCAGGTAAAATATTTACATCAGAAAAAGTTTCTACAGACAAAAAAACCAAAGAGGAGGTTGTTATTGAAAATACCATAATTGCTCCGACATCATCAGATCTTAGGTCTGCAAGTTATGCTGGGGTTAAGACTAAGGTTATGGAAAATACTGAGGTTGGAGAATTGCAAAATATAACAGTAGCAGTTGAAACCGTTGGTGTGGCAAAATCTGTGATGCAAAAGAATGAAAGACAACAGCTTATACTCGGTATAATAAGGGAGATAGGAGAATCATCTATTAAAGACATTTCCGATAACATTAAGGATTGTAGTGAGAAGACAATTCAGAGAGAGCTTAACACGCTTATATATGATGGGGTACTGAAAAAAATAGGGGAAAGAAGGTGGAGTAAATACATATTAGCTTAGTGTGTCTTTTATAACAAAAAGAGTCATCTAAAAGACATAAAAAAGGACACACAAAATCATAAATAGTCTTTAATTAAAAAGCTCAAATGGGATTTGACGATTTTGTTTAGTTATTGACTAAAGAGGGGTTTTTCTGTAATATTACTGACTGTACACCGTCATTATGTGTACAGGCGTAGATTTGAGTGTTTTTTGGCAATATGTTGCTAAATAAGGCTCTAAATACTATACTGAAATAGACGGCACTTTGACAACTAAATTGATAGATTCGGCATAAACCTGTAATTCCGCCAATTATCCCTTAATCCTGAACGTCTGACTCCCAATAGCTTATGTGCTTCCACCTTATCTTGAGTCGACTTTTTAACCTTAAAACCGTTAGGAAGAAATTGAGATGGGGAAGTAATCGTGATTCCTTAATTGAAAGATTAGGGCGTCACAAATTCCCGTTATTCCGTTGATTGTTCACAGTCAACAAGTACGAACCCATAAAGGTGTTCAATCGAATATTCATTAATGGAATACAAGATTGAATTTCTCTACGGGTTCGTACGGTTAGTATTAAAAACCCGAGGGTATTTGATTCCGCACATTAATAATTTTAAAAGTTAAGCGGATGACAATATCTTTAAAATAATTTTATAAAAATTCATATGAAGAAAATTTCAACAGTATTAATGTTGGCTCTTGCTTTCGCTCTTGTTGCAACAACAGCATCAGCAGCAGGGGACACATTTACAAAGACACTTAAGAAGGGTTCAACAGGTCCAGAAGTAACTGCACTTCAGACTCTTCTTGCATCAAAGGGATTACTGTCAGTTCAACCTACAGGATACTTTGGTAATTTAACAGTTGCCGCAGTTAAGGCATATCAAGTTTCAAAGCAAATCTCAGCAGTTGGACAAGTTGGTCCAGCTACTCGTGCAGCTTTGAATCTTGAGGGAACAACAGTTTCAACTGGTGTTGCAGGTTGTGGAGCAGGCGCATTGTTCAGTTCAGTAACTGGTCAAGCTTGTACAACAACTACAACAACTGGTGGAACAACAGCTACAGCAGGAATTGCAACTCCAGGAGTTGCAGGAACACTTGCAACATCTCTATGGACAACACCATCAGGAGTTACAGCTTACAAGGGTCAAGCATATGACTTGGCTAGTTATAAATTGCAAGCAGCAGCATCAGACATGGCAGTAACAAATCTTTCATTTGATTTTGATACTCGTTTCTGGTTATACGCTAATGCAGTCACAGTTAAGGATGAGACAGGAAGGGTTGTGGGAACAGTTTCAAACCTAAATGCTTCAAACTTCACTGAGCTTACAGTTGGTACACAATACAGAATCAATGTTCCTGTTACAGGACTTGTTATTAAGGCAACTCAAGCTAAATACTTGACACTTAATGCATCGTTTACACCTGTAACTGATCGTGCTTCTGTAGTAGGTCTAGGACTCAATGTTCTTTCAGCGCAAGTTCGTGCGGTTGACGGAACAGGTGTTACAGACACATCAATTCCTACTGGAGGATCTCGACCATTTGGTTACCAAAGTACAAACATTGGACAATTGGTTGTAACAAACAACTCTGCTTCACCAGCAGCGTCAGTTGTTCAAGTTTCAACAGCGGCTCAAACACAAAATGTTCCTTTAGCTATTTATGACATTAAGTCACAAAATCAAGCTTCAACACTTCAAGGTTTGACAGTTGGTTTGACAACTTCGGGAACAGGAACAGTAGCAACTATGTTTGCTAATGTTCAAATCAAGGTTGGTGGATTAACATATTCAGCAAGTACATTAACAGCAACTTCAGCGGTATTCACAAACTTGACAATACCTCTAGCTGCTGATGTTTACACACCTATTACTGTCCAAGCAACTCTTGCTGCTAACACAGCAGGCAATACATATGACAACTCAACAGTATATACAACTTTGGATTCAACAAAGCTGTCTGTAATTGACTCAACATATAATAGTGTTTCAGCAAACAGTGTTGTTTTGAGGTCAAATGTTCTAGCTTTTACATCTTCAGGTGTAACAGTTAGTGCCCTTTCTGTTAGCCCAGTTACTGTAACAGCAAACACAGGTGCTAGCTCAACAGCGGCATTTACGTTTACTTACAGTTTGACAGCGGGTAACAATCCAATTTATGTAAGTGCTACATCAACAAATGCGTTGACAGTAGCCACATCAGGCGCATCAGTTGGTACAATTGCATTGAGCAACTTTAGTGATAACGATAGTACAAATGATCTAGCTAATAATTACTTCTATATTGCTCCAGGAGCAACAAAGGTATTTACAGCTTCATTTAAATCATCTGGAGCTCCAACTACTGTTTCTGGAACATACTCAATCACTGGATTGAAATATGGAACAAATTACGTAGGTGGTGCTATTACAGGTGACGGAACACTAAGTGCTTCTACAATTGGTAGTACTCTAAAGGCCGTAATAAGTTACTAATCATAGTATCTTAATTTTAGCTTGATTGACTCAGTAATGAGTTAAGCTAAAACAAAAACCACCTCGCAAGAGGTGGTTTTTGTTTGGATAAAATTTAATCAAATCATATTTAGTTGATGATTTATTTTAGCGGACGATTCAATAAAATCGCCTAGTAGTAGGTGATTTTGGATAATTGCAGAAGGGATGCTAATATATAGATAATGTTCGACAAAAATTCTTTTAAGTTGATAGTCGGTTTCCTCTTGATTCTAATAGTTGGTTTTGCGGTTTTTGTTATCTCAGCACACATCTTAACTAAGTAAAAATAAAAAAGTAGTCTATAAACAATCTTCTGCAATTCTCTATAAAATATTTATAGAGGCATTATGTTGTTTATTTATACTTGTGCGTATGAATAAAAGATATAATTTGTTGGTAAAACTAGCTGTTTTAATTTTAATAATCACAAGTATTGTTTTTGATGCTGATGTAGTGAGGGCTGCGTCTGGTGGTGCACCTGATGGTGGCACAAAACTCATAAAGGTTATTGATACTCCATTTATAATCACCGACCATCAATTTTGGCCAGCTGATTATGAATACAAGGTCTCTGCCGTTGTAACAATTTCATCTGGTTCATCCTTGAGTATCGAGAACGGTGCTGTTGTGGATATAATTGATAACGGTTCATTTTACGTGAATGGGGGAGTACTTAATATCGGTTCGGAAACTATAGCTAAAAAAGCGAATTACGATTTTGATCCAATTTCAAATCCATTTAAGATTTCGACGTCTGGTGATATTTTGTATAGTCTGAATTTATTAAGTAGCGCAACACTTAGCGCATCATCTAGTCTGGCGATAATTGACGGATTGTACTCATCCTCGCCATACAAAGTATTGGGTTTGCTATCAACTCAAATATCTATATCAGGATCCGGATATGAAAATCTTTTCTATATAAATAATGCTGGGGTGGTTAATGGCAGAAAAATTGATATTCAAGGCCCAGCCGGAGTGGATTTACAAAGAACTTTGGTGGGGTTATATAAGAAGTCTAAAATTAACCTTTTTGAAACCAATATCAATAATATAAAAATTGAAGGGTCAAATGCCTTTTATTCAAATGACAGTCGAGCTGTGCTGTATAGAACGAATATTAATAATTATTCAGGAAATACGTTTGCAGATATTTTTAAAAACTCCATTCTCGCTGTGCATAGGACAAAAATAAACGACGTCAAGATAAACTCTGGAATAAATGTTTTCTCTGGCAGTGTCTTAAACTTTCAGAAATCATCAATTTCTGCAAAACCTCTGTCGCTCTCAAGCTTTAGCTCCGGTACTTGCATTGAAGGATTTTCTAATACCACCCTTAATGTTTTAGGCTCTGATATCGGTCCATGTTTTATCGGTTTTAATTTGAGTGGTAATGGTAATTTTAAGATTAATCAGAATAATTTTTCGAGTAATGGTGATGTTGTTATTAATTTTAGCCCATTTTCTGATTTTAAGGATAATTGGTGGGGGAACGCCAGTGGTCCTAAGTCAACCGATTTGTCGACGCTAGGCTCTAATGATAATTACACTGCCGATGATTATGCAAATGTAATTAGAAATCAAAACGGAATAGAAGATTATTCTCAGGGAGTGATAAGTATTCCGTTCTCCGCGGTTCCATTTAAAGAATCTTCACCATGTTGTTCCTCGGTATTATTTATCCCAGGGATTCAAGGAAGTAGATTGTATCGGAATGGGGTTCTCGGTACTGAAAATCAATTATGGGAGCCTAATAGGAATGCTGATGTGGAGAGTCTATTTCTCAATTCCAACGGCATAAGCTTGGATACTAGGATTTACACCAGAGATATTATTACTAAAACAAATTTCTTGGGACCTGTTGGTTCGATTGATATTTATCAAAGTCTGGTGGATTTGTTGTTTCGAGAAAAGGCAGATGGAAATATTGCTGACTTTCAGACGCTCTCATATGATTGGCGATTTTTACCATCCGACATACTCATTTCAGGAATTAAGATGAATTCATACACGCTGATGTTGAAGAATAAAATTAAAGAGATGGCTGATAAGTCGCCATCAGGTAAGGTTATTGTTATTGCCCATAGCTATGGAGGTCTACTCGCAAAGGCTCTTATGGAGGATTTGGAAAAAGAGGGAAATGATTCCTTGATTGAATCTTCTGTTCTAGTCTCTGTACCGGAGTATGGGACTCCACAATCAATACCAGCGATACTTTATGGTGATAATCAGGATCTGCTTGGTGGTTTGATTTTGACCAAGAAAACGGCGGTGGGGCTTGCTAGGAATATGTCCTCTGTGCATTTGCTTTTGCCTTCTAACTCATATTTTACTGAATCAAGTGGTGCTTATAATCAGAAAAATATAATTAGCTTTGATGATTGGACGGTTTCTCAATTTAAGCTAGGGGCTAGTAAAGTCGATTCATTTCCATTACTGAATGGCTTTCTGAAAAACAAAAACATCAATTTCTCGATGAATGATTTTGTGCTTAATAAGGCAAATTCTGAACATGATTCAATCGATAATTATTCGTCAGCGCTGTCTGGTAAGACCTATTCTATCGTTCCTGTTGGAATACCTACTCTTGCTGGAATGAATTTTATTAAACCAAAGTGCCGCGGTTTACTTTTTTGCTTTACCAACAACGTTGTTCTTCCTGATTTTACCAGGAAGTATTCCTTGATGGGGGATGGTGTTGTTGTTGCGCACAATTTAGCAGAAAGGACAGGCTCTGTTTTTACAGTCGATATTGGTAAAGAGAATGAAGTGAAAAAGACTGCTCCCGCATTCTTTAGAGAAGATCCCATTGCGCATAAAGATATATTTAGATCTTCAGGAGTCAGGGATATTGTTCATGCAATATTAAGTAGGTCAAAAAAAGAGGGTGATATGGTGAATTCGTTCGGTCTACTTTCAAGTCCTTACGTTTCTTATGTGTCGGGTTCGCTTTCTAAACCCGGCCCAATTTTGGGGAGTTACGGTGATTCATCGGTTCTTTCGGGAATATCAAAAATTTCTGATGATGCGTCCGATTCTGATTTTGTAAATAGATTCAATAATAGTAAAATTTTGATTGTCGATGCATATGGTCCAATAATACTAACTCCTAATTTTCAGACAATTGCTGATTTGCAGAACAAGCCGTTTGATCAGCTGAATTTGGAAAACAGAGTAGTGAATTACACTAATTATTCTGATGGTAACAGGTCGGGAATTGTTTCCGTAGTGTATGGTGGTAGCTCAGGGGGTAGTGAAGAATCTCAAGGTGGAGTGATGGGCAGTAACATAAATTTTTTTGGTCAAGGCTCTGCTGTGGGTGTTGCGCAGATTGTTACAAAAATGGACGGTACTGAAATAATTTACCCAAATATTTCTGTGACTCCAGCCACAAACATTGATATTAATTATTCAACAACAACAATTTCTGTTGATAACAACGGTGACGGTCTAATCGATAAGGGTATTAAACCTATTCAAATTAATACCAGCACAACGACTGGAACATCAACTGATTTAGGTGATAGTTTAAACAGAGAATCAATTGATGAATTATTTGAAAAAGCGAAAGAGAGAATTAGATACGCGGTATCCACGTCTTCAACATCAACCCTCTCTGTAACTATCCAGGTATCCACTTCGACTATATCTTCATTCTTTTCATCGTCGGTGTATTTAGCAGATAAATATATAGAAAAAATAGATATTGCAAAAAGAAAGTATCAAAAAACTGGTGTATTACAATCGTTGAACATACTAAATTCATTCTATGGAATTCTGGAATCTAATATGGATACGGTTTCTAAGTTAATACTAAAGTACAACAAAGAACGAAATTTCTATTCTCTTAATAATTTCCTCAGCACGAACAAAAAAGTTCAAACACTAAGTAAACGTCAGACGGAAATTAGAGAAGAGATTTTGTTATATATAGAAATTCACGATGCTCTTTCTGAGTTGATTCAGGGGGTGGGTAGGGGGTTGTAGTATAGATTTTTAGCCCTTGATTTTTATGCATACATAATGTAGTATCTTGGCTAAGACTTCAGATACCATAGGTGGTAAGGGCTTGCTCGCAAGCCTGAAATCATAAATCCTGTGCAGAGGTTGAAAAATAAGGTTATTTTTAGCTAAGTTGATTGACACCCTAAAGGTGAGTCAATCACCAAAACTGAAACACCCAACTTTTCTACACTCCAAACTGAAGCCTAGCAAATAAGCCTCAAAAGCTTAAATGTCAGGCTTTTTGTTTAGTCCAAGTCTTGATACGGACCGGCCTCGGCAAAATCAGGTCGAAATCAGATCGTTTCAAATTAAAAATAAAACGCAAAGCGTAACTTATTATGCCTATACAAAGAGCAAAAAAAGAAGAAATAGTTTCAAAAGTTAAGGGGATACTTGATTCACAAAAAAGCTTGGTGTTCGTGAATTTTCACAAACTACCAGTTGTTGAAACAGGTGAGGTTAGACGCGAGCTTCGCGCACATGAACTTGGATACTATGTAGCAAAAAAGACCCTTGTAAAAAAGGCTCTTGCTGACGCTGGTATTAAAGGCGAGCAACCATCATTAGATGGCGAGCTTGCGCTAGTTTATGGTAAAGATCTTTTGGCACCAGCCAGAGAGATTTACGCCTTTCAAAAGAAGATGGATAAAAAGGTTTCAATCTTGGGTGGTATCTTTGATGGAGAATATAAGAACAAGGAAGAAATGGAGTCTATTGCTACCATTCCTTCAAGAGAAGGTCTCTTGTCTATGTTCCTCAACGTTATCAACTCTCCAATTCAAGGTTTTGTTGTCGCAATCAATGCTATAGCAGAAAAGAAAGGATCCAACTAAGTCGGTAATTCTAAATCATTAAGATTTAAGATTAAATTAATCACAAAATTAAAAATAATTAAAATAAATATATGGATGATTCAATAACATCAGTAGCAACAGACGTTGCAGCAGAAGAGACTACAGTAGCAACAGGCGATTCCGAAGGAACTCGTGCTGTAGAAGCAGCTCCAGTTAAGGCTGAGGCTAAGGCAGAAGCTAAAGAAGAGGTATCAGTGGAAACACCTGCACACTTCAAGGCTCTAGTTGACTCAATTGAGAAAATGACAGTTCTAGAACTTCACGAGCTTGTGAAATTCCTAGAGAAGAAGTTTGGAGTATCAGCCGCAGCGGTTGCTGTTGCTGGTCCTGCAGCTGGTCCTGCAGCTGAGGAGAAGACATCTTTTGATGTTAATCTAAAGGATGCTGGAGCAAACAAGATTTCTATCATTAAGGTAGTTAAGGAAGTTCTAGGTCTTGGTCTTAAAGAGGCAAAGGATCTAGTTGACGCCGCTCCTTCAACAATTAAGTCTGGAATGAAGAAAGAGGATGCTGAGGCACTTAAGAAGCAAATAGAAGAGGCTGGAGGAACTGTAGAGCTTAAATAAGCCCTTATTCAACCAGTGTCTATTAAGATTTGCCGTTAAGGTATAATCTTAAACGCTAATAAATAAAACACTCAAGTCAAAACCTTGGGTGTTTTATTTTAGGTGTGTTTACTTATTATTGTATTTTTGCTGTACTTTGGTACAGTATATATATGGATTACTTAGAAAAAATATTTGGTGGGGCCCCAAGAGTCAAGTTAATGCGCCTCTTTTTGTTTAATGAGACGACAGCTTTTCTTCCCAATGAAGTTTTTGCTCGAACAAAAGTTGAAGCCTCTCGCGCTAGAAAAGAATTAAATTTTTTACTAAAGGTTGGATTAATTAAAAAGGCAACCAGAAGCAACGGAAAAATTGTCTGGACAATAAATGAAAAATTTCCTTATCTTGTTGAGTTCCAAAGGCTACTATTGCAAACGAGTTTGATTACTCCTCAATCAATTATCAAGAAGTTGTCAAAGATTGGTAAGTTAAAACTAGTTGTTTTATCTGGTCTGTTTAAAGAGCAAGCGGATAGTAGATTGGATATCCTGATTGTTGCTGACAATGCCAAGAAGGCTTCAACGGATTCTATAATGTCTAACATTGAAGCCGAAGTTGGAAAGGAAATTAGATTTGCTGTTTTGAATAGTACTGATCTTAAATATAGGTTGGGGGTGGGGGATAGGTTGGTTAGAGATGTCCTAGATTATCCACACGAAGTTGTTTTGGATAAGCTGAATTTGTTTAGATAGCTTTTCAAATAAGTTAATCAGAATTTCCTGACCATCTAGTTGTGGTTAGGAAATTTTGCTATTTGATTCAGACTGGTTGTTTACAACTTAATTTTTCTTCATGGTATAATATATACAAGGGTGGTCACCCTTTTATTAAATTAAGATATTATTAAGTAGATAATATTTTTTATTTCTTCATATTATGATTCAAATACAAACTTGGAGTGACGCAATGAGAGATGTGTGGATCAACACCGCCTCCAACGTCGTTTATGTTTTTTTAAACGTCGTTGTTGCAATCATTATTTTTTCTATTGGATGGGCAGTAGCAATTTTTATAGGAAAAATTGTTGGGAAGATTATTGGAACGCTAAAATTGGATAGCCTATTAAGAAAGGTTGGCATTGAAAAAATGCTAAACAAAGGAAACGTTAGATTAAACAGCGCGGGTTTTGTTGACGGTCTAGTAAAATGGTTCATTATTGCCATGTTCTTTATGATGTCACTACACGTCTTGGGGCTAGATGCTGTGGCGGAGTTTATTCAAACTGTACTTGTCGGTTATTTCCCTAAGGTAATAATTGCGGTACTGATACTTTTGGTTTCGATTATATTAAGTGAGGTGATAGAGAAGTTTGTGGTAGCGGTATCATCCTCAGCACACCTTAGATCTTCTAAAATGCTTGGAACATTGGCAAAGTGGGCGATTATAATATTTGCAATATTAGCAGTTTTGGTTCAATTAAATATAGCTCCAGAGCTAATTCAGATATTGTTTATAGGTATAGTTTCAGCCCTCTCTTTGGCTTTTGGCTTAGCATTCGGACTCGGTGGGAGAGACCATGCTTCAAGGGCTATTGGTGTGGCTTGGGAGAAAATTTCAAGAACAAAATAGTAAGGTGGGGTAGTGTGTGGGTTTGATTAAGCAAAAAAGCCATCATATAGGTGGCTTTTTTGCTTGCCAATTGTAAGAAAAATGAGGTCTGATGTGCCTTTTAAAAAATAAAAAAAATGACCATCAAAAAACCGCTCTACAAAGCCGTATAATCAATGCCTCCCCCAAACTGACCATAGTTGACAACAAACCTTCCATGAGTATAATTACGAACACCTGAATATGTTAATCGTCTTAAGAGCGCAATTCCTAATAACGTCTACTAAATAGGCTTATTAAGAAAGACCGCTCTCTTGAAACGAGAGCGGCTTTTCTTTTGAAAAAACGCTCAAGTCAAAGAGAAGACGAACACAGCATTCCTGATATTTGAAAATTAAATTCTGTCCCAGTTTTAGTGGATAACATTCACATGATCTGATGCCAAGTGGCTAAGGTTGTGTGATACGTATTCTGTTTGGTCTTTTCAATACTGGAGACAGAGCTTCATGAAGGTAATATAATCTTGACGGAATATATTATCGCTTGAAGAAGTTACGTGCACTTACTCTCAAGGAGTGTACGTAGCAAACAGGTAACAAACAAAAGTGATTGTGGTCTTTTTATTTCCTAATGGGAAATATAAGGGCGTATGGTGGATGCCTTGACACAACATAGCGATGAAGGACGCAGCATGGCGGCGATACGCTTCGGGGAGGTGCCTAGCAACCTTTGATCCGGAGATTTCCGAATGGGGAAACCCAAGAGACTTGATCTCTTATCTTATTTTTAAGTAAGATGCGCACCCAGTGAAGTAAAACATTCTAGTAACTGGAGGAAAAGAAAACAAGTACGTAAGTACACAATTTCCTGAATAGCGGCGAGCGAAAAGGAAAGAGCCCAAACCAAGCTTCTCCATTGGGGATGACATTTTATCGGTTTAGTAATTTATTATTGAATCATCATTATGTTGTCTCCTATGGAGCAGCTTGGGGTTGTAAGATGATAATAGGGTATTTATATCCAAAGAGTTACAAAATTTTTCGTTAACAGAACGTGTTGGGAAGCACGACCGAAGAGGGTGACAGTCCCGTATGTGAAAATGAAAAATCTCTTGATTATCACTCTTGAGTACCCCGAGACACGAGTGGCTCGGGGGAATCCAGCAGAACTAACTGCTAAGGCTAAATATATGTTGTGATCGATAGTGAACAAGTACCGTGAGGGAAAGGTGAAAAGCAGTCCGATAAGGACAGTGAAATAGACCTGAAACCATATGCCTACAAGGAGTCAGAGCGGACGTATTTATACGATCCGTCATGGCGTGCCTATTGAAGAATGAGCCAACGAGTTAATGTGTATTGCTCGGCTAAATCCGCGAGGATGGAGCCATAGGGAAACCGAGTATTAATAGTGCGTCCGTATTACACATTAGACCCGAAGCCAATGCGAGCTACCCCTGGTCAGGCTGAACTTTGCCGAAAGGTAAAGGGAGGGCCGAACTCGTATGTCGTTCAACTCATTGAGATGAACTGGGGGTAGAAGTGAAAAGCTAATCGAGCTTGGTAATAGCTGGTTCTCTCCGAAATAGCTTTTGGGTTAGCGTCGTGTGTTCCTCTTGGGGGTAGAGCACTGGAAGGACTCGACAGGGAGAAATCTCGCGAGTCCTATCAAACTCCGAATACCAAGAGCTAAAGCACGGCAGTTAGTCCGTGGGGGCTAAGCTCCACAGGACAAAAGGGAAACAGCCCTAGATCCATATTTAAGGTCCCTAAATCTATACTAAGTGCACTTAAGGTGGTGGAATTTCTGAGACAATGAGGAGGTTTGCTTAGAAGCAGCAATCCTTGAAAGATAGCGTAATAGCTCACTCATCGAGAGATTCTGCGCCGCAGATTCGCGGGGCTAAAGTATAGTACCGAAACTTGGGGTGTCTTACTGCTACGGCGGTAAGGCGCGGTAGGAGAGTGTTCTTGTCTGCAATGAAGGGGAAGAGGTGACTCACCCTGGAGCGTCAAGAAGTAAGAATGTTGGCACAAGTAACCACAATCGGAGTGAAAAACTCCGACGCCGAAAGATCAAGGTTTCCTTCGCAATGATTGTCATCGAAGGGTTAGTCGGGCCTAAGGGGATGGTGAGAACCGTACCCGACGGACACATGGTTAATATTCCATGACTTCTGTATACAGTGATGAAATGACGGAGTGTAGTATGAATAGCGCATTATCGGATTTGCGTCCATGCTTTAAGGAAGTTCTCTAGGTAAGTCCGGAGAGCTGATTTTAATATCGATTCCAAATAGAGTGGAGATGTTAGGGGTTCGCCTCTAAATAATTGTTCAAAGCACGCTTCCAAGAAAATTTTCTAAACTTATGTATGCGGAAACCGTACCGAAAACCGACACAGGTGATCAGGTCGAGTAGACCAAGGCGAACGGGTGAGAGGTCTTCAAGGAACTCGGCAAAAAAGCAGCCGTAACTTCGGAATAAGGCTCGCCCTCCCTAAGAAGAGGGTTGCAACAAAAGTTTCCCTGGCAACTGTTTATCAAAAACACAGCTCCCTGCGAACTCGTAAGAGTATGTATAGGGGGTGACACCTGACCGATGCCAGAAGGTTAAACGTTGGGGGTGATATCGCAAGATATTGCTGATTGATGTAAGCCCTGGTGAATGTCGGCCGTAACTATAACGGTCCTAAGGTAGCGAAATTCCTTGTCAGGTAAGTTCTGACGCGCACGAATGGTGTAATGACTGGGGAACTGTCTCGAAGACCCGCCCGGTGAAAATGCAATGGAGGTGAAGATGCCTCCTACCTGCAGCTAGACGAAAAGACCCCAGAAGCTTCACTGCAACTTGATATTGATTGTATGTTTTTACTGCGTAGAATAGATGGGAGAGGTTGAGATCCTGATTTCGGTTAGGGTGGACTCGTCAGTGAAATACCATTCTTTAAAAATATACATTCTAACCTCGACGGAAAAAACGTCGAGAGACAGTATCTGGTGGGCAGTTTTAGTGGGGCGCTATCCTCCTAAAAAGTAACGGAGGAGTCTATTAAGGTCAGCTAGGCGCGAATGGAAACCGTGCCGATAGTGCAATGGCATAAGCTGGCTTGACTGTGAGGCGTAAGTGCCAAACAGACGCGAAAGCGGAGCATAGTGAACCGAGGGCTCGCATTAGATGCGGCCAAAGATTATCTGACAAAAGCTACTCTGGGGATAACAGGCTGGTTGTGCCTAAGCGTCCATAGCGACGGCACAGTTCGGCACCTCGATGTCGGCTCGACTTATCCTGGGGGTGAAGAAGCTCCCAAGGGTATGGCTGTTCGCCATTTAAAAAGTCACGCGAGCTGGGTTCAGACCGTCGTAAGACAGGTTGGTCTCCTATCTGCTGCAGGCGTTGATACTTGAGAGGAACTGCCCCTAGTACGAGAGGACCGGGGTGGACTGATCTCTGGTGTACCAGTTGTCACGCCAGTGGCATCGCTGGGTAGCTATATCGGGAATGGATAAGCTCTGAAAGCATCTAAGAGCGAAGCCAACCTCAAGATAAGGTATCGTTTGAGATCCGTGAGAGATTATCACGTTGATAGGCACTAAGTATAAGCATAGTAATGTGTTAAGCTGAGGTGTACTAATAAATCGATTCTTATTAGGAAATATGAAGATTTACGATCACTTTTGTTTGTTACTTGTTAGAATGAAAAGACTTTTGAAAATTATGAAGGGAGATAAAATCCCTGTGAACACAAACCGTCGTGGTGCAGTCTGGTAGCACACGGGCTCTTTAGTTCCTGAGGTCGAAGGTTCAAATCCTTCCGACGGTATGTTTGTTTACGAAATTACAAAGGACACATAGCTCAATACAGAGCAACTAGCCCGTTTCGGGCACAGAGTTTATCTGGGTTCAAGTCCCGGTGTGTCCACTTCGTAAAGCAAATTCTGGCCGACGCAATCTTCTTGCAATCACGGCCTTCCTTCATAGTTTTCAAAAATAAATTGACCATTGCGTTCTGGTGACTCGTCGGAGGGGCCACACCTGATCTCATTCCGAACTCAGAAGTTAAGACCTCCAGAGGCGATGATACTCACTTGTTGGGGAAAGTAGCTCGTCGCCAGAACATAGCGGTTAATTTAGATACGGAAAAATGCCCACATGAAAATGCGGGTTATTTTTTGTATTGTTTTTGTTTATCTTTATCTCTTAATCTGCTATCATATACCACATGGAATGGTCTACTCAAAAACAACTTACCTACGGTTTTGTTCTGATTTTAATTATAGCAATCATAATTGGCTTACCTGTATATTTTTATTTCTTTAATAAAACCCCAACCTGCTTTGATAAAAGGCAAAATCAAAATGAAACGGGAATCGATTGTGGGGGAGTGTGTTCTCGTGCCTGTTCGGCTGATGTTGTTGAAGACCCACTTATCTTATGGTCTCGTGCATTTCCGATTGCAAATGGTAAGTATAATCTAGTTGCGTATTTACAGAATCCTAATATTAATTATGTTTCAGAGCGTTTCAATTATGTTTTGAGTGTTTATGATGATAAAAATGTTTTGATTGGAACACGAGAGGGAGTAACGAGTGCGCCATACAATAAAAACTTTGTTGTATTTGAGCAAGCGTTCGATGCTAATCAAAGGACGATTGGAAAGGTCACGTTTGAAATAGCGTCGAAGGTTACTTGGATTAAGAGTGTGGAAGAAAAATCAAAATTTAGTATTTCGTCCGATCAAATAGTTTTGGTTGCCGGTACACCAACTCTGACTTCTTCGATAACCAATAAGACCGTCGAAAGATTCCAAAACTTCTATGTCGTTGCTATTGTCTATGATGTTGAAGGTAACGCAATGGTTGTCTCAAGAACTCTTGTTGATGAATTACAACCAAAAGGTAAGGCTGTGGTTGTGTTCACTTGGCCTCACTTGGAAGAATTTAAGTATTCCAAAATAGAGCTAATACCAAGGATATAACGGGTCTACATAATTGGCGGGTTGATTTCAAATAAAATGATTGCAATAGAAGAGTCATCTAAAACTAGAAGAAAGTGGTATCCAGATTTTTATATTATCGGGGCTCTTTTACCTATAATGGGCGCAGGACTTATAACCATGAAGTCTTTTGTTGGAAATGGAAACTTCTTTGGTCGGCAAATGATGTGGATATGCGTCGCTTTTATCGCGATGTACATAGCTAGTCGAGTGGATTTTAGATTTTTAAAGCGAACACCTGTTATTGTGACTCTATATGGTCTTTCTATACTCTCTCTGTTTTCTCTTTTTGTATTTGGTTCAATTACAAATGGGGCAAAATCATGGATTGACTTTGGACCATTTTCTATTCAACCTTCAGATCCTGCTAAGATAATTTTAATACTATTATTGGCAAAGTATTTTTCACGAAGGCATATGGATATTGCAAATATTCGTCACATAATTGTCTCTGGAGCGTACGCCGGTATAGTTTTTGTCATTGTAGCCCTACTTCCTGACTTTGGATCTGCAATCACAATATTCTTCATTTGGTTTGGTATGGTTCTTTTCTCTGGAATTTCTAAAAAGCACTTGGCACTTGTGTTTATAATGGGGGCTGTAATATTTGCGGGTGCATGGCAATTTGGATTCAAGGATTATCAAAAGAAAAGAATTCTAAATTTTATAACACCATCTGCAGATATTCGGGGAAGTGGATATAATGCAAGACAAGCCATGATTACAATCGGCTCAGGGCAAGTGTTTGGTAGGGGGATTGGGTATGGAACGCAGTCTAGGTTACAGTTCTTGCCTGAATACCAAACAGACTTTATCTTTGCTGCCTTCGCTGAAGAGTGGGGTTTTGTTGGTGTGATTATTCTTATTGGTCTATTTTCATTAATTATCGCAAGGATTCTATATAGTGCGTCTAAGGGGGAGACTAACTTTGAGATACTTTTTGGAATGGGATTGGCAATATTCTTTGTTTCTCACTTAATAATTAATATTGGAATGAACATTGGACTCATGCCTGTTACGGGAATTCCCGTTCCGTTTATGAGCTATGGCGGGTCTCACTTGGTAACTGAATTTGTGGGTCTTGGACTTCTGATGTCCATGAGGAGATATTCTAGGGCTACACATAAGGATAGAATCAATAACGAGTTTCTAGGGTATTGACAGACCTGTATAATAAGTGTACTATATTATACGAATGTTCTTTAAATCAGGTTAGTTGCAGGTTCTTTTAGAAGGCCACCAGTTAGTTATTTTTCATAGCTATTTGATGGCCTTCTGAAAAGCAAACCAACAACACCAATATGAAACTTAAAGCAACTATCAAACTGCCTTCTCTGACTTCTCAGCCTCGGCCTGAACCATTCAAACTCAACCTTAACGTCCTCAAATTCGACCCGGTCGCTGTTTATGGAGAGTCGGGTTGGAAGTTGGAGGAACCCCGCAATGGTTTCCTTGGGGACAGTGCAGGTTTTGCCAAGACCCTCGCCAAAGCCGTCGCCATGTCCCTCGATAAGATGGATGAAGCCCTAGAGCTTCTCCTGCCGACGGGGCTCGCTCAAGGAAAAACAGTCTTCACTGGCGAGGTCTGTCTGGTGGCGCTAGCCAACAGATGCCTTGCTGGTCCTGAACTTGGACTCAGTCTTCTCATGGAAGAAGGGCAGAAAACCCTTCGTTTCCTTAGGGCTACGTTTAAGGTCAGGTGGATTGCATTTGACCAGGCTACTATTGTGAATCCGAGTGGGCGACGTGGCGCCATGTTCCTGTGGGAGACATCCGATAAGGATGCGATGTGGGAACTTGGTTTTCGCTATCACAATGCCGAGCGCCTCCCAGCCCAGGCATCCCTTGCATTCGCCCCGAAGTCCTGAGTGTTTCGGTCAACCGGGTCTATTTCCTAGACCCCCGGCCCAAACACTTGGAGAATTCAAAATAAGTTAAGGTAAGATACATCTGTCGCTGTGAGCGAAAAAATCTTCCACCCCCGCGCATTGTGCCCGGGGGTTCTGTTTTTTTAAATACTTAAACAATATTTTCCCCACATTGTACCCCTTGTCACAATGCTCTAAGTGAGTATAATTGCATTACTATATGAAAAAAGTCAGAATTAGCGCGATTTTACTGCTAATATTCGGTTTTGCAGTACTTTCGTTCAATTATTATTCACAAGTTCCGGGCCAAGGATTTATTTCTAATTTTCCTTTCAAACTTGGTCTAGATCTTAGCGGCGGTTCACACTTAGTTTATCAGGCAGACCTTTCACAATCTGGTGCTGTCGGAGGAATTAAAGATTTGGATGGGGCAATGGAAAGTTTAAGAGGTGTTATTGAATCAAGAATCAATGCCTTCGGAGTTTCTGAGCCAATTATTCAAACAGAAAAGACTACAATTGGCGGAGCAGAGGTTCGTAAATTGGTTGTAGAGCTTCCTGGTGTAACAGATTTACAAAAAGCTATCGACACAATCGGAAAGACTCCAGTTCTTGAATTTAAGATTCAGAAAGAGGGAACTAGTTCTGAAGCTGTATTGAATGCTACAAAAATGGAGCAGGCCAAGCTAGAAGCTGCTGCTTTTGTGGGAGACGGTGCTGTTACGACGGATGTGTCTGGCGCTAATGGCGATGCGACAAGTTCACTGATATCGATGTTGAATTCAACTTCAACCGCTAAAAAGTCAACTTCAACTGTAGCTGCAAGTATTGACTATTCAAAGCTATATTCAGATACTGGTCTAACTGGACAATATCTAAAGTCAGCATCAGTACAATTTGATTCAAGTACAAGACAACCTCTTGTTTCAATTACATTTGATAATACTGGAAAAGAAAAGTTCGCAGAAATTACTGGAAATAATGTTGGAAAAGTCTTGGCTATCTTTCTAGACGGACAACCAATTTCTATACCTGTAATTAGAGACCAAATCAAGGACGGAAGTGCTGTAATATCTGGAAACTTTACACCTGATGAGGCAAGAACTTTAGCAAGAGATCTAAGGTACGGTGCATTGCCAGTTCCGATTAATCTTATTGGTACTCAATCAATCGGTGCATCACTTGGAGAAAACGCCCTGAAGGCTAGTGTTGATGCTGGTATGTGGGGATTCTTAATTATCGCAATCTTCTTGATATTATGGTATCGACTACCTGGTCTTGTTGCTGTTGTGTCTCTTGTGATGTACACAATATTTAGTCTCGCTATATTTAAACTGATTCCTGTTGTTCTGACATCAGCAGGTTTGGCTGCTTTTATCCTCTCCATAGGAATGGCGGTAGATGGTAACATTCTAATTTTTGAAAGAATGAGAGAAGAGCTTGCAAAAGGTCACTCACTTGAGGACGGAATACGTGAAGGTTTTGCTCGTGCATGGCTATCTATCAGAGACTCAAACCTATCAAGTATTATTACAGCGGTAATTCTTTATTTCTTTGCAACATCTGCGTTGATTAAGGGATTCGCTTTGGTATTCCTAATTGGAGTTTTGGTTTCAATGTTTACAGCTATTACAGTTTCAAGAACATTCTTGCTTGCGCTTGGTGTAAAGCATCACAAGGGGATTGTAAAGTTTTTATTCAGTAATGGCCTAAAACGCTAAGTTTAAAAGACTAAAAATAATATTATGTTTGTAGTTAAATACAGAAAAATTTTTTACACACTATCAATTCTATTGGTTTTGTTCTCAATCTTCACTATATCAAAATGGGGAATAAACTACGGTATTGATTTTAAAGGAGGTTCAATCATAGAAGTTGAATACAATGGTGCTCGTCCATCACACGATGACATAACATCAATTGTTAAAAACTCTGGAGTGACAAGTGAGATTGTTGTAAGACCAACAGGGGATAAGGGGTACATTATTAGAACAGCTAGTTTGGCATCAAGTACTGTAAATGTCGTTACTGCAAACTTGCTGTCTGCTACATCTACAGTTGGGACATCAACAGTCAGCTCTACTGTTAGCGCGTCGACAACGGGCGCAACGATAAAGAGAATGGACACCGTTGGACCTATTTTAGGAGCTGAACTTCAATCAAAGTCTATAACATCAATCATCCTAGTTATCTTAGCGATTGTTCTATTTATCACATTCGCATTCAGACACGTTTCAAAGCCTGTTTCTTCTTGGAAATATGGACTTGCTGCAATTGCCGCTCTTGCTCACGATGTTTTGGTTCCAACAGGAATCTACGCATTCTTGGGTAGAAATGGCGGGTATGAAGTTGATGCACTCTTTGTTACAGCAATTCTAGTTATTCTTGGTTTCTCTGTTCACGATACCATTGTGGTATTCGACAGAACAAGAGAGAACCTGAAGATCGATGATCATCACAAAGAGGCATTTGATAAGACTGTTGGAAAGAGTATTAGCCAAACCTTTGCTCGTTCAATCAACACATCCCTAACGACAATTTTGGCCCTAATTGCGCTATTTATCTTTGGAGCTGATGCAACTAGAAACTTCTCACTTATATTGATCATTGGTATCGTTCTTGGAACATACTCATCAATTTTCCTAGGATCCCCACTTCTAGTTACTTTCTGGAAGGCACAGAAGAATAAGTAAGCCAGCTTAGCAAAATCGCCCACTGGGTGATATAATGATAAACATCAAACATCCGTTTGGTGTTTATTGTTTAATTACTTAACTATTGAAATAGATGAATAACATATCAGTCATAAAGTCCTTAAAAATCAGCAAGGATATCTTTAAAAAGAATTGGATAATATTGGTTTATGCCACAATTTTTCCTGTATTGTTTGCGCTGTTTATTGATCAGTTTTATCATGTTGGTACGATTGATAAGACAAATTATAGTATATATTACTTAGGCCCAATAGCTCTGTTTTATGTTGTTAAATTCCTAATAGATACGATGTTTAAAATTGGAAAATTTAGGATTAATCTACAGTTAGTGGATGGTAAAAGCGCAAAATATTCTGAATTATTCAATCCAAAAAGGGATTATTTAACTTTTTTGGTGGTATCAATTTTACTTGGGCTGTGCACCTTGGGCGGATTTATATTCTTCATTATTCCTGGAATTTACGTCATTTTAACGTATTGTTTCGCACCGATTTTAGTGTTAGATAAGGGACTTGGTATTTCAGATGCTTTTACCAGGGCGAAGGAAATGGCGGTTGGAAATAGGCTAAAAATGCTTATTTATTATGTGATTTATGGAATTCTAGTTTTCTTCTTTTTAATTGGCGCAGGTCTTGTTTATTCATCCATCAAGACCCCCAGCTTACTGTTTGCATCTTCCTCTTCGGTTACAATATTTGTAATCATACTGATTGTGTTGGCGTGTGTCATTGCTGCTTTAGCAATATCAAATCTGGCTATTTTCCATCTGTATAAGAGGCTGTTAAATGAGTCGGTTATGGAGGTTCAAGAGGGGGATGAGGGAGGCCAATTGGATTTTCATGATATATCAAAGGACTCAGATAAATAGGTGTATTATGTACAAAATTGAAGTAAAAATTGTTGAAAATCGAAGGGATTTCAAAATTCCCAAAATTTAAATTTAAAAGACCTCCAAATATGGGGGTCTTTTGCGCTCATTATATCCTTATTTATAGGCCTTAAATGGTTATTTAACATCCTTTGAAATAGACCATAAAAAGTCACGCTAAAAACACTTGACTCCGAGCGATTTATGACTATAATTACGACCACGCCACCGACGATTTATGAAAATCTAACGGCTGTCCCGGAGATTGTCCAAAAAACATTAGTCTGATATTTCAAGCTAATTTTTTTTAAGGCAATTTCCGAAGACTTCTTTGACAACTAAATGACAACCAACAAACGTCCTTTTTTTTGTTCTGTTTGAGTTTAATTTTAGAGTTTGATCCTAGCTCAGGATGAACGCTGGCGACGTGGATAAGGCATGCAAGTCAAACGGGAAGCTTTGCGATTACATCAAGATTCTTCCAGTGGCGAACGAGGTAGTAACACGTAGGTACGCACCCCTTAGTCATGAATAACTTATCGAAAGATAAGCTAATACATGATAGTCTCTTCGGAGTAAAGTTTTTCGCTAAGGGAGCGGCCTGCGGGATATCAGCTAGTTGGTAGTGTAAAAGACTACCAAGGCTATGACGTCTAGGGGAGGTGAGAGCCTGACCCCCACCGATGGAACTGAGACACGGTCCATACACCTACGGGTGGCTGCAGTCGAGAATCTTCCGCAATGGGCGAAAGCCTGACGGAGCGACGTCGCGTGATCGATGAAGTCCTTTGGGATGTAAAGATCTTTTGTGAGGGAGAAAGTAATTGATAGTACCTCAAGAATAAGGGGTTGCTAAACTCGTGCCAGCAGCAGCGGTAATACGAGTGCCCCAAGCGTTATCCGGAATTATTGGGTGTAAAGGGTTCGTAGGTGGTCTTATTAGTCTTATGTTAAAGCCTGGAGCTTAACTCCAGAAATGCGTAGGAAACGGTAAGACTAGAGGATGTGAGAGGTCTGTGGAACTCATGGTGTAGGGGTGAAATCCGTTGATATCATGGGGAACACCAAAAGCGAAGGCAGCAGACTGGCACATTCCTGACACTGAGGAACGAAAGCGTGGGTAGCGAATGGGATTAGATACCCCAGTAGTCCACGCCCTAAACGATGTTCATTTGCTTTTCGGAGTATCGACCCTCTGAGAGGCGTAGCTAACGCGTTAAATGAACCACCTGGGTAGTACGACCGCAAGGTTAAAACTCAAAGGAATAGACGGGGACTTGCACAAGTAGTGGATTATGTGGTTTAATTCGATGTCAAACGAAGAACCTCACCAGGGCTGGAAATTTAATTGAAAGCTTCCAGAAACGGAAGCCCTCGCAAGACAATTAGACAGGTGCTGCATGGTCGTCGTCAGCTCGTGGTTTGAACTGTTCCCTTCAGTGGGGTAACGAGCGCAACCCTCGTCGTGTGTTACAAGTGTCACACGAGACTGCCCCCTCTCGGGGGAGGAAGGTGAGGATGACGCCAGATCAGCATGGCCCTTTGATGCCCTGGGCTACACACATAATACAATCGCCACTACAACACGACGCAATACCGCGAGGTGGAGCAAATCGTTATAAAAGTGGCGCCAGTTCGGATTGAAGTCTGCAACTCGACTTCATGAAGTTGGAATTACTAGTAATCGCGGGTCAGACATACCGCGGTGAATACGTTCTCAAGTCTTGTACTCACAATAAAAGCGCGCAGCTGGTTATATTGCTAAATCGTTAAAATCGATTCCTCTAAGATCGTCTCTTAGAGCGTAGTTGAAAGATATCCGTAGACCGCGAGGTTTAAGGAGGAGGATCTGGAAACAAAATACAGTGCGGATTAATAGTCTAAATGACTATACGATGTCCGAGTCACGGATGGGCGGTGAGCGTGACGAAGGTCTGAAATATAAAATCGTTCAGTAATGTATGGAAAAGGAATATAACTTACCTGTGGAGATCTGACGTTGTTACACATTGTAACAACATAGTGTATAATAAAACTTACGCAGCGTCAGAAGTCAGCTGAGTCATAGTACCTAGTGTATTTATCTAGGGAAGGACTCTCTCAATGCATATGATGTTAAATAAAAAATTAAGATGATAGGGAAATACTAGTTAAATTGAAAATATTTAACTACTCAAGGTCTTCATAAAATGTATTTAACGAAGCAAAAAATGCATTGAGCTCGCGCAGTGCGGGAAATCCGCTCGCTGCGTGGGAACATCAATTTGAAGTTTTTCAAAAATATTCGCCCGTCAACTCAAGGGAGATGGGAGTACCCGAAGTCTCGCCTAGCGCGGGCCTACGGTAAGTTCATCGACAGGGAGTAAGTCGTAACAAGGCACGGCTAGCGGAAGCTGGTCGTGGAACAATTCAATTTGAAAAATGCGTACATGAATTTCATGTATTAGCTGAATACGGTTGATCGAACTTAAGCAATTAAGCTCAAGAGAGTATGCCTCATGTATGCATACGGAAGGTATAACCTAAATATACTGCCTCCTGGGAACAAGGCCAGGCCAAACAGAACAGAAATAAGGATGTTTGAGGTTGTCATTTAGTCGCCAAAGAGAAACATATTTAATATGATAAAATCTCCGCTAGCGCGGTTTTTTTATTTGCTTAAAAATCCGTCCCGCCTGAATTTGGTGTGGGCAGTGGAGTGTACTTAGTTTGATTTAGACTTGTTTTTAATGGGATAATTTGATACATTATAAACCACAAACAGGGCAAGAAAGGGTATTTCCAGAGCTTTTGGCTCAATATATGAATGTTTGTAAAAATGCGTGTGTAGCTCAGCTGGTTAGAGCACTTCACTGATAATGAAGAGGTCGCAGGTTCGAGTCCTGCCACACGCACAGAATAAAATTACAACGAGAGAGTGTGTTACATGTATGTGTGTTGCATATTGTTTAAGTGTGATAGAATAGTAATAATCTAAGATTAGTTAATAAGATCTAATTTTGGTAATAAAATTACAATAATATTATGATAAGATTTTTCGATGAATCGAGGTATAGTGGGGGGGGGCTGTCGCGAATTTTTAATTTTAGAGTAAGGGCCGTTACGGTTTTTTTCTGCTTCGGCTTTTTGTTTTTTGGATTGGCGGATAAGGCGAGTGCTGCGACGTATAATATTGGACCCGGGCAAACCTATACAACATTCACCGCATTAGTAGCTGCGAAAACTCTTCAGCCAGATGATATTGTTGACGGAGGTGGAAACACATTTAATGAGAACTGGATTATAAACGGCAGTGGAACGTCTGGTCACCCAATTATAATTCAGAATGCTACTATAGATGGTCAGGGTGTTGTACAACAGTGTGTTAAAACTAACTCAAAAAACTATATTTCATTGTCAAATTTAAACGTTAGAAATTGTATGTATTTTACTATTTATATAAATAGCTCCTCGTATATAAATATTGACAACGTCTCAATTTCTGGAAAGGGTATGTTGAGGGCAAGTGCTGGTTCTTCTTATATTACTATAAGTAATTTTACGTCTTCCAGTACTGATGCTTCTGGTTATGAAGCTGCTATGGGATTTTATGCGCCAGGTACAGATGTTTCTATCTCGTCTACAACAATATCTGGTTCTAACAGAGGCGCTATATATTCTTCACTTACCTCAAATGTTACCTTGAATAACGTAGAGGCAATTAGTGGTGGGGATAATTATAACGTTATAGATATAAATGGTATGACGTCTGGTAATTTATCTCTTACAAATATATATTCAGGAGTCACGAGACAGGGTGTGGCGGCTGGTAATGGTACCGGCACTAGTGTTGCTATCGGTTTATATATACGTGGTATTAATAATGTATCTTTAAATGCTGACAGAATTTATTCAAGTAATAATGGTGCAGCAAATATTCTTATAAGTAACTCTACTTTGACTGAAGGAAGTATTTTAAAAAATTTTACTGCCAATAGTTCAGTCACGGGTGATGGAATCACAATAATTAATGCTTCAAATCTAACCATTCAAAATGGTACTGCGAGTTATAATAAAAATCAAGGTATCACAGCTTATGGTTCTTCTACAACTAATTTAATTACAGAATATGTTACTGCTAGTTATAACAGAAACGATGGTATCGATGGAGCTACTCAAAATACAGATGATAATTGTCCAAAGGGTTGGATAATTAGATATACCGAGTCTAGTTTTAATGGTTATAATAACGGTGTCGATAGCGCTACTGGTGATGGTTTTTCAATTCATAATACTTGCACAGCAAATTATTATTACGTTAAGTCTTTTAATAACAAAAATACTGGTATGGCACATACCGGTTCTAGTGGTGGACTTATTTACAATAGTATTATTGTAAATAATGGTAGCCCTTTGGATCCAGCTAAACAGAACCGTGCTGGTTTGTATCTAACTACAAACGCTAACCCTGGTTTCATTGTTAGAAATAATATTGTATCAGGAAATTATCCAGCTGAGTTCCTAGAAACAGTTGGTCAAAATCACAATAACCTTGATAAAAATTTATATTATCAAAATCCTGAATATGGCGATAAATTTTATACAAATTTGGCAAATGGTACGGGTTACATAACATGGAATACTTATCATTCAACAAGGGAAGAAAATTCTTTTAATACAAATCCTTTGTTTACAGACTCTACGGGAAGTGATTTTTCGCTTCTTGCTACTTCCCCAGCAATCGACTCCGGTACCACCACCTCCTGGATGACCTCCACCACCACAGACTACGCCAACCACCCCATCTACGGCACCCCAGACATCGGAGCATATGAATATCAACCACCATACACAATAACTACAGATCACCCACAATACGGAAGCAACATCAGAATATACGGAGATGGTAAATATAGATACACCACAGCAACCACATCTTCCTCAGCTGCCAATCTCTCTGTAACACCTGTGGGAGGTTATCCAACATATAGTGCATCAACCACTCGTCCAGAATATCTAAACATCTCAGACATCACATGGGGAACAAGCAAACAATTCACAGCTTCTTCATCAATTGCTACATCCACCATCTACACAATAGGTGATCTAACACCTAACACCTACTACACCATCAACTACAACCACAACAGTGCAGGAACAACCACACTTGCCAGCCTCCAAGCTGATCAGGATGGCAAAATCACCTTCACCTACACGGGAGGATACTCAACTGTACTCTTTGATATCTCACCTGTTGCACCAACCACACAAGCGGTCACCACACCCACTACTCCAACATCTCACTCCTCTTCTGGTGGCAGCACACAAAGCCAAGTCAACAACCTAATTGCTATGGGTAACTACACCCTAGCAGGGGAGATAGCAAAGCAGTATGGTATTACAATACCTTCAAATACACTTCCACAGACTACAACCAAACCAAATCCAACAAACTCAATACTCTCATCCTCTTCCTTCACACGCAATCTCAAGCTTGGCATGAAAGGATTAGATGTTAAACTCCTACAGCAATTCCTAAACAACAACGGCTTCCCAGTATCAAAGAAAGGTGTTGGATCAAAAGGAAGAGAGAATACAACCTTTGGCCCTGCAACAAAAGCTGCACTTGTTAGGTTTCAGAAGGCGAACAAGATTACACCGGCTGTGGGGTATTTTGGACCAAAAACTCAAGCTGCCATTTCAAAAGAATTATAAAAGATAGAAGTTAATCTGTTTAAGTTAGTAGGTGATATCGACCTGTAAATTTTGGTATTTGATTTTCGCCATATATCGTATATGATATATGTATGAAAATGCCATCAATCAAAAAAGAAAAAACTACAGATGCAGGTAAGCCTGGTAAAAAGGGCGTACGAGTAAGTGCGGGAACTGACAGCAACAAGAACCTTGGATTCTTTATCAAGAAACTTCGTGAAGATAGAAATCTAACTCAAAATGATTTTGCGAAACTACTCAAGACTTCACAGAGTGCTGTCGCTCGTATTGAAAGTGGGGGACAGAATATGACGACGGATGAATTAAATAGAATCAGCGCTGCGCTTGGTAGAAAGATTGTAGCAATTTCTGATTCTATTGATGTTGAGATTGAAGGTGGAAGAAAATTATCTGGAACAATAACAACTAATACCTCAAAGAATGGGGCGCTTGGTTTAATTTGCGCATCGTTATTAAATAAAGGAAAAACAAGACTTCATGGAATTCCAAGAATTGAAGAGGTTCAAAGAATCATTGAATTAATGGAGAGTATTGGCGTTTCTATAAAATGGATCGATAAAAACACCTTGGAAATTGTTGCGCCTAAAAAACTGAAGGTAGAAAAATTGGATCAAGTTGCGGCTGGAAGAATTAGATCAGGTCTTATGATAATTGGTCCATTAATTCATAGAGAATCTATTTTCAAAATTCCTCATGCCGGAGGGTGTAAGATGGGGCAGAGAACAATCTCAGCTCATCGCTATGGTCTTGAAGATTTGGGTGTTAAAATCGAAACTAAGTCAGATCACTATTTGATTGAATCAAAAAAGCTAAAGCCCGCTCATATTATTATGTCAGAATCTAGCGATACTGCGGCAGAGAACTTGGTAATGGCGGCATCGTTAATAAAAGGGGAGACAACTATTCAATTCGCTCCACCTAATTATCAGGTTCAAGAAGTCTGTTTTTTTCTAGAGACACTGGGTGTGAAGATTGATGGAATTGGAACAACTACGCTTGTTGTACATGGAATCGACGAGATAAATATGGATATTGATTACTACAACAGCGAAGACCCGACAGAATCCATGATGTTTATTTCTGCTGGTGTTGTTACGCAATCTACACTAACTATAACAAGATGCCCAATTGACTTCTTGGCCCTTGAAATGTTGAAGCTTAAAAAAATGGGATTGAGATATAAGCAGACCGCAGTTTACCTTGCAAAAAATGGTAGAACAAAATTGGTGGATATTACAATTTATCCGTCAAAACTCATTGCGCCAATCGATAAAATTCATGCTCAACCATATCCTGGAATTAACACTGACAATTTGCCATTTTTTGTCCCTATCGCAACTCAAGCAAAAGGTACAACTCTAATACATGATTGGATGTGGGAGAATAGGGCGATATACTTTGCAGAGCTAAATAGGCTTGGGGCAAATATTAATCTTGCTGATCCTCATAGAGTTTTTATTCAAGGGGAGACTCCACTTAAGGGTGCGCAGATTGTTTGTCCATTAGCTCTTAGGCCTGCGATGATAATTATGGTTGCCATGCTCGCAGCAAAAGGCAAATCAATCTTGAGGAGTATTTACCCAATTAGTAGAGGGTATGAGGATATCGCAGAGCGTTTGAATGGGATTGGTGCGGATATTAAGGTTATAAAGGAGATCTAGACGAAGAGGCTTTGCCTCATGTCGCCGCCCTCAGTCGCTATTTTAAGCTTTAAACTTGGTCATTATTATCATGCTTGCAAAATGCATGTATTTTGCATATAATACAGACATGACTACAAACGTTCAAATAAGAGTAGATACTAAATTAAAGAATGATGCTGAAAAGACTTTAAATAGAATAGGTCTTGATTTACCTACGGCTTTTAGAATATTTCTAAATAAAATTAATGTTTCAGGGGGAATACCTTTTGCGGTTAATACTGATGGCTATTTTAATTATACAAAGGAACAGGAGGATGAAATATTAGATGCTTACAAAAATAGCAAAAGGTCAAAAGAGTTCAAAAGTGCCAAAGAATTAATTAAGCATTTAAGATCTCAATAAAAATGAAAATAGTTACTACGGTTAAGTATGATAAAAAATATAAGAAACTAAGTATTGACTTGAAGAACAGAGTGGATTCTATTTTGGAAAGGTTCATGAAAAACCCTCTCGATCCGTCTTTGTTTAACCATAATTTACAAGGTAAATTGAAAGGTTTTAATCAATAAGAGCCGGTTTTGATTTAAGAATTATATTCAAAGAAGAAAACGGTTATGTTCTTGTTTTACTTATTGATTTAGGTAAGCATGATGAAGTCTACTAAATTTGACAATCAATTTGATTTTGATATTATATAGATACAAATGGGTTATCCCGTACGTCCGAGCTCCAAAAGAGCTCGGACTTAACGTTTAAATCTTATAATATCTACTATTGAATCTTGAACTCTTAAGAAATCTATCTCTGACAAGAATCCAATTTTTGTGTCCAACCTCTTTGTGTCCAACAACCTAAGTTGGGAAAGTATAACCGATTGTTCTACATCCTTAAGTGTCACTTTCATATAATATATACTTTCTTTGCTTTTGGTGCTCATGGGCATTCCCCAAAATATATTGTTATTGAATTTTTTGAACACTAAAACAGGCCTACGAAAAACATCACCCTTTCCGTTTTCCTCATCACCAACATTTTCACCCAAAGAACACCAATAAACCTCCCTCTCATTGATAACTGTTCCTGTTCTTGGTTGAGAATCTATATAAATCTTTGCGTGTATCCAATCTAAAAATCTTTTGAACATCCAAAGAGTCTAGCAAATCCAACCCAAAGTTTTCATAAAGAGATTATAAAGAATTCCCAAAGATTTTAGGAATTTTTACAAACCACAACCAGAACTTTCTACCTCTATTAGCAAAATTGACCAAAAAACGGTCAATTTTCCATATTGAGGTATAAATCTTGGAGCTTGGAAAGCCGTCATCTGTTTATCCACCACACTAATGTTTATAGAACCCAAAAATCGTGCAGTTTCGTAATAGCTAAAAATTAAATGGTACCCAACTGACCCGGACGTTTTTAGGAAATTTTGACCAAATCTCTGCTTTTCCCGTATTTCTTCTGTACATCATAAACGGCTTTCTTCAGACGGTCAATTTCGTTCTTCATAACAAGAGGATTGAGTTTTTCATGTTCCTGTCTTAATTTCTCTTTGATAATCTCATCTATGCCATCATGCTCCAACACTCTCTGATACGGAGTCTTGCCAACTTTTTCATACCTCTTCTTCCACTTTCCATCAATCTCATATTTTTCAATCACACGCTTTGATGCGACAAAGTGATTGAGGTATAGACACAGCACTTCATACAAATCATTTAATACTGGAACAGTCTCTATACAATCCAATCTGATATACCCAACAAACTTTCTGTTAACATGACCATTTCTTTCTTCCACATGCATGTTGTCATTCTTGTGGTCAGGTCTGCTTCTACTCATTTTAATATTGTTCAAATCACACCAGGTCTTCATCAACCAATTGATGAACTCACTTCCTGTATCTGGATGCACCTCAATCATCGGCCACGGCAACTTCGATTTGATGTATTCCAAGCTCTCTTGCGTTGCATGCTGTCCCTTGTTCCACTGTGCCCTCATCAGGACCCACAGCGTGGATACATCAGTATAATTAAGGGTGAAAGCCAAGTCTCCAACCAGAGAGTGTCCACAGTGTACCACTGTATCAATTTGACCAGTTCCAACTGGTTTGGTATTCCAGTCTCCATGAAATATTGGAATGATGTGTTTCAACAATGATGGGGAAGTTGAAGATACTCCTCTACCTTTTCTTCTTGCTTTCAAGAAATTACCAACTCTATTCTTTACAGTACCCGCGCTCATGGCAAGAAGTTTTCCAGTTGCAACATCACCATGTTTCCACATCTTATCTTTAATTAGAATACTGACATATTCCTTAATCATTGGATGCAATAATTCTCCACAGACTTCACTTCCTATTTCCCAGATATCTTTGAGGGCTGCAGTGACGTCTGGTTTGTAGTACACCTTGCGTCCACGTTTTTCTTCATGGCATGGATCTTGCTTTTGCTTGCGATTAAATGCTCGGATGATTGCTTTTCTCCCCATACCAGTGACATCCCTGACAGTATCTATTATTTTTGTTAAAACCTTCCTCTTTCCCAAGGCTGCTTTTGCTTCATAGTATTTATCTTTGTATTTATCAAATATCTCCTTTTTTGTCTCCATTTTCATATGGAAATACGGTACCTTAATTATTAGATATCCAGTAGTGGTTGGGTGCCGTTTATTATTAGCTGGAACGAGTTTTTGGAAAAAACCCCAACCTGTGCTAGGATATATCCCTAAACAAATTAAATTAAATCAAATATATGCACCTTGGTAAAAAGACGAAAATAGTGGCTACAATTGGTCCCGTAACGGAATCGACAGAACAATTAAAAAAGATGCTTAAAGCTGGAATGAACGTGATGAGAATGAACTTCTCTCATGGTGATTTTGCTGAGCATCAAGCAAAGTTCGATAATCTTAAGAAGGCAATTAAAGAAACCGGAATACCTTGTGCTGTAATGCAGGACTTGTCTGGTCCAAAATTCAGAATTGGAGATTTCTATCAAGAGCGTGTGAATCTGAAGAAGGGTGAATTTATAACTCTTACTCCAGATAAAATAGTTGGTGATGAGAAGCGTGTTTCTATAAACTATCCAACACTTCACAATGAACTTAAGGTTGGAAATATTGTAATGGTTGATGATGGTAAGAAACAATTCAAGGTTGTAGAAATAAAGGGAAAAGAAATTAAGTGTGAGATTCTAATCGGTGGAGACACAAAAGGAAGACGTGGTGTTAACCTACCAGGCGCTTATCTTAAGGTTAGTTCTTTAACTGACAAAGATAAAAGAGACATTGCTTTTGGAATAAAGAATAAGGTTGATATTGTCGCCTTCTCTTTCGTTAGAACAGGCGCTGATGTTAAAGAACTGAGAGAAATTCTTGATAAGGCAAAATCAAAAGCTATGATTATGGCAAAGATTGAGACACAAGAGGCTGTAGACAATATAGATGAAATTATTGCTCTGTCTGACTCTGTGATGGTGGCAAGAGGGGATCTAGCGGTTGAAATTGGATATGAAAACACTCCACTTATACAAAAGATGATTATCAAGAAGGCCAATGAAGCTGGAAAGCCAGTCATCACCGCGACTCAAATGTTGGAATCAATGATTAAAGCTCCTGTGCCAACAAGAGCTGAGGTTTCTGATATTGCAAACGCTATTCT
Organism: uncultured bacterium; assembly: GCA_903936565.1. Lineage (GTDB taxonomy): Bacteria > Patescibacteriota > Minisyncoccia > Phycocordibacterales > CAIZLB01 > CAIJKW01. The sequence goes on along the minus strand of CAIZVZ010000005.1, from coordinate 2,431 downwards.
TGATGGAACAGATGCTGTCATGCTTTCTGAGGAATCAACACTTGGTGATTATCCTATTGCTGCAGTTGAGATGATGTCTAGTATTGCACTTAAGGTAGAGAACTCTGAACATCACGCAGAGGTGTTGTGGGGAATGCATGCGCACCATATTGGTGTTGGTCACTCAACCACACTTGCTGCGATGGAGGCCGCTGAAAAAGTTGATGCAAAATATATTGTTGCCTTGACAGAATATGGCTATGCCGCAAGAATGGTTTCAAGAAATAGAGGCCACCAGCCAATCTTGGTTGTTACTCCAAACCCAGTATTGTTTAATCAAGCATGTTTGATGTACGGGTGTTATCCTGTAATGCATGATAAATACAAGAGTTTTGATGAGGCACTTACAAAGGTACGACCAATGCTTGTGAAAGAGAAGCTGGTTAAGAAGGGGGATAAGGTTGTTATTGTGTCCGGTGCTCCATTTGGCAAAACGGAAGAGTCTAACGTAATGTTGATCGAGACGGTCTAATATTATTGGAATCTAATAGAAAGATAAGCAAAGCGGTCTTCCTTTGGTGGAGGACCTTTTGTTTTGGGGCGTTATCTACATATAATCTCCAGTAATTCTTTAGAATTTATTTATAGAAGCATTATCTTAATTTGTTATACTGCTTTCACCATGCAACAAACATCAATCAAAACAAATTCATATGTAATTAGGGATACAGATTTATTCATGTCTTCTAGTGGAGAGGGGGTTGGTGGTGTATCGCGAGTTTATGATTTACGCCTACGTGATTTACCACAAGAAGAAAAGCCTAGAGAAAAAATGCTAACTTATGGCTCCGCAGGTCTTTCTTTAGCTGAATTGGTGGCTGTTGTCCTAAATGTTGGAACTAAAAATGAGGATGTTTTGTCGATGTCAAAGCGTCTTGTAAAAGAATATGGAGCTAGTGCACTATCTTCTCAACTTAATCCTCAACAGTTAGTAGATGATTTGAATATTCCAATAGGTAAAGCCTGTCAGATCATAGCTTGTAGTGAAATAGGTCAACGTCTTCATAAGAAAAATGATATTGGCTTGGCAGTAATTAGAACTGCAAAAGATGCCTATGATTACTTGAAAGACATACATTCGCTACCTAAGGAGCAACTTCGAGGTATATATTTAGACACTCACAATAGAGTAATTCACGATGAAGTCATCTCGATTGGTACGGTTAACACAAATATAGTTCACCCCAGAGAGGTGTTTAGGCCTGCCTTAGAATATGGGGCTGTGGCAGTGGTGCTTGCTCATAATCATCCATCTGGTATTGTTAGTCCAAGCACAGCCGATATTGAAATAACTAAGCAGTTAGTTCAAGCTGGCAAAATGATTGGTATTCATGTTTTGGATCATGTTATTATAACCAAGACTGGATTTCAAAGCGTTGATGTTGATTATCAATAAGCGATTCGATTTTTAAGCGTAAAAATCGGGCCAAAATCAGCAGATTTTGGCAGCAGATCTCGACGAAAATTATTTAAAAATATAAAAAATAAGATGTCTACACTTTATGTTGTTGGAACTCCAATAGGGAACTTAGAGGATATCACCTTTAGAGCGGTGCGTATTTTGGGTGAAGTTGATTTGATTTTATGTGAAGATACCCGCACAAGCAGAACTCTTTTGAATAAATATGATATTAAAACACCAACGATGTCTTTTCATACACATAGTGGGCTAGCCAAGATAGATAAAATCATTGAAATGCTCAAGGAAGGGAAGAATCTGGCTCTTATAACTGATGCGGGAACCCCAGCAATCTCAGATCCAGGATCTCTCCTTGTCTCCAAAGTTAGAGAAGAATTAGGAGAGGATGCGGAAATAAAGACCATCCCCGGACCTTCGGCTCTGACCGCAGCACTATCGATTGTTGGACTACCAGACCATCAATTCACTTTTATTGGATTTTTACCGCACAAAAAGGGACGAGAAACAATTTTTAATAAGATTGCAGATGCTGAGAAAGAATCATTTGTATTTTATGAATCAACACACAGAATAGAAAAGACCTTAGAGTCACTGAAGGAGCATTTTGAAAAAGTAGAGACACAAAATCGGCGGGTGTATTTGGCACGTGAATTAACTAAAATGTTTGAAGAGTGTTTGGTTGGAAATGTGGAAGAATTGATGCAAAAAATTGCAGAAGATAGCAACAAAACAAGAGGGGAATTTGTTGTAATTGTAGGTCCAAATTTTAAATAAATTTCATAAATCAAAATCCTGTTTTAATAAATGGGTTATCCCCAACTTATTCCACCTTTTCCTTACATATAACCCATAAAAATAGTATTATATATACATAAATCCTCTATTCACACGAGCGATTTTTGTACTAGTATATGAGAAAAATATTAATCAATAAAATATACAAAAAAAGAGATATTTTATTGCTCGGAATAT
>CAIZVZ010000004.1 GCA_903936565.1 uncultured bacterium | reverse complement strand
TATATATATCCAGTCGTTTTGATATTTTCTATTCCTTGTATCTTACCATCCCCAAGTCCCAAAAAAATATAATCTTTATTTTTTAATAACTTAGCTGCCTTTATAATAAAATCAACTCCCTTGCTTTTGTCATCCAAATTTGACGCAGAAAAAAGTATCACTGTTTTATCTTCCGGTATATCATGTTTGATTTTCAAGGTTAGTTTATCTGCCACAGGTTTAAATAATTCAGTATCAATACCATTTGAAATAACAACGCTTTTAAACTTCCCTAAAAATGTTTTTTTTATATTGGATTCAAGCCAAACAGAAGGGCAGACGGTGGTCATATTGGACTGACTCAAAAAAGCCGTCTTCTTCTTTGTTAACATGTATCTTTGGAAAAAGGGGAAATAACTTTTTGGATAACCATAGGCATTAGTACATTTACCTAAGCCGGTTTTGCAATGATTGCATCCCAAGCTATGTGCTGGCATCCATGTAATAGGCCACTCGTCGTGAAGGGAATAGACTACTGGTATGTTGGACTTACTTAGAAAATTCAAAAGTGTGAAGAAGTTTAGGTAATATCCGTGTAAATTGTGCAAATTAACTAGATCAAAATTTTCCCTCTTGATAAAATTAATCAGTTTTTTTGTTGAAAAATAGCTGCCACAACCTTCGAGACCCAAAAATCTAACCAAAAATATATGAATGAACATTTCAATTTTGTTTCCAAAATGAAATGTTCTCGATACATCTCCCTGGGCGTTTCGTCCATAAGCAAAATAAATATCAAAATCTGAATTTAAATTTTCAAATATATCACGAGCGACTCTTGCCGCCCCACCTTTGTTGAGAGTTGTATTTATTATTAAAACCTTCTTCATTTTCAAAATGTTAGGTCATTATAGCATAAAATGTATTGATTTTATTTGTTTCTTATATTGACTTATTATCATCACGTGGTATTATATTACCGCTGGACCATATGCCCAGTGACGTTGACTCGTCACGTCTGGTCGGGACTGATCATCGGCGAGGAAGGGTGCGACACGGATAGTAACTTATTGTGAGTAATTAGCTTTCAGACATGTCTGGCTGGCATGTTTGGGGCGAAATTGCACAAAAAACACTTAGGTAAACTTTTTCGTGTCGCACCTAGTCGACATAACAGGGTTAGTCTTGAATGGCCTTATCCTCTCTCATCTGTTTTGCAAACGCAAAGCCACCCCGCGGGATTAACCCCGCGTTTTTTTATGCTTAATTTTGTTTGGTGATTTCCGTGTTACAACAATTTTAGATTAATTTTTCTAACCCCCAGCCCTTTGGTGCACGGCTTAAAAAAACTTCAATTTCACCCGCTCTTAGCAATCCTTCATGTGATCCGATATGTTGGCACACATTCATTCCATTGATTGATGCCCATTTTAGGCAGTCTTCAATTTTCATTCCACGCATATAGCAAGCAGAGAAGGTGGCGGAGAATGCGTCACCTGCACCGTTTCGCTCTACCGGCTTTCCGGTGTCATTGTAAATTGGCATTCTGTAAATTTCACCTTCCTTTAGAACATATGCGCCGGATGGTCCATCTGTTATGACTGGTAATTTAATACCTAGTGCACAGAGCTCTAATAATAATCTTTTTATATTCTGCGAACGTTCCTGTGTGCTTGAACTTGCTTTAACGATTTCAAGACCCAAAATATTCTCCGCTTCTTCTAGATTACAGAAAAACAATTCGCTTTTTGCATAAATGTTACGCAGAGCATCACGACCCATCTTCAATTGAAATGTCCCGGGTTGAAAAATTAGTTTTACATCTTTATTTGTATCTAAATATTCTTCAATTTCTTTATGAAATTCTACAGAGTGTTCACTAAGTGAACTTAGATATAACCATTTGGTATTTAGAACTGGTGGTAGGGAATAGGTATATTCTTCATGTTTAGTCAAAATTGTTCTATCGTCCTTGTACCAGAGAATATAATGGTAATTCGTTTTTCTTCCATTGTTTATTTTTACGAACTCCGCATCAACCTTCTCATTTTTGAATTTCTCAATTGATTTTTGTCCATATAAATCATCTCCAATATTACTTATTATTGCTGTTTTCATTCCGAGTCGAGCGCACGCAACCGCTACATTGCCGCTGTTTCCGACAGCAAAAACCTCCAGAGAGGATTCATAAGGTATTTTTTCCCCAAATGCTAATCCCAATTCACGGTGTCCTGTGATTGGGTTGATAGATTCTCGGACTTTATTTTGCTCTGGCGAGATGTGCCTACTATTGTTATCCTCACCTTTGTCGTGTCCAAGTCTGATAAAGGCGTCAACCGCAATGTCGCCAATTGTAATTATGTCATATTCGCTATTAAAGATCTTTTTGAAGATTGAGGACATGTTGATTTTGTTTATTGAAAACGATTTGTTTATATAAATATTATAACATATCTATTTTATTTTATTTTACAAATATTAATCTGAATGAGATTTTCTCACTAAATATGCTATTATATATTCATGAAATTAATCGATGTAATAAATAAAGCTACCTCAGAAGGTAAGGCTGTTGGACATTTTAATATCTCGAACTTGGAGGCCTTTAATGCGATTGTTAAAACCGCTAAAAAATTAAATGTTCCAGTAATTATTGGAGTTTCGGAAGGGGAGAGGGACTTTGTTGGGGTTAAGAACGTAGTTTCCCTTGTGGAATCTGCTCGTAAGGATGGTGTGGAAATTTTTCTAAATGCGGATCATACTTATTCTTATGAACGATCAGTTGAAGTTATTGATGCAGGGTATGATGCTGTAATAATTGATTACGCATCAAAAGGTAAGGAGGAAAGTATTGAAACAACCAAGAAGGTTGTGGAATATGCAAAAAGTAAGGGGGTTCTGGTTGAAGGAGAGTTGGGCTACATTGGGCAGTCATCAAAAGTATTAGACGCACTACCTGAAGGGGTAAGCATTGATCCGAATTCATTAACTCAGCCAATTGAAGCAAAAGATTTTGTTGACAAAACTGGAGTTGATTTGCTTGCGCCGGCCGTTGGTAATGTTCACGGTATAATAAAAGGAGGTAATCCCGCGCTTAATATTGAGAGGATAAAAGAAATCAGACAAGCCAGCAGTGTTCCTCTTGTTCTACATGGTGCATCTGGAATTACCGATGAAGAATTGCATCTTGCGGTCCTTGCGGGAATTAGTATTGTTCACTACAACACAGAGCTTCGCGTAGCTTATAAGGATGCATTGATTAAGTCACTTGAAGAACATAAAGATGAGGTGGCTCCATATAAGTATCTAAAAACTGCTGAGGACGCAGTGGCAGAGGTGGTGGAGAAGAAGCTTAGGATAATGAATGGTCTATAGAATGATATTGTTGATTATTTAAAACAAAATTTTCTAATGATAACTTTTTTGGGAATAATAATTTTTACAATTCCGTTTACATCACTTTTTTTATTTAAAGATAAGGTGATAGGTTTTTTCTCTATTTTGACGATGAGTTTTTTTGTACACATGTTGATTGCGCTAACCACACAATCACTACACCTTTTTGAGTATTGGATAATTTTGACTATATATTCACTAATAAGTTTAGGAGTTGGAGTTTTTGTTTATTTAAAAATAAAAAATAACCACCATCACACACGCGTTGGATACGCACATCTGCTACGGAAAGCTATGATGTCTGGTAAGAAAATAATAAGTAAACAAAATTTACTAATTACCATTGCTTTTGCTGTTATCTTACTAAATTTAGCATCAGTTCACTATAATTTTACGGGTGTTGTAAATTCTCATGTTGGACCATCTAATGTGGAAAACAGTTTATATCCATATCCATATTTTTCTGATGAATGGGTGGGCGTTGCATTTGTTAATTACACTATCGGTAGTCATTCTTTGCCTGTGGTAAACCCGTTACTTGAGAGTCAAAGTTTTAAAAATCCTCTTGTTCCATACTTCTCATTTTTATCTGATATCTTCTTGTTCTTTGGTCTTAACCCTTTGAATGATTTTGAATTTGTAAACTTGCTTGTTGGGCTACTGACTTGTATCTCCTTTTTTGCCTTACTTATTTCACTTGGGGTGGACAAGAGGGTATCTGCGCTTTCTGTCTTAATAATTCCTTATATAACTAACGGTGGAAATTTGCCAGGAATTTGGTTTTTAATTCCGATGACTTTTGCGCTACCGTTTTATTTGATTAGTTTGATCGGATTTGCCAAAGGAAACAATAAACTTTTTGCTATCTCTAGTTTGTTTACTTTATGTCTGTACCCCGCGTTTATTGTTTTTGTTGTACCGATTTGGATTGCGTTAATTATAAAAAATGATGGCGCAAAAGTTAAGGCTATAGTCCATATTATTTTATTATCTATTCTAGCGCTTGTTATTGTTGGGTCTCTGGTTTTCAATAGCATAAATCCACTTGCAATCTTAGATACTCTGCGTTTCTATTTTTTCAGAACAAATCTAGTTGGAGGTTATTTATCTTTTCCAATTTGGTTTGTCTTACCAATTTTTGTAATGCCATTTGCTCTATTTGGTATATTTTTGGCAATTCGAAAACGACTTTACTTCATATTATTACCGCTGTTTACGGGGTTGGTTTTTTGGTTGTGCTATGTTCGCGCATATCGTGTTTTGATTATAGATTATCCAAGGGTTGTAACTATAACTTCATTTTTAATTTTAATATTTTTTGGTTTTTCCTTGAATTATCTTGTTAAAAGATTTATTAATGAAAAGCTTAAAAACATTTTAACAGCGATGTGTATTTTGGTGGCAATACAATTGTCATTTACTTATACTCAAAATGATTCCTGGAAAGATCTCATGCTACATTCAAATAATGACCCAGAAGGGGTAATGCTTCGCCCAGCTCCGACCGCCAGCGGTTTTTTGACAGAAGATGATCTCACTCTTTTTTCCAGCTTTACAAAAAAGACATTCATCTCTCCACCATGGAAGGGTCTTGTTTTGTCTGCTGCAACAGGTAATTATCCGATGACCTCAAAACCTTCTACTGTTGGTGTCTTTGTTTTAAATTATGATTGGTTTGCAAATACTAAGTGTGAAGAAAAAGATATAGTATCAATCGATCATAATATAAGTTACGCTTATTCCAAAAGATTTTACTGCCCTAATTTTATAGAGGTGGGAGAAAGTTCTGAGGGGTTGGTTTTGTATAAATTCAGTAAAGTTAAATAAAATGTTGTCATATATTAATTTAGGAAAAGAAGGAGTTAGATTAGGAAATCAACTTTTCCAATATGCCTTTTTGAGGACTCAAGCTGAGAAGTTGGGTACAGAATTTTATTGTCCAAAATGGATAGGGGATGAGATTTTTGATTTATGCGATCAGGAATTAAGAGAGTATGATTTGATAAAAACAAAAAATGAGATTAAAAACTTTTATGCAGAGGGTCCCGGTGTGAGTTTTAGAAGAAAGCCTGTTTTAATAAATGACAATACAAACATAAGCGGTTCTTTTGAAAGTGAAAAGTGTTTTAATAAAGTTGCAGTTAGGCAATGGTATAGATTTAATGAAGAAAAGTTTTCTTCTGTTAGGGAAAAATATAGGGATATTGATTTCAGCAATACGATAGCCATACATTTGAGGTTGGGAGATAAATTTCATGATGAATTAATTAAAAAGTTATTTTATGTACCAAGAAAAAAATATTATCATCGAGCATTAAAATTAATCAGTAAATTAAACTCAATAGCCAAAGGAGGGGTGTTGAACGGCAAAAAAAATATCAATAGGACCATCGTCGTCTTTTCTGATGATATTGATCTAGCAAAAAAATACTTTGCAAAATTCGACAATTTAATTTTTATAGAAGGAAATACAGACTGGGAAGACTTTTATTTAATGAGTCGTTGTCATGATATAGTATGCTCAGCTTCAACTTTTAGCTGGTGGGCAGGTTATCTTAATCAAAATCATGGAAAGACAGTAGTCTTTCCTAAGGAGTGTCTTTGGAGGCCAAACTTTTTTAAACATGAAAAGGATTTGATTCCAGAGACGTGGATTAAGGTCAGTGCCCTTTATCCGATAATAGATAATAGTATGTTTATTAGATACATAGTTGCGCCTATTAAATATTTACGAAAGAAATTTTAATTTAAAATAAATTATGAGATTTGCAAAATTAAGAAAATACATAGAGAGTAAAAGGGGGAAGGGAAGTTATATTTTTGGACCAATTATATTCTTTAAGGATACACTTTACGACTTTGCTGTAGATGAATTATCCAGATTTATTTTTTACGTCCACAATTCATTTCTATTTAGAAAGAATTACGATCTTTTTTTTGTTATCGCAAGATATAAAGAAGATGTTAATTGGGTTAAAAAATTGTCTTATGGGTATGTGGTATACAGCAAGGGTGGGGACGATACTATTTCTAGTGATATTAAATACAAAAAATTACCGAACGTAGGAAGGGAGGCGCATACATATTTAACATACATTGTTGATAATTATAATGCACTTCCAAAATATGTAGCGTTCTTGCAGGGGGAGCCTTTTCCTCATTCAATTTTACTAGGCAATAGGTTAAATAAATTCAAAGGACAAGATTATTATCCTCTCGGGAGAAATGCAGAGTATTATAGAGGTGAAACCGATATTTATATAGACATAATTGAAAAATCTACTTTTAAATACTTTGGTATTAAACGTCCCGCTGGCGAATTTCCTTGGGGAGCTCAATTTATCGTGTCGAGAGAAAAAATATTAAAGCATTCCTTAAGAGAATATGAATTTCTTCTAAATAAATTAGTTGAAGCGGAAAACAATCGAACGCAGTGTTATATATTTAAACAACACCCTCAACCGTGCGCCTGTATGAATTATATATCAGCGTGGATGCTGGAGGTTTGGTGGCCAATATTATTCGGAGAGGATAGAAAAATAATTAACTTCGATTGATGGTGGCGAAGTCCGGCGGTTCTATTTTGTGATCAGTATATTACTTACTAATATAATCAATCTTTGTCTTAATTTGTGAGATAAAGGTTGAGGTGTCAAATTTTTTGGCTCTATTTTGATTTGTTTGTACATACCTATCTTTATCATTTTCCAAATTACTTTCAATAATGTTTATTGCATCACGCAATTTGTCGCCGTTTATATCTTCAATTAATATACCGTTTTCATTATCTAAAATGCTTTCTTTGTAGCCGCCCTCATTTGGTGCAATTACTGGTTTGCCGGACGCCATCGCTTCGACTACTGTCATCCCGAAGTCTTCATCCATTGACGTTGTAATAAAGCCCTTGCATTCGGAATATAATTTCTTAAGTTCAGTATCTGTTGCCCAGTGAATTATTTCGATATTTGATTTGTGAGATTTCATAAGGCTTTCTATTTTTCCTTTGTATCCCTCAAATTGATCAGCTCCTTTTTCATAGCTCCCAACAATAATCAGCTTCCTTGCGTCACCCTTAAAGGCCTCTACTTGTATTTCTATTCTCTTGGCAGGAATAAATCTGTTTACCGATAGCCAGTATCCTCCATCACCATTGTTGCTATATTTTGTTGTGTCGATAGGGGGATTAATTATCGACGCGTCCTTTTGATAGTATCTTTTTATTCTACCTTGCGAATTTCTTGAATTACAAACCAGTACGTTGACGTGCTTTATATATCTTCTTGAAAATATCCTATTAATAAAAACCCATACATCAAAGATCGGCCTCTGCCACGATGTTAGCATTGTTTTTTTAATATATTCTTTCCATTCCCACAATTCATTTGTTGGGCCATGTGCATACCACATGTTTGGTTTGTTATTAACTACTCCAGACATCGCCCAGTCTCCTGCGACAATATAAAAATCATATTGATTACCTAGATTTAGCTTTCTAAATTTCCAAAATGCAAACTGGTGTTTAAAAGGGGCCTTTTTGGGAATTGTGCCTAGTGACTTGATTCTTGGAATTACATCCTCAAATCCCATTTTAATTATATAATTTGTATCTATATTGGTTGTATATACATCAGCATTAAATTCGCGAGCTAGAGTGAGGGCAACCAGTTCTGCGCCTCCTATGTTGTCTAAATAATTGTGAAATATTGCGATTTTCATACTATAAAATTTAATTTATTGAATTATTTTTCTTTAATACCTAAGATGCTTAACATGAACGATCCCATAATTGTTTGTATTCCAACGACAGCGAGGGTTAGTGCAACTATCATATTTTTTGTCTGATCAAAACCGCCCAAATTACTGCCTATCCATTGTACAAAGATTGCTACAAATACTGCGATTGATGCAACAGCGATTATACTACCAAGTGCAATAGCTTTCTCTAGTGTTAATAATTTGAATAATTTCTCAATTATTTTATCAGTGTCGCCAAGATGTGTTACTGCATAAATTCTTGAAAAACCTGTAAAGAAAATTAGTTCATATCCTAATATTATGCACAGAGAAGACAGAAACATGGGGTGAAAATACAGTGTGATTCCAAATAGGGAAAAATTCCCCATAAAAAGTATTAGCATTGAAATTATTCCAAATAAAAACAATAGTAATCCAGGAATTAAAAATATTACAAGAGGGGAATATAGTAGTATAAATCTAAGGTGGCGCCATCCATCAGAAAAAGTTTCTAATTTGGACTCACCAATTCGCAATCTGTATTTAATTGGAATTTCTACAATTTTTAATTTTGCTTTAGCAGCTTTAATTATCATCTCTGATGCAAACTCCATACCCAGTGTGTAAAGTGTTAGTTTTGAATATGCTTCTTTTGAAATCGCTCTTGCTCCGCAGTGAATATCGTGAATTTTGATTTTGAAAAATAATCTAACGAGAGTTGATAGAATTGGGTTGCCAATCCATCTGTGCAAGAAGGTCATGGAGTTAGCCTCCATCATTCCGCTAAATCTATTGCCGACCACTAGGTCATTTCCTTGTTTTAGTTTTTCGATAAACTTAGGAATATCTTCAAAGTCGTAAGTGTTATCTGCGTCGGCCATAAAAATATATTTACCCGCTGCTTTAGCAAGACCATGTAGGTATGCGGATCCATATCCTTTAATCGGCTCTTTTTCTAGGATAATATTTGGAAATTTTATTGAGAGATTTTGAACTATTTCTACTGAAGAGTCTGTCGATCCATTGTCTACTACAATTATTTCTATATCTAAATTCGCACTATTTGCAACTTTATTTATGGATTCTATGCACATTGATATACCTTTTTCTTCGTTGAGACATGGTAAAATAACACTGATATATGGTTTTTTGATATTATCATTTGAACAAGTTGTAGTTCGGTCATCTTCGTTATTTTTCACACTCTGATTTTATCATAAATTATCTGTGTATAACAATTTAGCTTATTGGATATCAAAAGGTTATAATAACATCGTATTACTAGCTTATTAAAATAATTATTTTTTCTTATGAAAACATATCGTTACCTATTTATCATGCTTGCTATTTTTACATTTGGTTTTGTGAATTTATCGCAGGTGAGCGCAGCTTCACAGGCTGAATGTACTTTTAATAGAGATTTAACAGTTGGGTCTGTTAATGATCCTGCAACTAATGATTTAGTAAATCTTCAAAAATTTTTAACAAGGACGGGTTTTTTGACTTCACCTGCTGGTGATATCTTTGGATCGACACTAAGGACTGCGCTTGCCTCATACCAAGTTGCAAGAGGTGTGTCTCCATCTAACGGGTATTTTGGTCCAATAACTAGACCAATGGCTACAGTGGAGTGTCTTGGTGCTCTTACACCACTTACCGGAGCAAAATACAGACTTGTAACTTCAACTTCGGGAAATGGTTTCGGAAATGTGACTGGGGCAGGACTTTATAATGAGGGTTCCAATGTTGTTTTGGAAGCTACACCAATTGGAAATTCAAAGTTCTCAGGTTGGAATAACGGAAGGGCTTCTGGAAAAAGTACGAGGTACTCTTTTGTTATAACTGAGGATCAAGTGGCTAATGCGGTATTTGATTTAAGTGTTCCTGTTACACCTACGACTGCTACAACCACAGTTGTCGCAACAGGTACAATGTATACATTTACAACTTACCTAAATAACGCTCCAGGAGAACAGGGTGAATCCAGTGGATCCATTAGTGGAACACAAAGTGCTGTAAAAACCTATGGATCCAACAGCGTTGTGACCGGAACGTATCCAGCTGGTACACGTATTACCTTGACCGCAACTCCAGCTCAGGGATCAATGTTCCTTACTTGGTTTGGATCTGGACCATGTTCCGGTGGAAATCCAACATGTACATTTATCCTTAATGGCAATATGGGTACAGAGGCTGTTTTCAAGGCTGTAAACGTATCTGCTAATTCAACACTTGGTTTTAATAAAATTGTTGTATTTAAGGATTTGAATCTTAACTATTCCATGGGAATCCCAACTGTTAATTCAAGTGTGGGAAGTGTTACGGGAACACCTTCCGGACAACTACCTATTGGATCTCTCGTAACTATGACGGCTGTACCAGCTCCAGGTTATATTTTTTCAGGATGGAGTAATAATGGAATCGATGGCTACTACTCAGGTGGAAAGTGTAACAACCAGGGTTCGACCTGTAGTTTTGCTTTAGATGTTGACACAATAATCTACGCCCGATTTAGTCCAGCAACAAACTCAGGTACAGCAACACCACCCGTAACACCACCCGTAACTCCACCTACAACACCTCCTGTAACACCACCCATAACACCAGTTACTACCGGAACCTATGACTTGGTCGTAACAAAATCAGGAGCAGCTGCTTCTTATGGAGTAGTTACACCACTAGGTAAAACTTCATATCCTGCGGGATCTTCTGCAACGGTTACTGTTTCAGTTACTGATTCTACGAAGGCTAAATTTGCGGGATGGAATGATAGTGACGTATGTAGTGGAAGAGCGTTGACATGTACATTGCCAATGACCAAAAATCAAACAGCAAATGCAAACTTCGATCTTGTCTCACCATCTACTTCAATGTTCTCATCACCTTCAGCGATTTACTCAGCTATTAAATCAGCTCTTAATCTACAGAAGGGGTCAGTACAAAGTGGTGTCGCAGCTCTACAAAAATATCTGAATACAAAAGGATATGTAGTAAATGAGACTCCTGGTGAGGCTGGATCACCAGGTAACGAATCAAACTACTTTGGAGAAAAAACAAAACAAGCCGTTATTAAGTTCCAACAAGATAATGGAATTCCTGCAACAGGAGTAGTTGGCGCACAGACAAAAGAGGTTATCAAGGTGAAGTAATCATCTTTATCTCTGACCAGTTGTCGTAATTGTGCCAACTGACTATGGTGTAATACCCCTAAGAAAGAACTTCTTAGGGGTATTACTGTCTCCTTAGTTTCTTTGATTATTAAAATTTCAATTGGATAATCTGGCTATTTGGTATGGTTTTACCTCAAAATATCGCCTAAGTATTGCAAATTCGTCAAAAATATATATAATAGCTCCACTATGTTAAAGCTTATTACAGAAAAGCGTGAAGGCGGTAAAACTGTGGCGGATGCTAAAATCCCTGCAGTATTTTATGGTCCAAAGGCAGAATCTACACCAATCTGGGTTAATGAGATTGAATTATTAAAGGTTTGGAAGGAGGCTGGAGAATCAACGGTTGTTACTCTTTCATATGAAGGAGTAGAACACGATACTCTTATCCATGAAATAGATAGAGAGCCTGTAAGAGGTAAGGTTAGACATGTTGACTTCTATGTACTTGAAAAAGGCAAGAAGGTTGAAATTGCTATCCCTCTTGAATTCGTCGGTGTATCTGAGGCGGTTAAGACTTTGGGAGGTAACCTTGTTAAGGTTCTTCATGAAGTTGAAATTGAGGCAATGCCTAAGGATCTACCTCATAGTATTGAAGTAGATATCTCTTCTCTTGTGGACTTCGACTCACAAATCCACGCGGGCGATATTAAACTTCCAGCTGGAGTTGTTCTTAAGACTGATGCTGATGAAGTTATTGCGCTTGTCGCAGAGGCAAAGGAGGAGGTTGAAGAAGCTCCAACAGAAATCGATATGTCAGCAATTGAGGTAACAGACAAGAAAGGAAAGAAGGATGAGGAAGCTGATGCTGAATAATCTAAACTTGTGTTCCGTGGTGGTAAAATAATCTGTAATAATTATCGCTTAACACTCAAATAAAAAACAACCCGCTTAAGGTCGGGTTGTTTTTTTGTGGCACGAAAATGTGGCGCAAAAGTAGTTGGAGTTTTTGGGTGAAGCGGTTATAATGAATATATATGTTGTTTTCCAAAGAATCTGAAAAGTCGACGGCTTTAACTTTATGTTCATTCAGCAATCTAAAATTCAATAAAATTGTATTATTGTTGTTAATGCCTATTGTGTTGGCTGGTGTTTTTTTTATTGTCCCTCAGGTTTCTTTTTCTCAGTCAGTTTTAACTGCAGACCAACAGGCAACACTACGAGCTGAGCTTGCGAGTATTGAACAGGCAATTAAGGATCAGCAGGCGATATTGGACAATAAACAAAAAGAGGGTACTTCTATCGCCCGTGATATTGCGATTCTTGATGCCCAAATTAAGCAGGCACAATTAAAAATTAGAGCGCATGAGATCTCTATCAAAAATCTTGGAAAAGATATCGTAGTTAAGACAAACACAATTACAGCGTTAGGTGAGAAAATTAATGCAGGGCAAGAATCTATGGCTCAGATAATTCAGCGAACAAAAGAGTTGGATGATTTGTCTATAGCGGAATCTTTTCTAAGTAATAAGAACATTTCAGAATTTTTTATCGATTTTGACAATTTTAGCTCTATAAAACAATCTTTAAATATACATTTGGATAATGTTAAGGGTGCCAAAAAGAGTAATGAAAAAGTTAAAGAGCAATTGGGTGAAAAACGCGACCAAGAGGTGGATGCAAAGATTAATGTAGAGCAAGAGCAAGCTAAGATTAAAAAGCTTGAAGCTGATAAAAAAAGATTATTAAGTCTAAATAAAAGTGAACAACAGAGTTATAAAAATGATATTAGTAACAAGACCAAAAGAGCAAATGAAATTAGAAATGCACTCTTTGCGCTTCGTGACACACCTTCAATCAAGTTCGGTGATGCCGTGACTTACGCTAAAGCAGCCTCAGCTAAGACTGGGGTTAGAGCGGCTTTTGTTTTGGCTATTATTCAGCAAGAGAGTAATATGGGGTCAAATGTTGGAACTTGTTATTTAAGTGATTCTACTACCGGTGCGGGTGTTAAAAAAACATCAGGTACTCCTGTTTCCAACCTTATGAAGCTTTCAAGAGATGTTCAACCATTCTTACAAATAATGAAAGAGACCGGTAGGGATCCTTATAAAACATTGGTTTCCTGTCCGATTGGTAATATAGGTTACGGGGGAGCGATGGGCCCTTCACAATTCATACCTTCTACTTGGATGCTAAACAGGAGTAGGGTTGCAACAAATGTCGGCAAGAGTTATGTAGATCCATGGAATCCTCAAGATGCTCTTATGGCGACCGCTGTTTACTTATCCGATCTTGGTGCTGGGGCAGGAGGGTATTCAGCTGAGAGAAATGCAGCCTGTAGGTACTATTCTGGAAAGTCATGTAGTGGAAGTAACACATTCTATGGAAATCAGGTTATGGGGCGTGTTACAACAATGCAAAGTAATATTGATTTACTGGGCGCTAATTAGCTTGTTTAATCTGTGTTTTGAACCAAAAACTGGTGCTATTGCTATAAATTTGCCTTTTTTAGCCTTTTAGGTTAATATTGCCCCTATGAAAGCTGATATACACCCTAAATACAATACAGACACTAAATTCACATGTTCTTGTGGAGCTGTTTTTGCTATTGGTTCAACAAAAGACGCTGTTAGTATAGAAATCTGTTCACAATGCCACCCATTTTATACTGGTAATGAAAAGATTCTAGATGCTGCTGGACGTGTTGAGAAATTCAAGGCAAGACAAGCAAGTGGAGTAGCTGCAGCTGCAGCAAAGAAGGCTCCTGCAAAGGCTTCAAAGAAATAGCGTATTTAACAAAAAGGTCGCTCAATTAATTGGCGGCTTTTTTGTTTGCCTGATAAGATATAAGTAAGATATAGATAATATAAACAACATGGAAAATTTAGACGAATTAAAACAAAATTTTAAAACAAGCTTTCTCGCATATGAATACGAGCGTCTTTTGGTGCAAAAGAAAGATATTGAGGAAATGTCAACAGATCCTGAAATGATGGAAATGGCCAAGGATGAGCTTGCTACTTTAAATGAACAAATCAAGGGGATAGAGGATAGGGTCGCAGAAATACTGAAGGCCGATGAAGAAGAGGAGGATTTTCCTTCAGAGGTTATCTTGGAAATTAGACCCGGAGCGGGCGGTGAGGAGTCATCACTATTTGCAGAGCAATTAGCTGTGATGTACGAGAAATATGCCGATTCACAGGGTTGGACTTGGAGAGAGATTGATGTTAGCAAAAGTGAATCAGGGGGCTATAAGTTTGCCAGTATTGAGTTTAAAGGTAGGGAAATATACAAATACTTAAGATTTGAAATGGGGGTACACAGAGTACAGCGTGTTCCTGCGACTGAGAAGTCTGGAAGAATTCACACTTCGACAGTGACTGTTGCTATATTGCCAATCCGCAAAAAAGTTAAATTTGAAATCAACCCATCAGAAATTGAAATGGAGTTTTCTCGTTCAGGTGGGGCAGGGGGGCAAAACGTGAACAAAGTGGAGACGGCCGTTAGACTAATTCACAAGCCAACGGGAATTGATGTTAGGTGTACAAGTGAAAGAAGTCAGCTTAAGAACCGTGAAATGGCGATGCAAATTTTAACCTCAAAGCTTGCTCAATTAAAAGAAGAAGAGGATGCTAAAAAGTTCTCAAAAGACAGAAAGGATCAGGTTGGAACAGGGGATAGGTCTGAGAAGATAAGGACATACAATATTCTCCAAGATAGAATTACAGACCACAGAATCAAGCAATCATGGCATAACATTGAATCAGTATTTCTAGGTAATTTGGGCCCTATTTTCCAAGCTCTACAGGACTTTGTGGAAAATGGTAAGTCTCTAGCTTCCAATGATGAGGCGTTTGATGGGGAGGAATAATTTAAGTTTCTAATAAAGAATCTTCGATGTAAATTTGTTTTCTGGTCAAAAGTTTTTTACTAAACTATAATACAATCATGAAAGTTTATATAACGTGCCCAGTTAGTCACACAGATAATAGATTGAACATTTTACCGGAAATAAAATCAGTCGTTGAGGAAGTCGGAATGGAGCCATTCGTTTTTCAAATAGGAGGAACTCCAGAAGAAATTTTCAATCGGGATTATAATGAGTTGAAAAATAGCCAAATTGTAATAGCGGAAGTCTCGGAAAGAAGCCATGGGGTAGGTATTGAAATAGGTCTTTCATATCATTTGGGTTTAAAAAGAATACTTTTGCTTGAAAGAGGTCAGTATGTTAGTAAATTGGCACAAGGTATTCCAGACACCGTGATTGTGGAATATGAGTCTATTGTTGATTTAAGGACCAAACTCGCGAAGACTCTAGGACAGATAAGTATCGGGTAGGTATTACATATGCCCTCGTGGTGAGGCGTATTGCCAATATCCACCCCTTATGATAGACTCATCTCCACATATGTCATCACATGCAGATAAAAAAAGCCCGGTAATTGACGCCATGTTTAAAGCAGGCGCTCATTATGGTTTTACAAAAACAAGACGTCATCCAAGCGTTAAACCCTTTATTTTTGGAGTTAAGAACCGTGTAGAGATCTTCGACCTAGAAAAGACAGAAATGGCACTTGAGAAGGCTATAGAATTTGTTACTAAAGTCGCAGGAACTGGCAAGCAAATCGTGTTTGTTGGTGGAAAGAGTGAAGCTAAGGAGATTGTTAAGAAGGTTGCCGACAGCGCAAATCTTCCTTATGTTGCATCTCGTTGGGTAGGAGGAACTCTTACAAACTTTGAGTCTATAAAGAAGCGTGTTGAGAAGCTACTTGACCTTACTCACAAAAGAGAGAAGGGGGAGCTTTCAAAGTACACAAAGCGTGAGAGACTGATGATCGATAGACAAATTGATAGACTCAATTTCCTATATTCTGGTATCGTATCTATGAACAATATGCCAGCAGCTCTATTTGTAATAGATCCTAAGAAGGAGCACATTGCTGTAGCTGAAGCTCGTGAGAAAAAGATTCCAGTTATAGCTTTGGCTGGATCTGACTGTGATGTTTCAATTATAAACTATCCAATACCTGCAAATGATTCATCAGTTGCAAGTATAGAATTCTTCGCAAGAAAGATTGCTGAAGCTTATACAGAAGGCAAGAAGTCAGTAGTTGCACCAGTTGCGGCTCCAGCTTCCGCTCCTACTTACGCTTCAACTTCTCAATCAACAGCTCCCCACACATCAGTAAGATAGATTTACCCCCTGTGAATAACCCATTGGCTTATTATAAGTAATTTGATAAAATATACGTTATGTCTACACAAATATCACTTGACCAAGTTAAGGAACTAAGAGACGAGACAGGAATCTCTGTTATGCAATGCCGTAAGGCCCTAGAAGACGCCGGAGGAGACAAGGAGAAGGCTTTGATACTACTAAGAAAGAAGGGTGCCGAAATTTCAGCTAAGAAGTCTGACAGATCTCTTGGTGCTGGAATCGTGTCTGCTTATATTCACTCAAATGGTCTTATTGGCTCAATGGTTGAGCTTGCTTGTGAGACAGACTTTGTTGCCAAGAATGAAGAGTTTGTTAAGTTGGCACATGATATTGCTATGCAAATATCTGCAACAAATCCTGAGTTTAGAACAATGGATGAAATTGTTGAGGCAGACAAAGCAAAGGCAAAGGAAATCTTTGCAGAAGAGGTTGTTGGTAAGCCAGAAGAGCTTAAGGAGAAGATTCTGCAAGGTAAATTAGATGCTTACTTCAAGGAAAGAGTATTGCTAGATCAACCATTCATTAAGAATCAAGATCTTACAATAAGACAGTTGATTGATGGCTTTGTGCAAAAATTTGGAGAGAGAATAGAGGTTTCAAGATTCTCTCGTTTCAACGTTGGTAGATAAACATATGTTTTTCTTATATACAATTTGTGGTCTTTCTCTTTTAATCATGCTCGCCATGGTGATTACAAAGATGTTAGAAAACTCTGGTAAAAAATGCCATATCAAATTCAGTAAACCTGAATGGGATTGGCATATACTTAGGAGATATCATTTAGTTAGACACAACGTTGTGCATATTAAAAGAGAGTCTCTAGCTGATTTCTTTCATAAGACCGCCAAGGTTTTGGAGTTACTCTTTATAAGGTTGGCAAACAAGCTAGAAAAAAGGTTTTCCAAGCTTGGGGATATGATAAGGGGAAAGCAAGTGGCTAGAAATAGGGGGTCAGTTTCATTCTTCTTGAAGAAGATTGAGGACCACAAAAATAATTTGTAATTATTTAGGCGGTATGCTATATTGTTGATACTTAATTAACGGCAAAAGCTTGCTTGTAGCCACAAATTAGGTTAATTGAAAGCTTAATATTTGCCGCTTTAGCTCAGTTGGTAGAGCAACTGTTTTGTAAACAGTAGGTCCCCAGTTCGAATCTGGGAAGCGGCTCCATTCGTTAAAAAGCATCCAACTCTCATATAAGGAGATTGGATGTTTTTTTGTGGATAACTTTTTAACATTTAATACCGCAGATTATATTTTCATGTTAAAATATATGTCATGAATATTATGAATAGTGTTTTTGAGCAAGATGAACAAAAGAAAAAAGAATCGTTAAATGGGTTATTGAGAAAACCAAAAGTAGCATTTGTTCTCGGGATTATTTTATCATTCGTAATCATCTTCATTGTTTTAGCATTAATCAAAACCACCACATACCTCTCCTCATCTTCCACTCGTCATCAAGCGGAGAAAGGTAAGGTATCTGTTGTGAAGGGGTCTGTTGCTACACAGGCCCCCTCTGTCCCAGGCCAACCTATTAAATGGACAACCTTAATTAGCGCCTCTACCATCTCCGCTGGGCAACACTTGATTGAAATACCAAAGTCAGCAGGAGAAGTTAAGGTACAACCCGTTGTTAGAGTCGGGGTGGATAAGAAAATAACAACATCTTCTTTCACATCTTCTACACAATCCCTATTATCTACATCACCAGCTTCCACATTAACCAAAACAGACAGACAAAAACTCAAGGAATTATCAAGACAAAACGCAATATCCAAAGAATCCCTTGCTTTGGCAGAGTCACTGAAGATACAGAAAAATATAAAGTTACAACAAGTATATTCACAAAGAAACTTCTTCTCTCGGTTTGTTGCTTATGTAAGTAGGGCTTTTTCAAAATTAGGTAGCTCCATGGCTTCTGTTGCAACAGCCGTTGAAGAAACGGTGGTGCTCCCAACACCACCACAACCCGAAGTTACAGTAGTGGATGTATTGCCACAAGCAGAAGTTGAAGCACAAACAAAATCTACTGCACAAACCCAAACAGATCCTGCAACAACGGACAACACAACAAACGAACAAGGATCCACAACAGAAACATCACAAAATACTGCAGGCAAAACAAGTGAAAATGGTGGAGTAGGAACAGGAACAGGTACTTCAACAACAGAAACCTCGTCTGCCAACACAGAATCAACATTATCCACTTCCACCAGTGGAGATATCCAAGTAGGTGATGGCGGAACAAACATCATTAACACCACAGCTACATCCTCCACAAATCTTTCCACCTCAACCAAAATATCCACCACAAAACCCACCTCTAAAACCACGGACGTGATAGTGGAATACCAGACCCCAGCACCAACTCTCGCTGAAGCTGTAACAGACACTGGAAAGATTGTTACGGTTTCTGACTCTGCCGGAGAAGCAGACGGCCAACCTCATACACAAAATGTTCTTGCCTTCACCAACATCCCTCCAATATACAAAGTTGGACAAGAAAACAAGATTAAAATCAAGTGGTTAAATAATAACGGTCAAGACATGCAATTCCATGCATATGATTTGGATGGTGACGGAAAGCTTGATTATGTAGAGTGGACAGTCCCTCATCTCTCCACACAAACATTTGAAATCATTTTCATAACAAAAGCATTGGAACTAGATGAGAATGGAGAAATTACAGGAGACATCTATGATCTTGTAAAAGATCAAGATAATACTTGGGCAACAATTGCAGATGGCCACACAGTGAGGGTAACATTTGAAAAATTCTTGACAAACAAGAATGATAATACTATCTATGCTCGTCCAACACGAGCTGGAGTGCAGGGAACATCATCAACAGTAACGTCTGCAAGAATAGATGTATACCCCGTCTACGACGGCACCCCAAGTGAACAACCAGTTGTCACCTTCGGGAGTATTAATGCTGAAAAGATGTATAAGGTTCTTCTCATGAACCTCCATCATTCCACCAATACTTTTGATCTAAAGACCACAGGCTCGGTTGATATTGATTACATTGTTGACCCAACACCAATAACAATAACTGACACCTTCCACGCCACAAGTAGAATTGCATCTTCTAATAATGTAGTGATAGATACAGCAACAGGGCAAATTACTCTTGCTGCCTCATCATCTTGGGCGTGTGGTTCAGCGCTACTGGATACAAGAGATGGAAAAACCTACACAACTGTTCTAATTGGTTCTCAATGTTGGATGCAACAGAACCTAAACGTTGGAACAATGGTAACAGGTGCCACAACTCAAGGAACAAGTTGTGCAACCGCCGCATCCATTCAAAAATATTGCTATGCTAACGATACAAATAACTGTATAAGTGGCGGAGGATTATATCAATGGACTCAGGTAATGTGTGGAGGAACAACTCCGGGTGCCAAGGGAATCTGTCCAACAGGATGGCATGTTCCCACCCATGATGAATTCACAACACTAGAGCGCACCACCTGTACATCAGGATCTTGCGTCACTGATTTCCCATATGATACAACTACCACTGGCTGGAGAGGAACAAATGAAGGAACAACCATGAGAAACATGTCCGGCTCATATAGGGGTTTCCTTTCAGGCTACCGCAATACCGATGGCTCTTTCTACAATCTGGGGACGGACACGCACTTTTGGTCATCTGTTGCAAGTGGTACGACAGCCTGGTACCACTACCTGTACTCTGGCAACGCTGGTGTCAACCGGAACTTGAGCACCAAGGCCTACGGCTTTTCTGTGCGTTGCCTCAAGGATTAATGCTCATTTGCCCCATTTGCGGGATTTGCCCTATTTGCTTCGGGCGCGGAGCGCCTAGTAGGCTCGATTTTGTAAAATCGCCCAGCAGGCAATTCTGCTGAATCGCCTGCTGAATCGCCCAAAATTAATGAACTGTAAACCAAAAGTTGATAGTTCAAAATGGGGGTAAGGAAAGTATGAAAGCAATAGAACGGCCAAAATATCATGAAAAATAATCAAATTATAAAACAGAATAGCTTCACAGAATTTTTACTCTATACTACACCAAATGGCAAGGTAAAAGTAGAGATATTTTTACACAATGAAAATATTTGGCTTACACAAAAGCTTATTGCGTCACTTTTTAATTGTTCAACCGATAATGTCTCTTTACACCTTAAAAATATCTTTGAGAGCAATGAATTACAAGAAAAATCAGTTACCGAGGAATTCTCGGTAACTGCCAGTGATGGTAAAAAATACAAGACGAAACATTATAATTTAGATGCAATTATTTCCGTGGGATATCGTGTTAATTCTTCTAATGCTACCCAATTTCGTATCTGGGCGACAGAACGACTAAAAGAATATATTATTAAGGGATTTACAATGGACGATGAAAGGTTAAAAACTCCAAACTACACCTTTGGTCAAGATTATTTTGAAGAGCAGTTAGCCCGTGTTGCGGATATTCGCAGCAGTGAGCGTAGATTTTATCAAAAAATCACAGATATTTATGCACAGTGTAGTGTAGATTATGATAAAAATAGTATTGAAGCTCAACATTTTTTTGCCACCGTACAAAATAAGTTACACTTTGCTATTTCAGGTCAAACGGCTGCTGAAATAATTACTAGTCGTGTGGGTAGTAGTAAGCTAAATTTAGGCCTCACCAATTGGAAAAATGGTCCACAGGGTGTCATACGCAAAACGGATATGTTGGTAGCTAAAAATTATTTAAACGAAGAAGAACTTGCTGGTCTAAATAATATAGTGGAGCAATATTTGATTTTTGCTGAATCACAGGCTAAGCACAAAAAGGCTATGTTTATGTTGGATTGGGAGAGTAAGCTTGGTGAGTTTTTAAAATTAAACGACCGTGACATTTTGAGTGATTTAGGTAAGGTTAGTCATGCTGTGGCTGAGACCTTAGTGTTGGGGGAATATGAAAAATATCAGGTTGAACAAGATAAAAATTATATTTCTGATTTTGATCGTAAGGTACAAAATATTCTAGACTCTAAAAAGAAAAATAATTATAATCAACAAATAGACCATGACTATCCACAGTAATCTTCCTGTATATAAGGCAAGTTATGATTTTCTGTTGGATGTATTTATTTTTACTAAAAACTTTAAACGTGAATACAAGTATACCATTGGAGAAGACCTGAAGAGGGAGATATCATGGATGATTGCAGATATTTATAGAGCAAACAATAGTTTGTCAAAATATAAATTACTGGAATCAGCGATAGATCATTTAGAGGTGGTGCGTTTATATCTTAGATTAATTAAGGATCTTAAACAAATTGGTTTGAATAAATTTATATCTCTTAATGAAAGAATTGAAGAAGTTTCTTTGCAGTTATACGCTTGGCAAAAAACAAGTGGTTAGAAATAAGATAGAAACGTAGATATGTTTTTTCTATGTTGTTTTTTGCAAATATCGGAATATCGGCCAGAACTATCTTTTGTTACGGCAAAGATAGGCGTGCCTTAATCAGCCCAATAATCTTCTCAAGTCTTTTGCATATCAATGTATTTAGTTTTGAGGAATATATGATAATTTATGGAAATTATATAAACTTTTGTTTTCCGTTAGGCTAACAGAAGGAAATCAATGATTATTCTTGCGTTAGGGGTTTCCTTTCAGGCTACCGCAATACCGATGGCTCTTTCAACAATCTGGGGACGAACACGAACTTTTGGTCATCTGTTGCAAGTGGTACTACAGCCTGGAACCACAACCTGAACTCTGGCAACGCTGGTGTCAACCGGAACTTGAACACCAAGGCCTACGGCTTTTCTGTGCGTTGCCTCAAGGGCTGGATAGTGAAATACCTCAAGAAATACTTGGGGTATTTCATTTGGGATTATAATAATTTCATCATCATCACATTGTTAGCGCCGCTTGTTCATTGAGTCATCTTTGTTATAATTCTGTTAATGCAGGCTAACAACAGAAAGATTTTACATGATTTGTTTGATGCATATTATTTCGCTAGGAAAAACAAACGTGGAACATCGAGTCAGTTAAAATTTGAGATAGAATATGAAAAAAGATTATTGGAACTTGGTAGAGAAATTACCAGCGGGTCATACGTAATTAGCAAAAGCTCCTGCTTCATATCTTTCAAACCACTAAAAAGAGAAATTTTTGCCGCTGACTTTAGAGATAGAATTATTCATCATTTAATTTTTAATTACATAAATCCAATATTTGATTCTTCCTTTATTGATGATAGTTATAGCTGTAGAAAAGGAAAGGGGACGTTGTGCGGAATTAAGAGACTAGATCATTTTATTCGTTCTTGTTCACAAAATTACAAATCAGATTGTTATGTATTAAAATTAGATATCAAGGGGTATTTTATGTCTATTGATAAAAATATTTTATATAAAAAGATTGAAGAAAAAATGAATAAGTCAAAAGATGTAAATGGTGAAGTTAAGGTTAAGGCAGGTTATGTGTTTGATACTGTTTGGCTGCTGAATCTTATTAGCCAAACAATATTCCATGACCCAACAAAACATTGTGTCGTGAAGGGAAGCAAAGAAAACTGGCAGGGACTACCAAAATCTAAAAGTCTATTTGGTGCAAAATTAGACACGGGTTTACCTATCGGAAACCTAACTTCCCAGTTGTTTGGGAACGTCTATCTGGATGATTTTGATCATTTTGTAAAATATGAGCTTGGCTGCAAGTATTACGGGCGATATGTAGATGATATGGTAATTGTTCATAAAGATAAAGAGTATTTAAAATCCATAATTCCTACTATAAGACAATATTTAAAAGACAAACTTTTGCTTGATTTGCATCCAAAAAAGATATATCTTCAACATATCAACAACGGAGTATTGTTTTTGGGAGCTTTTATAAAACCGTATCGTCTTTATATTAGAAACAAAACAAAGACTAGTTTTTATAAAAAGATTCAAGAATTTAATGGTGTTTTGAAGAAAGGTGAGGTAGAGGTTGTTGGGACCGTTGAGACTGTTGGTAAGAATAATAGGAGGGCGGTAGCTTGTGTAAATTCATATCTAGGTATGATGGGTCATTTTAATACCTATAAGCTTCGCAAAAAGATGATTTTAGGGTATTTAGATCCAAAGTTTAAGGAAATTATTAATATCAATGAGGGGTTTACTAAGGTTGGATTAAAGAGGGTAAATATATCACCTTTCCATTAAATAAACCAAATGTTGACTTAAAACTTGTCCACATCCTAGGGTAAAAAATTTAAGAGCATTTATTAATAAAAAATGTTATTATTGAGTAATTAAAAGATATCATGATTGGATACTTATTTACAAAAAAAATAGCTAGATATATTTTTATAATATCTGCAATAGTTGCTATTTTTTCTGTCTCTCTGGTACCCCTTCATACTTTTTCTACGGGCTCATATATGGACGGAGGTATGATTACATCCACCAACTTTCTGCCGGTTGAGGGAACATCAATGATAAACAGTGTGACGTATAATGCCACGGCAATTCCCGAGGGTACTAGTTTAAAAATGCAATTTAGCTATGATAATGTATCGTGGTACAGCTCTACTGGCGTGGTGGATTCATGGGATAATCTTTCTGTTGGAACAAATACAATAGATCTGTCTAATATGGGATGGAAAAAAGCCTACTTTTTCTATAGAGTAATATTTGTTACAGATGGAACAGATACTCCTGTTTTAAACTCCGTGAGTGTAGCCTTCACTTCTTTTGAAGGAACATTTTTTACATATTCATCTAGTGGAACATTATCATCAACTAATTTTTTACCCGCCGATGGCGTAGCTTCTATCAATAGTTTTGGATATACAATTTCATCTCTTCCACCAAATACAAGTGTTCAAATTCAGTTTAGCCAAGATGGAAATTCTTGGTATAGTTCCTCAGGTGTCTTAAATGATTTTAATACTTTGTCCGCTGGAACAAACAGTATAAATCTTGCGGGCCTTTTGTGGAGTGGTTCTCTTTACTACAAAACAACTCTCATATCTTCCGATGGGATTAACACTCCAATACTGAATAATGTAAGTTTAAGTTATACATCAAATAATTATTATTGGGTTGGGACCAATGGGGGAAGCTGGGGTAATAGTGCTAATTGGTCAGCTACAACTGGCGGATCAGATGGTGTTGGTGTACCCGGTGTGGATGATACCGCTATATTTGATACTGGTGCCACAAGCTCGGCCGTTATTGATACAAATGTAAATGTTAAAAATCTTAAAATAAATTCTGGTTACACAGGTACAATTACAGAAGCGACAAGTTCTACAATTACAATGTCTGGTACAACCACAGTGAGTTCTGGTACTTTGACTTTGGCTGGTGTAAATAGTATTTCTGGAGGAATTGTTTTGAACGGAGGAATCTTGAATATTAATAATGCAGGAGCTGTTGGTACAAGTACTCTTATAATAAACGGGGGATTAATAGATAATACATCTGGCGGGGCAGTTGCGCTTTCTACAAATAATTTACAAAATTGGAATGGAAACTTTACTTTTGGCGGAACAAATAATCTTAATTTAGGAACAGGTGCAATTACACTTAGTGCAACAACAACGGTAACGGTTAATGGAGTAAATAAGACTTTGACAGCGGGAGGTGTAATTGGCGGATCATATGGTTTAACTAAGGGTGGCGCCGGTGGACTTTCACTTAATGGGGTTAATACATATTCTGGTAGAACAACACTTAATGCTGGTTCACTAAATTTAAGTAATTCTTCAAGTCTTGGAACTGGAGCACTTTATCAAACAGGAGGGATTTTGAATGTCTATGGAAGTAGTAGTGTTTCTAATTACTTTAATGTAACAGCCGGCAATGTTGAATTCAATAATAACAGTATTTTTAATGGGGTAATGGATATTACTACAGGGTTTGTGGCAGACTTCAATGATTCAAGTTACAACAAGGGCATTATAAATGGAGCTGCTAGATTTGCTTATGCAACGAGTGGAACTATAAGCCTCTCTGGTGTTATGTCTTATGGAACAGTTACCGGTTCTGTCAAAGGTTTGGCTGATAATATTTCAATAACCCACCTTGTATTCCATGATAGTAGTTACAGCAATGGTACAACCACAGTTGCATCTAGTAGTACAATGAAGTTTTACGATACTAGCTATAACAGCGGAGCTATTTCCATTCTCTCTGGTGGTACAATTGATTTTTATGGTAGTGGTGTTAATACTGGAAGAATAAATGTTGCTTCAGGCGGAATTCTAAATTTTCACGATAGTAGTTCAAACAATGGTGGCACAATCTCTGTTGCATCAGGTTGGGCGGTAAACTTCTATGACAGTAGCTTTAACCGTGACAGTACGTCTTCTGTTGCGGTAGGTGGAGTTTTTGATTTTTACGATTACAGTTATAACAATGGGATGGTTAATGGAAATGTAACTTTTCACGATGATATTTCACAAAATACAGGAACAATAAATGGCTCTACAACAAGAGAGTATAATGCTGATGCAACTACAACCCGTAACTTTACCACAGACGGCGGTCACTCTGATTGGATTATAATTGCTAGGGGTGTTGTCGTTAATATTTCAAATGCCATTTATAATTTGGCTACAAATATTTTCAAAGCATTCAGTAATGGATTTTTCATCTTCGGAGCAAACATTGCTGGAGGACCTGTTATTCCGCAGATTTCCATTTCTTCACCACTTGTAGGAACGAGCACTATAAAATGGGCGCCTTCAATTGATTGGGGTACGGGAACATCAAGTTGTGAATATAAAATAGATGCTGAAAATTATCAGCCTCTAAATTGCGCTCTGGGCGGCAGAGATATTCCAAGACCAGGTGGGGGAGAACATACTCTTTATGTTAAAGCAGTGGATGTGAAAGGTAATTTGAGTGAGAGGTCTATTGTATTTAATTATGACAACGCCACCCCAGTCTGGACAGCTTGCGGATCTGATCTGTTGGATGAAGTGACCCGTCCATACTACTACCTAGCGTCTTCAACATCAGAAACTTGTACAGCAACAGTTGACACATCACTCTTTGGTAATGCACAAACAACAGCTTCCTCATCAATAGCAGAAGGAGTTGGTTTTTCCATCGGAGGATTTGAAGGAGGGGGACATAATATAACTCTTAAAAACATCACCATCACAGGAACAACAACATCAAATGGTGCCACTCTTACAATACAAAATGCAACAACAAGTGATGTGGTTGTAAGTGGATCACAGAACGGCCAATCTGGAGGAACAACTACTGTTGCAACATCCACAACTGGAAGAATATTTGCAAATGGAGCAAACGGAACAGGGAATGGCGGAAATGGAGGAGTAGTTATCATCTATAATTCAGACGGTACTGTTACTGACACAATTGTAACCGCAAATGGTGGGAACTCCACAGATTGTGGCAATGGAGGAGATTCTGGAATAATTAACATTACAAATTCAAATAATTACAGTGCAACATCTGTAGTGGGAGAGGGTAACAACAGAACGTGCCCAAGCAGTGAACACTCAAGCGGAAGTATAATCTCTCCACCTGTTGTTGTAAATCGTCCTATAATTATTCCTCCTGCTGTTTCTGGTAACAATAATCCTAATAATACAAATCGAGGCAATAGTGGGGGTAGTGTTGATACAAAATTCTTAAATATGAATAACAGCTTAAACAAGCTTAATCTATCAAATCTTCCAAAGGTAGGTCTTGGGGATATTGGAAAAAACTTTGGCGTTTCAAAACTTGTAAATCCTCTTGTTAATATGCTAGATCTACAACCTGTTACAGGGTTCAGTTCATTACCAAAATTGAAATTATTCAATAAAGTTGATGTATTGTTTGATAATTCATTACCAAAATCACTGGTCAATATCTCTAAATTAGTACCTTCAATTAATAAAGAATTAAATAAGGCGGGAATAATAAATGGATATGATCTATATATGATGAAGGAAAGTCCAATTGAGACGCCAACCTTACATGAATTGGCAAAAGAAAAGGTGCCTCAGCCAACAACACTGATGTTTATATCAGTTGATGGACTAGAGAAAAAGACAAAGCTATCTATTGATAAAAAGGGAAATGCATATCAGATAATTAGTGTTGAGCCAGAATCTTATATATATGTAAATTTAAAAAATAAAGATAAGGAGGTCACTGCCACTTTCAACAATGAATATGTTAAATTTGTTAAAAATAAGGATGGTATTATTAAGTTAAATGTAATGACACCTAGGGCGCTTGGCTTGTATACGCTAAAAGTTGGAACACTAATTTTGGAGGTGAGAGTAGTTAATAAGGTCGTTGAGGATGTTACGGGTGTGACGGGTGACGCTGGTGTTATTGACACTAATGGTAAGTCTAACGCCAATAGATACACAGTCACGACCTCCACCCCTGCGAGTAACATGGGTACAAGGACGGGAACTGGTGAACCAAAAAAGCTATCACCAATTATAAAATTGTGGAATTTCTTTGGGGGAAAATAAATGGGCAATATCTTGCTGTTTTGGGCAAAAGAGAAAAAAAGGATGGGTTGTTTAAACCCGATTGATTATGCTACTTAGCTGGTGTCAGTGTTGTTCCAACACCTCTCATTGTATCTATTGTACCACTTGGATTTCCATAAGATGAACAACCTGTTCCGACGTAGACCATACACGTCGCTGCACCTCTTATATAGCCTCCTAAGACACTCTCTCCTATAGTTGGATTGTAGTTCATCTTTAAGCTGGAAACACCTGGTTGAAACATTATACTTAATGGCATCTTGGTGCTCAAGTCATTTAGTGTGATCATATAGTTTGCGCTACATGGGCAAACCATGTTCATTGTAATTTTTCCTCCAAATTGCCCAAGTGCAGCTTGGCTTGCATTACTTGCTGCTGTTCCTCCTGCATTGCCTGCTGCGCTACCAAGCAGTGCTGCACCACCGACTATTGCAAGAATTCCTAGTCCGCCAGATGATGAGTCATCGCTACTACTTATTGAACTTCCTGTATTTGTTGTACCGTTTGTTGTGATTTGTGCTGAAGTATACAAAGCGGTTCCAGTACTTGTTGATGTTGTTCCGTTTGTAGAATAGCTACCGGTGGTAGTTGCATATGTCTGCACAAAGCCGGAATTATTTATAAAGTTTTCTATATTAGAAAAGTCTATAAAATTAGTTGAATAATTGTTGTTGGCGTAGTTGGAATTACTGTAGTTACTATTGTTGTAATTATTAGCGCTATTTGCTAACGCATTGTTTGCTTCTGTATAAAAAACTCTGGAGTGACTAAGTAACCAATTTAGTTTTTGACGAGTTCCTTTACCTACTATTCCTGTTGCGCTTTTTATGCCTTGTGGATCAAGAATTTCAGATTTGTAAACCGTTTGGAATCTTTTTACTGCGGATTCTGTTAGGGGGCCATATGCAGATGTAAGCTCAGTTAGGGTCATATTTGGATTGTCAGTTAAAGCTGTTCTTGTGTCTGAATTAAGAATCCACTTTAGATTTTGAACATCGGGTGTTACTGGAGTTCCTTTCTTAAGATTCTTATTGAAAGTAAAGTTTTGAGGTAGTTGATCTAATCTACCTACAAAGTTTCTTGTTTCAAAATTGAGACTGTTGTATGCCTCCAGGTTGGTTGTGGCATTTGCTTTTACGAAAGGTGCGCCGTATAAAATTACAATCAAAAAAGCAATCGCGGTAAAGTAGCTTTTTTTAGAAACATTTATATTCATGTAATAAATTATATCACCCGGAGAGTGATTTTGCTAAATCGCCGACTAAATCGCCCTTGGCGTATCTTACTTGGACCTATTACCGCTCTAACTAGATTATCTTGGAGAGAATAGACTTTGAACTCGTGCTGGTGCTTGTTGCTTTTGTTTTGTTTGCCTTTTCGTCATCTGCACGTTTTTTATCAATGGCCTTAAGTTCTGGTATTAGCTTTTTCAAATCGTCATAAGTTCTAAAGCCTGTGATTGTTTGATCATCAACGATAACTGCTGGCAATTTAGTTTCTGAAATTTTATTAACATCCCTTAGAGTATTAAGGGCGGAGAGTTGTAGGTTTGTATCGAAAGAATAAATTCTAACTTCTGGATATGACTCCCTTAGCTTCGTTAAGACAAAACCCATATTTACACATTGTGGACAAACATCTTCGTTACCATAGAAATATAAAATAGAAATTGGCTTAAATTGGCACTTAACGGCAAGTCTTTGCATTAGTATGTAATCCTTGATTTGAAGTAGGGAATAGTACTTTTTAAGGTAGGTCAATTCTGGGCTTCCAGCGCTTTGCTTGTTGGACTCCATATATGAGAGCTTTGTAGCCAATGAATTGATCTCTTGGGACAATATGGTTCCATCTACGTTTTTGCAAGAAACCTCTCCCAGAAGGTCAAATTGGGTCTCTGAGGACAATATATCAAGGGCAATTTGGTCTTTAACACCTTTAATATCAGCTTCCTTTTTCGAACTTAATAGGTTGTTTACAGCGAAAGCTGAGGCAAATATCAGGGCTGTAATAAAGAATGAAATGATATAGGTTTTCCAGTCAATCGGGTTTCTTATTGGTTTTTCGTTCATATATATGGTGTTTTTGTCTTGTTTTTTGATATTATACTAAAATTATCGCCAAGATGCATCTTTTCTTCTTAGTGTATTATAGACGGATGTAATGAGCCATAACGGGGAGATTATAGAATATAGGGTGATAAAATAAACGATATCAATCATTTTTCTGTCATTTACTCCAGTAAGTTTTTTACCATACCAGATAGAAAAGATTACAAGCGAAAGTGTAATTAATCCAATAAACATTGGAGCTTGGATATTGTACAACCACCAATCGAAACTGAATGCATTAAAATTAAAGCTCCATCCAATTACACTTATCTTCTTGTACGTATCAATTATATTAAATATTGTTTTAATAAGTGTGAAACTTAGGAAAAAGATTGTTACAATAATGGAATACATTGCAACTGGTAATATTAGCATTCCAAGATTTCCATACTTTGGATTTAGAATCATCCTTCTGTAATCTATAGCGTTCTGAATAAAGCCTCCAGTCCATCTAACTCTTTGTTTGTATAGTCTATATAGTGTCCTTGGCCCAACTGTATAGACAACTGCCTTGTGAGCATTAACAATTTTGAAATGATTTTCTTGTAGGCGAAGCGCCATTTCCAAGTCCTCTGTGTTGTGTGCGTGTTTGTAATTTCCGACTTTGGAAAATACTGCTTTTCTAAATATTGAGAATGGTCCAGGGGTTACGTATTGTGCATCAAGGAAACCCAGAATCTTTCTAGTGAATACTCCCATGTTATATTCAGCGCTTTGCATAAGACCTAATATGTTATCAGGATTTTGTATTTTTAAAGATGGAGTAACCGCCCCCACATCTCTATCTTTAAAATAGGGAATGATGTGAAGTAGGGCGTCAGCATCAACTTCTGAGTCAGCATCCAAACAGCCAATCATCTCTGTTGAGCAGTTTGCAATACCATAATTTAGCGCAGTATATTTTCCACCGTTTTCCTTTTGGTGTAAAAGAATTTGTGGATGATTGTTGTATTTTTTGACGATTTCCCAGGTGTTGTCCTTTGAGCCGTCGTCGACAATCATTATCTTCAGTTTATCTTCAGGGTAATTTAATTTTAGTAGTGATTGAATTGTTTTGTCTACTGTATTCTGTTCATTAAAAACTGGAACAAGAATAGTCACAGATGGATAGTCTGTGTTCTCGGCTTCTGTATCATTATGGCTCCGAAGTGCTGTTTCTCCTTTGATTTTCTTTCTGTTTTCAATTAATGTCACCATCAAGAAAACGCTAAAGAAGACAATAAGAAAAAGTGAGCTGTAATTGAAAAGTCCAACAATGTATTGCATAAATATGGGGTTTGGGGGCTAAAACCAGCCTTAATCAAAAGGTTTGGCTTTTGCCATCTTTTGTTCTATACAGTATAGCTGATTTAACGTTTTTTTCAATATGATATATACTAAGAAAACTATGACAGATGCAAATACAATGGCGGACGGGGCAAGGGTTGATAGTGGCCACCTTCACCCTATAACACAAATAATGAATGAGATTAACAAGATCTTTGCTGAAATTGGATTTCAAGTAGCAGAAGGTCCAGAAATTGAAACAGAGTTTAATTGTTTTGATGCTCTTAACTTTCCAAAAGATCACACTTCTCGTGATATGCAGGATACTTTTTGGTTGAAAGATGCGGGGCCTCAGGGCGAGCGAATGCTTCCTCGTACTCACACGTCAACAATTCAAATTAGATTCATGCAATCCCATCAGCCGCCCTTTAGAATCATTGCTCCAGGAAAAGTTTTTAGAAATGAATCAACCGATGCAACACATGAAGCTGAGTTCTTTCAGGTTGAAGGAATGTATATTGATAAAAATGTTTCTGTTGCAAATCTAAAATTTGTTCTTGAGTCTTTTGTAAAAAAATTCTTTGGCGAGGGAACAGAAATGCGTTTTCGTCCGTCATATTTTCCCTTTGTTGAGCCTGGGTTTGAAATTGATATTAGATGGAAAGATAGATGGTTGGAGGTATGTGGAGCGGGATTGGTTAGACCTGAAGTAATGAGTGCGGGAGGAATTGATCCAAAGGAGTGGTCTGGTTTTGCCTTTGGAATGGGCTTGGATAGAATGGTTATGCTTAAATATGGAATCGACGATATTAGAAATATGTATTCTGGGGATTTAAGATTTGTTAATCAGTTTTAATTAATAAATTTATGTCATCGAAAAATTTAAACAGAAATATATAAAAATAAAAATACTAAAATGCTTATCTCACAAAATTGGTTAAAGAAATACTTTAAGGACGGCGCGCAAAGTTTGCCTGATTCAAAGACGATAGAGAACACCTTCACAATGGGTATTTTTGAAGTTGAAGGAGTTGAGAATGTTGTCACTGGAACGGAGAAGGTGAGTGATACAGTATATGACATAAAAGTTTTACCTGACCGCGCACATTATTGTTATTCACATAGATATGTTGCACAAGAGTTAGGGGCGCTTTTGAATATTCCAGCTACTCTTCCGGTTTATGATCCAGAAAAAATTGCATCACAGATTGATAGTGGTCTTACTGTTGATGTAAATGTAGTGGAAGATAAGGTTGGTGAAGAGAAAAATAGATTTGTTTGTCCAAGATATATGGCAAGAAGAGTTGAGGGAGTGGAAGCGATGGCGTCACCTCTATGGCTCAAAACTCAATTAGAGGCATTGGGTCAAAGATCAATTAATGTTTTGGTTGATTTGACTAACTATATAATGCTGGAAACTGGCCAACCACTTCACGCTTTTGATGCTGATAAAGTTGAAGGCGGTATTAATGTTAGGTATGCAAAAGAAGGAGAAGTTATAGTGTTACTTGATGGAACTGAAGTTACACTCTCATCTGATATTTTAGTTATTGCCGATGAAAAAGATGCTCTTGCAATTGCGGGAGTTAAGGGTGGAAAGAAGGCTGAAGTCACAGCTGAGACAAAGAGAATTATTATTGAATCAGCAAATTTTGATAGTGTGTCAGTCAGAAAAACTTCTCAAAAAGTTGGAATAAAAAATGAATCGTCAAAGAGATATGAGAACAAGGTAACTCCTGAAAGAACGCAACTTGCAATGAATGCGATTTCTGAATTTATAGCAACAATATTTCCATCTGCAAAATTTGGAAATATTACTGATATTTATCTAGGTAAGCCAGAAGTAAGGCAATTTGATGTTTCAGTTAAATTCATTAATGATGCAATAGGACTTAAGGGGGGGATTAGTGCTGAGAAAATAATTGAGATTCTCGGAAGATGCGATATTAAAGCTGAGGCTATCTCAGATGATAATATAACTATTCATGTTCCAGAATACAGATTAGATTTAGAAATTGGATATGACATAGTTGATGAAGTTGGACGAATTCTAAACTACATGAATCTTGTGCCGGTGGAATTGCCAAAGGAGGATAATCGCCCAGTTCTTAAGAACTTTTATTATATGAACGCATTGCGCAAGCTTTTTCAAAGTGCTGGATTTTCTGAAGTTTACACTCATTCATTAAAAGAAAGCGGTGATGTAGAAATTTTAAATCCATTAAACATTGAAAGGGGATTCATGAGGAATACTATCGGTGAAGGATTGATTAAAAATCTAGAGCATAATCTCCGATATGTAGATTTGCTTGGGCTTGATGCCGTAAAAATATATGAAGTGGGCACAATCTTTGGTGGTAAGGTAGAGAGATCATCTTTGGCTTTTGGAATTGCAAATGCAAAGAAAGTTAAGGGATATAATTTTGAATTGGAGGCGGAGAAGATTTTCAATCAAATTTTGGACAGCGAATATTTTGCCGGAACTTCACTTGATTTGAATATACTAAAATCATCTGTAAAATTTACTGAAGCAAATATTGGGACAGGCGGAGTGAGTGTTGTTGGAAACGTTTGTGAGATAGAGCTTCAAAAAATAATTGAGGTACTACCTGATTCAAAAAGTGATATCTATTTTGAAACTCCAAAGCTAATTAAATATAAAAAGTATTCTCAATATCCATTCATGGTCAGAGATATATCAGTATTCGTTCCTGGTGAGGCAACTCAAGCGGAGGCCGTGAAATCTATAATTACAAAGCATGGAACAGATTTGCTAAATAGTGTCAGGTTGTTTGATGTCTATACAAAAAATAAAGAAGGCGAGCCTGTTAAAACTTCTTATGCATTAAGACTAGTATTCCAATCAGACGATAGAACTCTTACCGATGATGAAGTGACTCAAGTTATGCAAAATATCACTACGGAGATGAATGGTATGGAGGGGTGGGAGGTGAGGTAGGGCAATTGGTGTTGGCTGGCACGACTAAATTAATAAATAAAAAAAGCACCCCACGCCGTCTGTCACTACGGGGTGGGGTTTTTGGTTAGGCTGAACTGCTATTACTGAGGTGGGAAGACGTTATTCTCGCGCCACACGAACTGCACGCACATCTCAGAAGTGATGTGCTGGAACATAATAGCCATCATCATGTTGTCAACACACGGGATAACGTTATGCTCCTTCAGTTGTCTAAAACTCGTATCAAATATGAAGGACGTACGAAGATTCGCGAATCCGACTTCAGTTTTCACTCTCCACCCCTGATGTTTGGGAACGTCTGGGGTGGTGGGTTCAATCTGTGAGTCTCCCTTTCGGCTCAGGAAGGCATTTTTTCCCCGCTGAACCGCGTGACAAGCAAAGCCCTGGCCAACCAGTGCGGCAGCAAATAAATCAATGTCGCCATCTACTGGAATGGAATCGTGCTCGTGTTCGATTTCAGCAGCCGTAATTCCAGCTCTTGCCACGGCGGCCAATAGGTCACTCATATAATTTAGATCTAACATACTTGTATTCTAGTTGCGAAAGAACGGTACCTGCACCGCTCTCTCAAATTGATTGCAGTGTGTTTTGTTGTGTAATCCCTTCGCCCATCGTGGGCGGCGGGACTGGTTGCAGGTTCCAAAACTATATCACAAATAAGGCATTTGGCAATAAGCGTTAAATGCCATTTTTTGCTATAATTAAGCCATTATTACGGATAAATAACCACATTTTTACATGGCAAAAGCAGAAGAAAAGGCAGAAAAGAAAACAAAGAAATCAGATGTCTATGATGCATCGAATATTCAAGTCCTAGAAGGATTGGAACCAGTAAGAAAGCGCCCTGGAATGTATATCGGAACAACCGGCCCTGAAGGTTTGCACCATTTAATCTGGGAAATTTTTGATAACTCAAGAGATGAGGCTATGGCCGGAAGATGTAGTCGAATTGAGGTTGCACTTTTGCCAGATGGATATGTAAGAGTCGTGGATAATGGAAATGGAATTCCAGTTGGAATTCACCCAAAGACAAAAGTCTCTGCACTTGAGACTATCATGACCGTTCTTCACGCCGGAGGAAAGTTTGATAATGATGCCTACAAATATTCTGGAGGTTTGCATGGTGTGGGAGCATCCGTTGTTAACGCGTTGTCGCTTCATACTGAGGTTATGGTTCACCAAGATGGTGGAATTCACATGCAGGCCTATGATCAAGGTAAGCGTCGTGCTGCAGTAAAAAAGATTGGCACCACAAAAGATCATGGAACAATTGTAAAATTCAAACCAGATGTAGAAATATTTAAAGAGGGAATTGATTTCGATTGGGCAAAGGTTGTAAGCCGTCTTCGTCAACAAGCATATCTAGTTAAGAAGCTAGAAATTAATGTGGTGGATGCACGCGGTTTTTCTGTAAAAGAAATGGATAGAATTTTGGAAGATGCATTCTTCATTAAAGATCAAAAGCTAAATGTTCCTTCAATGTCCTTCTATTTTGAAGGAGGACTTCGCTCTCTTGTTGCGTTTTATAATCACACTCAAAAGACAGTTCACAAGAATATTTTCTACGCAGAAAAGGAAGTTGGTAATGTTCAAGTTGAAGTGGCACTTCAATATATCGATGACATTGATTCAAAGATCGTCGCTTATGCAAATAATATCTTCAACTCAGAAGGTGGAACTCATGTTGCGGGATTTAAAACTGCGCTAACTCGTACAATAAATACGTACGCAAAGAAAAATAATTTAATTAAAGACGGAGATGATTCATTGACCGGAGATGACTTAGCTGAAGGTCTTGTTGCCGTTGTGTCCGTTAAGATGCAAGAGATTCAATTTGAAGGTCAGACAAAGTCAAAGCTTGGATCGATGGAGGCGCAGGGTGCAACGTCTTCCGCATTCTCTGAAACTTTCTCTTCATTCTTGGAGGAAAATCCTGATGATGCAAAGCTAATCGTACAAAAGGGAATTCTGGCCCTTCGTTCAAGAAAGGCTGCTAAAGCGGCAAAGGATTCTGTTCTAAGGAAGGGTGCGCTTGAAGGCATGACACTTCCTGGAAAGCTTGCGGACTGTCAAAGCAAGAAGGCAGAGGAATCTGAAATCTTCATTGTAGAGGGAGACTCTGCTGGCGGAACAGCTAAGATGGGACGTGATCGTAGGACTCAGGCCGTCCTTCCACTTCGTGGAAAGATTCTAAACATTGAAAGAGCTCGTCTTGATAAGCTATTGGCATCAGAGCAAGTTCGTAACCTAGTTATTGCAATCGGTGGTGGAATTGGCGATACGTTTGATATCTCAAAACTTCGATATCATAAAATCATCATCGCAACTGATGCCGACGTTGACGGTGCACACATTAGAACTCTTATTCTAACTTTGTTCTATAGATATTTCAGACCTTTGATTGAAGGTGGATATATTTACATTGCTCAACCACCACTATATAAAGTTAAGAGAGGAAAGGAGATTCATTATTTCTACGCTCAAGAGGAATTGAATAATTACATGACAAAGGAAGGATTTGA
The DNA here is from genome assembly GCA_903936565.1 of uncultured bacterium. Lineage (GTDB taxonomy): Bacteria > Patescibacteriota > Minisyncoccia > Phycocordibacterales > CAIZLB01 > CAIJKW01. The sequence goes on along the minus strand of CAIZVZ010000004.1, from coordinate 25,221 downwards.
TGTTAATGAAGTTGAAATAACATCAGACTCTATTTCAAATGATGATGAAGAGATGGAAGGTGGTGCAGAGGCAGATGGAGGTGAAGGAGTAGAGGAGGGTAAAGAGGGGAAGGGAGCTAAGGGGAAGAAAGGCGGTGAAAAATCGAAAACGAAACCTCATATCCAAAGATATAAGGGTCTCGGAGAAATGAATGCAGAAGAGCTTGGAGAGACTACTATGGATATTCATAAGAGAGTTTTGAAGAGAGTTACAATTGAGGATTCAGACGAGGCAAGTAATACAATTGAAATCTTGATGGGTAACGACGTTCCTGCAAGAAAGACATTCATTCAAACAAATGCAAAGATGGCTAATATTGATGCGTAGCATTGTAAATAAATTCAATACAAATAAAAATCCACTCATGCAAAGGGTGGATTTTTATAAGACATAATTGATTATTATTCTAATGATTGGGTAAGGAGTTTGCATTTGTTATATGACTAATTTGACCGTCGGTGATGAAAAATTTAGTACATTCACATTTCTTTTTGCCACATGTGGGACAGCCGTTTGAGTATATAGATAATGTGGCGTGATCTATGTTAATTTCGAACACATTGGCAATAGCAAATAGCCATGCAAAAACATCCGCTAATTCTTTTCCGTACTCTTGTTTGATTACTGTGGCGGGTCTGGATATGTAATCAACTTCAGTTGCGATTGCTAGAAGTTCTGAAAGCTCTTGAAAAAGTCTTAAGATTATGTAATCAATTCCGGCGGAACGATTCTTTGGTCCGTAGACATCATCTAAGTGTACTTGCCAGTTTTTGAAGTTCCAACCTAATTGTGATTCGGTTTTTGCGGATGGAATGTGTTCAGATCGGTTTTCCTCGCACTTACACGGCTTTTCTCCACAATATGCACAACCGTCGATGGGGTATTTAATTGCTAAAAAGCTTGCCATGTCCATTCCTTGAAAACGGTTTGCTATTGCAAAAGTTTTCGAAATGCAATTGGCAATTCTTTTGGGGGTTTCTTCATTTTTTCCTTTTCGTATGGAATCTGCTAGTTTTTTTACGGTCAACGATAACATGGCAATTAATTGCAATATGCTTTGATAATACACAGCATTATTGTCGCCATACATTTCATGTAAGAACTTTTGCCACTCGGCAACATTACTTGGTGTAGTATTATTTTTCATAGGGTAATAGTATTACTTTACTTATGTATTGTAAATGATTGTGTTTTGTAAATAAAAATACACCATTGTCTTGGTGTATTTTTATTATCTTATTACCGCACTTGGTCTACAATTAGTAGCTCACAAAGAATGACTGACTAATACTATTATCACCTTCGTTGCTTTCTGTAATACTGTTTGCTGAATCGACAATGATTGTCATAGAGTTTGTTCCATATGTCAGACCGTCAAAGGTAGCGGTGTAAGTTCTTGTTTCTCCTGGGGCTAGTCCATTTTCTACGATCGGTGCAATATATGTTCTTGAACCGTCACTATTGTATGTATAACCATTAGCGTTATAACTATTGTAGTAAGTACCTGTGTAATATGGAGTTGGTCCAACTAGGTTTGCTTTCCAGGTCCAGCTTGGTGTAGATACAGAAGAATTATTTGTAATGGTAAATTTAATTGCCACCTTATCTACTGTTCTTAGGTACGTAGTTTGAGTAAATTGATTATAGAGATCAGATTTTCCAAGTGCAATTAGGGTTACATTTAGGTTAGGTTGAGTTGTCCCATAATAATTATTACATCCAGTGTAAACACCGTTCATGTAACCATTTATACAGTTATTATAATTATAATTGTTGGTACATCCAGTATAGACTCCGTTTACGTAGCCGTTCACGCAGTTGTTGTAATTGTAGTTATTGTTGTTACATCCTGTATAAACTCCGTTAATGTATCCATTAACACAGTTATTGTAATTGTTGTTGTTAGTACATCCAGTGTAAACACCGTTCATGTAACCATTTACACAAGTATTGTAATTATTATTGTAGTTATAATAATTGTTAGCTTGAGTTATGTTTATGGTTGAACTAATTTGATTATTAGTTTTGTTGCTCTCATGTATTGTGTTGTTTGGATCTATAGAGATTGTGATTTGTTGATTTGTTCCTACTGCAGGAGTGTTAAATACAACTTGACCAGTCACGGCAGCCCCGGCTGGTAATGATCTTGCTGTTAGTGTCTTAATCTTATCCATTGCATTTGAAGAAGGGGAGTCGACTCTCATAGCCCATGCACCAGACGCCGCAGTTCCTTGGTTTGTTATTTGGAAATTAACAACTACAGTACTGTCTGTTGTAAAATTATTTGTCGCTACAAACACACCATTGGTTTTTGTTCCAACTGATAATATCTGTACAGACAAGTCTGGTGTTCCTGTGTTGGCTGAATAATTATTACTTGGTTGACGGTATGAATTACTTGAACCAGAGTTGTTATTATTGTTTGTGTTTTGTCTTGTTGAGGTTGCAACACTAAAATTCACTGACTGATCAGTGTTGTTGTTTTTTCTTGGCCCGAAGAAGTTCGATAGGAAATCTCCCTTTGATGAGTCATTTGAGCTTGAAGATGTTCCTGCGTTTGTTGATGTTGTATCGGGACCGTTTAGAGATATTCCACTGCTTGTTGCTGTATTTGTTGCAGTCTTGTTACCAGAAGGGAAGAAGGCTGATGATATTGAAACGGTAGTGTTGGCCATTGATGATAAGATTCTTGGTACAAGACTGACCATAAGAAAGCTCAAAAATATTAGCACTAAAATAATTACGGCTATAATAATGGCTTTTGTAGATGTTTTTAATATAGATGTTGCTTTTTCCATAGTTATTAGATTATATCATATAATATAATATTGTCAATGATACAAAACTAGTATATAATGTCCTTATGAATTTCAAACAGCTTATAAAACGCAACGACTTTTTGTTTATTGTGGGTTTTGGTCTGACCTTCTTTGTAACATTGTCGATTTTTTCCGTTTTAGGCTTTATTCCTAAAGAAATTGCAGATACCACTACTGGTCCAGGCGCTGGTATCAGCCTAGAAAGTCAGTCAAATACCAGTCTATTTGGTGTCGATTTTACCAAGGAAAACGTGAAAATCAGTCTTAAAACTAGCGAAATTTCTATAGAAGATTTGCCGGCAAGGATTGTAATTGAAAAGGTGGGTATTGATTTTAAGATTGTTAATCCTGATTCAACTAGCCTTACTTTTCTGGATAATGAATTAACAAAGGCACCGGTTAGATATCCAGGATCCGGAACAATAACGTCTGGAAATATGTTTATTTTTGGCCACTCTACTGGTTTAAAAATTGTGCAAAATCAAGCGTATAAGGTCTTTAATAACCTTAAGAATTTAAAGGAGGGCGATCAAATAAAAATCTACTCTATGGCGGGTAAAACTTACACATATACAGTTGTAGATGGTAAAGATGTTAAGAAAAGTGAGACTTGGATAGATTTCTCTGCTGCGACCCCAACTTTGACTCTTTCTACTTGTGATCGATTGAGTGAAATAGGGGATAGATACGTGGTTAAAGCGGTGAAAAATAAGTAGGGATGTTTATAGGGCTATTATAAAGGACGGGGGCTGCCAGGGCTGTATTATTAGACAAGGAAAAGTGCTGGCTGAACAGTCATCTATTGACATTAATGTCTTTATAATATATAATACTAGCACTATGTTAAAGATGAAAAACCTAACTAAATACACCCTTTTTGCAACAGTACTGGCACTGACCGTTTTTGTCGTTATGCCAAGTGGTGTAAAAGCACAGGAGTATTACCCGAACTATTCCGACTCATCATATAGTTACCCAAACTATTCAGACTCATCATATAGTTACCCAAACTATTCAGACTCATCATATAGTTACCCGAACTATTCCGACTCATCATATAGTTACCCGAACTATTCCGACTCATCATATAGTTACCCGAACTATTCAGACTCATCATATAGTTACCCAAACTACTCTGATTCAATAGCATATTACCCAAACTACTCAGGTTCAACAGCGTATGACTATTGTTCCACATGTACTTCAGGGTGTTCATCTTGTTACAGTGGAGGATCTTCATACTATGACTCTTCGTATCTAGGATGTTCAACTTGTTCTTATAGTGGATATACTTATACACCATCACCTAGAATCGTATACGTTCCTACAACACCTCAAACACCAACATACAATACATTGAACGCTTCTTGTGTGATAAGTCCAAGTAACATTTATATAAATGATACCGTTACATTATCAGGAAGTGCTTCGGGTGGAACAGGGTCATACTCATATTACTGGTCAGGTTCAGATGGTATCTCCGGCTCTTCTCAAGTTATAACAGGTAGATTTACAAGTATTGGATCAAAAACGGTTTCATTAACTGTTACATCTGGTAGTCAAACTGTTACAAGAACATGTAATGCCTATGTAAATTCAAATTATAACTACAATTATAATTACAATTACAATTACGGTAACTTAACTGCAACTTGTGTTGCTCAGCCTCAAACAGCAAACGTGGGTGACAATGTTGTATGGACTGCATACCCAACTGGTGGAAACGGTACATATACATATTCTTGGACAGGAACAGATGGATTGAGCTATGGTAACGCATATCAGATTCAACAAAGATATACGATACCGGGAACAAAATCTGCGACTGTAACAGTTTACTCTTCAGCGGGTCAAACCGTAACAGCTGTATGTAATGCAAACATTATTGGAGCATCAATAAGTGGAGGTACTCCAATTTCTGGAATCTACCTAAACGAAGTTCCTGCAACGGGAATTAGTTTTAACCTAAAGGTGGCTCTGTATATTCTGGGTCTAGTTCTATGGTCAGCCTTTGTTGGATTTATGATTATAGAAAAGAAAAAAGCAAAGCTTGCTCTAGCTAACAGAAGTAGAATTGAGGATTTTAAACAAGAAAATCTAAAAAGAAAGGGGATTCTGTAATCTACAAAGAGTAAGATTGTAAAGATATTCACAAAAACAAAAACACCTCGCAGGTCGCGGGGTGTTTTTGCGTCTATTGACGTGTGGTCTTATCGTGTAGTATAGTGCGGTTAATAAAGTTCCTTAAATAAATTGTAATAGGCAAGTTGGTAATAGTCAAAAGATACTTAAAGATAGGTGTTTTCTGACTATGACCATCACCTATGGTCTGGTACTTTACTCCAAGGGAGGGAAGTGGCTTATTAACTGAAACCAGAAATTACGATAATGATAGATAAGATTGAAAGGGCCGGAATCACCTACTACAGATTCCAGGTAACCAGTGATGGTACGAAGGGGCATGTTTGGATTAAACGCCTCCGAAATAAGGGTATTTCTACAACCCGTGCCTCAAGGGAGTTTCTTACTTCGGATTTCTTCGTCGAAACGAACGGTGTTATCACTGAAGTTGTCATACCAGAAGCTCTGTTTCTCGATGATCCTCGTCAGGAGATTCCGATCGAAGAAATCTGGGCCTGGGCTGGGACGAACAATTTGAAGTCACTTAGCGCTGAGTGTATTTGTCTCATCCTCATGAGACTTGCGGAAGCGGACTTGTTGCAGATGGGGGTGAAATGGATCATCGGCATGAGTAAGTTGGTCGGCCTTCCGCCTAGGTTGCTCGCTGCTGGCCGTCATCATGATGGTCCACCTCGGTTGGCTATCTTCGACGCAAATCCGAAAAGTTGGTTACGTCCTCTGACTGATGGTTTCGCCTTTGCTGTGCCGCCAGTCACGACTGCGACTTAACGCCAGCTGGGAGGCGACACTCAAAAAAAGTTAAGGTAAGAAAAATCTGTCGCCGTGAGCGAGAAAATCTTCCACCCTGATGCACTGTGTGTCGGGGTTTTGTGTTTTTAAATAATATCTTTTTCTCTACATTAGTGACTGTATCCGCCTTTAGTTCATTGTTCGGTCTGAAATTTCTTGCTTCATCTTTTCTGTAAATTCTTCTACGCTCATTTGTCCAAGTTTAGCATCGTTTCTTCCTTCAACAGTCACGGCTTTGGCTTCGATTTCTTTATCACCAATAACAAGCGTATATGGAATTTTCTCTGTCTTTGCGTTTCTTATTTTCTTTCCAAGGCTTTCATTTGATTCATCAAGTTCAACACGGATGTCTGCCTTTTTGAGCGCTGTATAAACCTCTCTTGCATAATCAAATTGTCTCTCACCAATTGGAACAATCTTAACTTGAACAGGGGATAGCCACACAGGAAATGCTCCAGCAAAGTGTTCAATCATAACTCCCATGAAGCGTTCAAGAGATCCAGCGATTGCTCTGTGAATTACAACTGGTATTTCTTTTTCACCCTTCTCATTAATGAAGCTTAGCTCGAATCTCTTTGGCATATTGAAGTCGCATTGAATTGTGGCTAGTTGCCATTCGCGGCCAATTGCGTCTCTAAACATAAAGTCTAATTTTGGTCCGTAGAAAGCAGCTTCCCCCAACCCTTCAAAGAATGGAAGTGATTCCTCCTCACAAACTTTTCTAAGTGCTCCTTCTGCAGTATCCCAAATTTCATCTCCACCAAGATAATTTTCTCTGTCAGTCTCACCTCGCAAGGATAAACGAACCTTGTACCCATCAATCATGCCCATTGTTGTATAAAACTTTTTGATTATTCCAACGATTGTTTTAACTTCTTGTTGAATTTGGCTTGCTCTACAGAATAGGTGGCCGTCGTCTTGTGTAATAGAGCGAACACGTGTTAGTCCACCCAATTGTCCTGTCTTTTCATCACGGTAAACTGTTGCGGGCTCAAAGTATCTAATTGGCATGTCGCGATATGAGAATTGATTGTCGGCAAATAACTGCATGTGATGAGGACAATTCATCGGCTTAACATAAAAATCCTCCTTACTTGTACCACCATGCACAGCAAACATGTCCGCAAGGTAGTGTGCTCCGTGTCCTGATACTTCATATAATTCTGCCTTTGCAAGGTGGGGAGTCCAAACTCTATCATACCCCTCATTCTTGTGAAGCTCCCACAGATATTCTTCAAGCATCTTTCTAATTGTCATTCCTTTTGGCTGGAATAGGGGAAGGCCGGATCCAACAAGGTCAGATAGGGTGAATAATTTCAGTTCTTTTCCAAGCTTTCTGTGGTCACGTTTCTTCGCTTCTTCCTGTAAATGTAGGAAATTATCAAGTTCATCTTTTGATGAAAATGCGAATCCGTAAACACGAGTAAGCATTTTATTTTTTTCATCTCCTCTCCAGTATGCGCCAGCTACTTTATTTAATTTGAACGATAGAGGATCAATGGTTGAAAGATCCTTTGCGTGACCTCCTCGGCATAGGTCGGTGAATTTACCCGAAGTGTAGAGAGTGATTTGCTCGCCTTTATTTGCAATCTCTTCGATGAGTTCTAATTTGAAAGGATTTCCTTTGAAAAACTCTCGTGCTTCTTCTGGGGTAACATCTTTGTGTGTAAATTCTCCTTTCCATGTTGGAAGAATGGCACGCATCTTGTCTTCTATTGGCTGTAGGTCCTCATCTTTGAGTGGTGTCTCAAAATCCATGTCATAGTAGAAACCATTTTCAATTGCTGGACCAAGGGTAACTTTGGTAGTTGGATATAACTCTAGCGTTGCTGCCGCTAGAAGGTGAGAGAGGGAGTGTCTAACTGCCTCAATTGAATCATTGTCCGCGCTATTTACTGCGCCATTTTGAACATCATTTATATCTTTCATATTGATACAGAATAGCAGTATTTTAGGGGAATTGGAAGGTAGTTAAGAAAGAATGCCCCCTTGGACTAAATATACCTCCACAAAAATAAAGCTTTGTAAATCCCCATTTATAGGGTATGCTATAGAACTGTCGCTACGGGTACACCCTAAGCACTGCAACAAATTGGCTCCGGCAAGTATTATATGGCTCAAAATGAAACTATAATTAGATTTGATAATGTATCTTTCGATTACGGATACAACAAGCCTATCCTTGAAGAGGCTTGTTTTTCTGTTGCTCGTGGATCTAAGATTACCTTCATGGGTCAAAACGGCGCAGGTAAAAGTACAATCTTTAAGCTAATTACGGGGGAATTTACTACAGAGTCAGGTGATGTTCATATCGGTCACGGGCTGACAATCGCCATCGCCAAGCAGGTTATTCCAAAGCCAGATTTGAAATTAACAGTGCTTCAATTTTTCGAAAAATGTTTTGACAAAAAGGTCTACGATATAGATCCTAAGATTGATGCAATACTTGATGTCGTTAATCTTCATGCTCCACATGATAGAATCGTTGGGTCATTTTCTGGTGGACAGCAAGCCAGACTCTTGCTTGCCTCCGCTTTAATTCAAGATCCAGATATTTTGCTATTGGATGAGCCGACAAACAATTTAGATAAAGAGGGAATTGCACATCTTACAGATTTCATTGTTAATTATAAAAAGACGGTCATTGTAATTTCTCACGATGCTGATTTTTTAAACTCATTTACCGATGGTGTTTTGTACCTAGATATTTTTACAAGAAAAGTTGAACAATATGTTGGCGACTATTTCAGCTTGCTGAAAGAAATTAAGGCGAGAATTGAAAAGGAAAATAGAAAGAATGCGATGCTTGCTAAGGAGATTCAGGAGAATAAGGATAAGGCAAACTTCTTTGCAAATAAAGGAGGTCAAATGCGTCTTGTTGCAAAGCGTATGCGCGATAGAGCAGAAGAGCTTGAGGAAGAGAAGGTTGATATTAGAAGAGAGGATAAAACTATCAGACCTTTTATAATTCCATCGCAACCAAATATCGTTGGAGAGATTTTACATATTAATGCCTTTAAAACTTTTAATTCAAAAACTCACAAAGCGGTTGAGAGAAAAGCTAATATTTCATTGAAGAGAAAAACTCACTTACTCTTAGTTGGTCCAAATGGAATAGGGAAGAGCACGCTACTTGAATCACTTGCCTCAACAAAAAACCCAGATGCAGTGATCGCTCCGGGGATTAGAGTTGGATATTACAGACAAGATTTCTCTACTTTGAATTTTGAGGATACGGTTTATGAATCTTTAATGGGGGTGATGGAGAAAAAGCATGAAGAGACACTTCGCTCTATTGCTGCTGGATTTTTAATAACGAGTGAAATAATGAAGACAAAGATTGAAGCGTTATCTGAGGGACAGAAAGGGTTGGTTGCTTTTGCAAGACTTGTAATTCAAGAGCCGGGACTTTTAATATTGGACGAGCCAACAAATCACATTAACTTCAGACACCTTCCTGTGATTGCGGAGGCGTTGGATAAGTATGAGGGAGCGATGATTCTTGTTTCTCACGTTCCAGAATTTGTGAAGCAAATAAGGGTGGATGAGACGTTGAATTTGGAGAAGTAACTATATAAATGTAAGTTGCCTATTTTAATGAATATGATTTAATATCCTTATGAAAAAATACATTTGGATAGCAGTTTTAGTTGTGGTTGTTATTATTGCAAGTGTCTATATGGGAGAAGGTAAAAAAGAAGGGGGTTCCAAAATAAAGGTGGGAGTTTTGCTGCCATTGTCTGGAGACTTTGCTTGGTGGGGAGAGACAGCAAAGAATGGGATAGAACTTGCGCAAAAAAAAGGAATTGCAAATGATTTTGATTTTATATATCAAGATACAAAATGTAACACTAAAGATGCAGTAAGTGGAACTCAATCACTTAAAGCATTAAATCCGTCAATGCATTTGTTTATTGTCGCATGTGATAATGATCTTAAGGCCATGACCCCCATTCTCGATAAAAATAGTGATCTTGCGTTTGTAGCAGGACTTTCTGGTCCAGACTTGTACGAGTCTGAATTTCCAATAATAAATTTATCATACAGACTTGAGTCGGAGGCTTCTACTGTTTCAAACTTTGCATCAAAACAGCTGGGTCTAAAAAAACTAGGACTCATTCTTGGAAATAATACTTTTGGTAAAGTCTTAGGTGATTCTATTCCTAAGGATTTTGCTAATCTTGGTGGATCAACCGTAGTAGAAAAAATAGAAATCAATGACTTGAACGTTGAATCAGCTGTCCTAAAGATTATGCAAAGTAAACCTGATGGTATTTACATTCATAACAATAATCCATCAATGGCGGCTGTTTTGAAGAGATTAGATCAGGTTGGATATAGGGGTCCTAGGATTATTGTTTATTCAGGTAGAGATCAGTCACTTATTGATAACGCAGGTAAGTCAGCAGAAGGAGTTTATGTTCCATGGGTAATATCAGATTCAAAAACTGATGTCCAAGCTAAATTTGCAACAGAATATAAAAATGCATTCGGCAAAGATCCATTTGTAACGTCATATTTCATATACGATGGAATAAGCCTCCTCGATGAGTCAAACAAGAAATGTAATGGGGATGCTAGGTGTATAGAAAATTATTTCTACGGAAAGAGTGATTTTTCAGGCGTTCTTGGGAATGTACTTTATAAGGCTGGTGGACAAACAGAGAGAGCTTTTTATTTTAACCAAGTAAAGGACGGTAAATTTGTTGAGGTAAGATAAAGTCTAATTCAACTCCTTCACCGTATCTATAATAATAGAAGGCGTTCCATTTCTGTTGGAAGTTTTTCCTTTTACGATTACGCATTTTTCTTGTTTCAGGCTGTTCTTGAGTAACTCATATGTCTTTGGGAATACCACCGCTTCAATTGTTCCAGAGAAATCTGCGAGTCTAAGGAACATCATCTTAATTGTCGGATCTTTCTTTGTGGCAATCTCTTTTGCTTCTTCAATTATTCCGGCGATGATGACTGGAGTGCCTTCATCGTCAAACTTCTTTTTATTTTTATCGTATGGTTGTTTGTTGCCACTCCAACCACTTCCTTTATTTGCACTTTGGGATTTCTTTGCTTTTTCTTCTGCTAATCTTTCTTTTTCTGCTTTCTCGGCCTTGAATGCATCGCTCATCATTGCATCCAATTGCTCTTGTGCGCTCAGGGCTTCTTTCTTTAGTCGCTCTTTTTCTTCTTCCTCTGCAATAATCTCTAATACCTTTGCAATATTTACTTCACGCTTCTCCAAAATTGCTTTGTATTTATCAAGTGGGTGGCCAGAAAGATATAATCCTAGAAGTTCCTTTTCCCATGCCAGCTTTTCAGTTTGTGTTGCGTGGCCTAATTCCTGAAGTTTAAGATGTGGTCCGTAACCGCCAATTTTATTTCCTTGAGTTTCTTTAACCTCCGCTTCAAACATGGAGAATAGTGACTCTTGATTTTCAGATCGGTTTTGTTGTTCTTTATTATATTCCAATAGATCTTGCATGTTTGCAATCATTACTCCACGATCACCAAAGACATCCATCGCACCGGACTTAACAAGTGCCTCCATGGACTTTTTATTTAAATTTTTATCCTTAATTCTATTTAGAAAATCTTCAAGAGTTTTAAATTTTCCACCCTTCTTTCTCTCTTCAATAATGACGTTAGCAATTCCTTCACCAAAGTTTTTAATACTATACAGACCAAATCGGATTGAATCTGGAACTTGTTCGCCGTTCGCATCCATTCCACTTCCTTTAATAACAGTGAAGTTTCCAAAGCTCTCATTCACGTCTGGTGGAAGAGTTGGAATATTCATTCTTTTACACTCAGCGACGAATGATGCGATTTCATCAACGTCCCCGTGCGCACCTGTTAGAATTGCGGCCATGTAAATTGCGGGGAAGTTCGCCTTCATATAAGCGGTCTGATAGGCGAGGCGTCCATAACTCGCGGCGTGAGCTTTGTTGAATCCATAAGCCTGGAAAGGTTCAAAGAGCTTCCATAATTTATCAGCAAATGCTTTTGTCTGACCACGCTTGATAATACCTTCAGTTAATTTAATTCTCTGATTGGCCATTTCCTCTCTGTTTTTCTTTCCAACGGCTTTTCTAAATTTATCCGCTTCAAGCCAAGAATATCCGGCGAGCTCAATTGCAGAGAATAGGAGGTCATCTTGATACACAATCAGTCCGAATGATTCCTTCAAATATTTCTCCATTCTAGGGTCTTCGTATTTTGTAAGACGAGGATCATTTTTTCTTCTAATATATTCAGGAATTGTTTCCATCGGTCCCGGACGATATAAGGCAACCATGGCGTTGATGTCGTGAATTGACGTCGGCTTCAGTTCCTTCAAAAATCTCGTCATTCCAGATCCGTTTAATTGGAATAGTCCGTTTGTTTCCCCGCGCGCAAGCATGTCGAATGCCTTTTGATCATTAAGTGGAATATTATCAAGATCAACTTTTATCCCTTCGATTTTTTCCGCCAAGATAATAGCGTCTGCCAACTGTGAGAGGTTTTTGATTCCAAGGAAGTCGAACTTCATAAGACCTGCGTTGTTTTCATCAACAGAACGCATGTCGTATTGTGTAATAATTCTATCACCTCCTTTTGGGTCAAGCTGTAGTGGAACAACGTCAGTCAGAGTAATAGGGGAAACCACAACTCCGGCGGCGTGAACAGAAATGTGACGAGCGTTTCCTTCTATCTTTTGGGCCATGTCAATGATTGTTCTAACTTCAGAATCATTCTTGTATAATTCTGCAAGCTCTGGAGTCTCAAGCATGGCGCGCTCAATTGTCATGGCAAATCCCTGCTGTCCCATTGGAATTAATTTGGAAATCTTGTCTCCCAGTGTGTATGGGTATCCAAGTGCACGAGCGACGTCTTTAACCGCACCTCTGGCCATCATAGTTCCAAAAGTTCCAATCTGTGCAACTTTATCAGCGCCGTATTTCTCACGCGTGTATCCAATCATCTGATCCCTACGGTTATCGGCAAAGTCCATATCGATATCTGGCGCAGAAGGACGCTCTGGGTTTAGGAATCTTTCAAACGGCAATTTGTATTCAAGTGGATTCACGTTTGTAATTCCTGTTAAATACGTTGTAATAGAACCCGCAACTGAACCTCTAATGTTTGTTAGAATTCCATTGTTATGAGCATATCGAAGGAGGTCTGCCACCACCAAGAAGTATGCAGAATATCCTTTTGTCTTAATGACGGATAGTTCAAATTCAATTCTCTCTTTTGCCTCATCGGTCATTTCTAGTTTTCTTCTCTCAACTCCTGCGTACGTTAGGAATCTAAGCTCATCATCTGCTGTTCTTCCAGATTCCACAACATACTCAGGGAAAAGCCATTTTCCCAGAGTAATTTCTAGATTACATTTATCCATTATAACTTTACAATTCTCTATTGCGTCCGGTTCATTTTTGAAAAGTACATCCGCTTCTTCCTGATTAATGAAAGAGAAGTCTGCATCATCATCTCTGTTTCTTTCGCCAAACTGATCGGCAATTTTCATCAAGATATCACGAGTCTTGCTGTCTTCTTTTTTTATATAATAAGTATCATGTGCTGCAACAAGAGGAATATTTTCAGCTCTTGCGAATTCAATAAGTTGGCGCATCTTCTCTTCGTGACCTTCGATTTCTTCGTGATGAGTTATTTCAACATAGAAATCCTCACCAAAGTTTTTCTTATAAAAATCCGCGGTTTCTTTTGCGTGTTCACTGTTGTGTCCAACGAGTGCTTGGGGGAGTTCACCGCTGAAGGATGGCATTATACAAAGGAGTCCTTCTTTGTGTTTCTCAATTAGCTCGCGGTCGATGCGGGGTTTGTAGTAGAAACCCTCGAAGTTGGCGGCGGTAACTAGTCTAATTAGGCTCTTGTAACCCTCTTGATCTTTTGCAAGAAGTACTAGGCGACTTCTACGGTTGTCGATTCTTGGTTCTTTGTCATGTCTTGTCCTTGCTGCAACGAAGAAGTCCACACCAATAATTGGCTTGATGTTGGCGTCTTTACATTTTTTGAAAAACTCAATAACGCCGTACATGTTTCCAGCATCCGTGAGCGCAACAGCAGGCATGTTATTTGCAACAGCCGCTTTGATTAGATCTTTTACTTTAGGTACTGCCTGAAGAAGACTGAAGTGGGAGTGATTATGAAGATGAATGAATGGGTGCTTTGGTGTTGTGTCTACCTCTGTTGTTATTTCGATTTTTGCGTCAGCCATGTTTTTGTTTTTTTGCGTCGGTCGGGACAAAGGTTTAAACCTTCGCCTTTTTGGTAGGGCGCTTTTGTTTTTAAATGGATAGGGTAACATATGTAGTATAAGCTTTTATGAAGAAAAACCAAAGTATCAGAAAGTCCAAAAAAGTGTTGAAAAAAGTGTTAGAAAAGGGTGCTGTTATGGCTAGTGGACATAACAGAGGAAAGTTTTCCACATCACCACTGTGGCTTATTGGAATTGACGAGGTTGGGCGAGGACCTCTCGCTGGCCCTGTTACCGTTTGTGCATTTGGTGTTCAGATGTACGACTCAGAATTTAGAAAAAGTTTTTCTAAAAAATATCCAAATTTAAAATTGAATGATTCTAAACAATTAGCAGAAAAAAAGAGGGAAGAAATTGCCTTTGTGCTCAGGAAGGATAAATATAAATTTTTTATAAAAAGTAGAAGTGCAAAAGATATAGATAAGTTTGGAATTAGTGTTTGCATTCATAAATTAATAGAAAGTCTTTTAAAAGAATTTATAAAATCCTTACACGTATCAGGTGAGAAAATTTTAGAAGACCAAATTCATGTACTGTTGGACGGGGGATTGAAAGCTCCGCCACAATTTAAGAATCAAGAAACTCACACTAAGGGTGACGCAAAATTTGCTGTAATTTCATGTGCTTCAATTTTGGCGAAGGTGCACAGGGATTCGCACATGAGTAAGTTGGCTAGTAAAAATAAGGAGTTGGCTCCATATGGCTTTGAAATACACAAAGGTTATGGAACAAAGAAACATATCGAGGCTATTAAGAAATATGGATTATCAATTGAGCACAGGAGGACTTTTTGTCGCAAATTAATGGAATTAATTTAATTATTAAAGCAATAAAGGTGATAATGACAGCCTCGAACGTTGGTGGTAGTATGGTTCTATATTATGCTAAAACATATCAAGCAGGGTATCGTTATTATAAAAACCGCATGGCTAAGAAACCTTAATTATCGTTTTACTTTAATTATGTATCGAGCTGGAGAAATAGTGGAGCTTTTGGTCTTAATACTGATGTGGACAGCAATATATTCTGGTGGTGCGGGTGTGATAAAGGGTTTTACATTGAATGAAATGATTACATACGTCCTTATCGGTAACCTATGCTCTCTTGCCGTCAGAAACTTTCTGCCCGCTTACGTATCCCGAGATATTGTTGAGGGACGGCTATCTATGTTTCTGGTTAGACCTATACCTTATATAAAGTATATATTCTTTAATGAATTTGGCCGAACTTTTATGTCCACGGCTTTGTCCTTATTAACTCAGACTGTCGTAATATTATTTTTCTTGGATAAGTTTATTTTTAATGGTAACGTGATTTATTTATTATTGATTATTACAATGATTTTCCTTGCCTTCGTGATTGAATTGCTTATCGGTTTTTTGATCGGAACAATTGCATTCTGGACAGATGAAACTGAAGCATTGCAGGTGACTATCGATAGAATTAAAAGATTTTTCTCGGGAGGCTATTTCCCACTAAGCCTTTTACCAATGACCCTGGCGACCGCGAGTATATATTTACCATTTGCATATTCATTCTATTTTCCCGCGCAACTTTACCTTAAAAAGATTAGTGTACATGATGGCTTAATTGGTCTCGGTGTTCAGGTAATTTGGATAATTATTTTATCTGGTATTTTGCACATGGTTTGGAAAAAAGGTCTGAAAAAATATGAAGCAAGTGGTTCGTAAAAAAATAAATATAAATAAAAAAATGAGCATAATTGATGTAAAAAATTTATCAAAAAGATTTGAATTCTACCGTAAACAGGCGGGACTTTTTGGTACAATTAAATCTTTGTTTTATCGCAAAAAGTCATACAAGGATGCGGTTGATAATATTTCATTTAAAATAGAAGAGGGTGAAATAGTTGGCTTCCTTGGTCCGAATGGGGCTGGTAAGACAACAACGTTAAAAATGCTGTCAGGTATTTTATACCCAAGCGCTGGTCAAGTGAGTGTGCTTGGGTATAATCCGCAGAAAAGACAAAAAGACTTTAAGAAAAAGTTTGGAATTGTAATGGGTCAAAAGGATCAGCTGGCTCGTTTGATAACTCCAATGGATAACTTCACGCTGTTTAAGGCATTTAGTGAAATCAGTGATGAAGATTTTAAATCAATTATAGAGGAACTCACGAAACTACTAGGAATTGAAGATGTATTAGATGTTCAGGTTAAAAAACTATCTCTGGGGCAACGCATGAAATGCGAATTGGTAGCATCGCTACTGCATGGTCCAAAAGTGTTGTTTTTGGATGAACCAACAATTGGTCTTGATGTCGTTGCACAGAAGAATGTCAGAGATTTTATTAAAAAATATAATCATCTAAAGAAAACAACTATAATTCTTACATCCCACTACATGGATGATATCAAAGAGTTGTGCGATAGGGTTATTATCATCAATTTTGGAAAAATAATTTACGATGGAAAATTGGCGCACCTAATCTCAACATATGCAACAGACAAGATAATCAGGATTACATCTATTGAGCCAATTAGGCGGGAAGACCTGGAGAGGTTTGGTGTAATTGAAGATTATCAAGGTATTAGGGCGTCCATTAGGGTCGGAAGAGAATCGGTCAAAAGAATAGCTTCAGAAATCATCTCTTCAGATTTAATGATAGATGATATTTTAATCGACGAAATGCCGATAGACGACATAATCAGGGTTATTTTTTTGGAGACTAATGGTGATAGTAAATAAGCTCCCATTAAATTATAAATATGTGCTAACATACTAATCATTAATACATAACATATTTAAACCATGAACCCTTCAATAGATATCCCTGAATTTGGAATTAAAAGAGAAAATGAAGAAAGGCGTGACGGAGGTTGCGCTGTTGTGTTCGACCCAGAAAGTCAAAGATATGCTGTGGGCGATCAAATACAGAAAGGTAAATATAGATTATTTTCTGGAGGAGTTGATACTGGCGAAGATATTCAAGAGGGAGTTCTAAGAGAAGTGGTTGAAGAAAGTGGCTTGGATGACTACTTATATGTAGAAAAGATTGCTGAGGCGGAAACACACTTTCATAATATTTTAAAAAACGTTAATAGGGTAGGTAGAGCAACATGCTTCCTTGTTATATTGAAAAGTAAGAACACAATCGATACGAAGCTTGAGCCTCATGAAAAATTTACCCTCGTGTGGGTTACAGCAGACGAGATAATTTCAAAATGGAAGTTGCACAATGAAAACAAGGATTATGATCATTGGATATATTTCTTAGAGAAGTCAGTAGGGCGAGCAAAAGAATTGGGTTATGACAAAACAAGTAATATATAAATAATATGTTTATAAGCGATAAAATATTAGATTCGATTGAACCAGTTATTAAACAGGCAAAGTTTGTAAAATTAAATACAGATGCAATCGACAGTTTTATCGAAGATGTAGAACCAGAAGAATTGAATAATTCAGATATCAAGGGCGATAAATCTCTATCGAGTGATATGGGTCCGGAAGAACACATTGCCTATTCCATGATAATTGGAACGATGCAATTTTGTTTTTGGGGTGATCCTAAATGGACTATTGTTGTTGATGATAAAAATTATGATGGTAGCGAAGCCTTAATTAGATCAATTAAACGTGGAATAATTGAGTGTTACAATCTTTTGAATGCAGAATATTTATCTTCAATTACAGAGAAAGATCTTGAAAATATTTTTAGGGGCACACCTGAGATACCTTTTCTAAAAGAGAGGGTTGTGATGCTTAGAGACTTAGGATCCATGATTATTACAAAGTATTCTGGTTTATTTAGTAATGTAATCTTGAATGCTGGTGGGGACGTAAATAAAATTGTGGAAAACCTGGTAAACGATCTTCCTTCGGTTTTTGATGATTCAGAAGATTTTCATGGTCATACTGTGCACCTATATAAAAGAGTACAAATAACTGCTTCATATCTGTTTCAATTATCAAAAAGTGGAACGATTCCGTATGAGATGCATGGCAAGGAAGGGTTGACTGGATTGGCGGATTATAGAGCCCCACAGATTTTAAGAAGTCTGGGTATAATAGAGTACACTGATGATTTGGCTGATCTGGTTGATAATAAGATTGAAATACCTGCGGGGAGCGATGAGGAAATAGAGATTAGAGCATTCACACTAAAAGCGGAGCATGAAATAGCGCTAAAATTAAAGAAAATTATACCAGAAATAAACGATGCTTTGGTCCATAGAATACTATGGTTCAGGTGCCAAAATATAGTCATTGAAAAGCCATATCATAGGACTAGGACGATTTGGTATTAGCTAGTCGTTTGGGTGTCCTCTCGGGTGGTCTATATTCCTATCCTGATCGTCGATAATTCTTGCAAAAACTCCAATAATAAGCTATTATTTCCAATATATGGTAAATCACATGAGACACACATCCGGTCACACCGGAAACAGAAGAAGTCACCACGCTCTAACAGCAGTGGATGCTACTCTTTGTAAGGATTGCGGAGCTCTAAAGCAAAAGCACAGAGCTTGTTCTGGTTGCGGTAAATATAAGGGAATTGACGTTTTAGCAAAGAAGGTAAAGGCTCCAAAGAAGACAAAAAAGGAGAAAAAGGCAGCTTCAAAGTCAAAACCAAAGGCAGCAAAAGTTAAAAAGGTTACAGCAAAGAAATAATTATCAAGGTCACGGAACAGCACATTTAGCACTTTCATCAAAATATAAAACAGTATGGCAAACAGACATCTCTTAAGATCAGTAGTCCTACAATCACTCTTTGAGTGGGACTTTAGGGAGGTAGATAACAATTTGATTGGTGATATAGTAGTTAGAAATGCGGAAGAGTTCGCTCCTGGTATGAGCGACTTTTCTTTTGCAAAAAAATTGGCAGACGGTGTAGTAAAAAAGAAGGCAGACCTAGATATGATTATCGGGAAAGCTGCGCCGGAGTGGCCAATAGACAAAATTGCCAATGTCGATAGAAATGTTCTGAGACTTGGACTATATGAGTTAATTTTTGCTGACAGAAAAGAAGTGCCAGCCAAAGTTGCAATCAATGAATCAATTGAGCTTGCAAAAAGTTTTGGTGGAGAGACTTCAGGAAAGTTTGTGAACGGTGTTCTTGGTGCGGTTTATAAAGAATTAGGGGAGCCTGGAAAAGATGAGGTAAGAACTCCTAAGAAAAACAAGGATATTCCGTATGAAGAAATGCCAATAAAAACTTTGGCCGGTGGAGTTGTCTATTCAAAACATGAAGGAGAAATTTATCTTGCTCTAGTTCACGATGTCTTTGGACACTGGACACTATCAAAAGGTGGAATTGATATGACAAAGGATGTTAAGGTTGCGGCAGCTGAAAAGATTGAACAAGAAATTGGCGTGCCGGTTGAAATTAAAGATGAGTTGGCAAGCAATGAATATATTGCATCGCATCCAGAAGAGGGTAAAATTAGAAAGCAGGTGATTTATTTTCTAGCCGAAGCGGAATATAAACCACTCAAGCTTGAAGAAGGAAAGGGCGGACTTGATAATGTTCAGTGGTTTAATGTTAAAGAAATTCTAACATTAAATTTTTATAATGACATTATGCCGATAATTGTTAAGGCGCTTGGCAAGTTGTCAGGTAAGAAGGCTAAGTCCAGCGCAACAACGGCTGAAAAGACTGAGGTTACAGAGGAAGTATTAAACTAATAAAATGAATAGTAATAGTATAAATTTTGAAGAATTTGAAACATCGATAGGAATATCTTTTATCGATAAAGATTTAATTAAGAAGGCCTTTACTCACAGGTCTTATTTGAATGAGAATAGAAGTCTAAAATTGGAGCATAATGAAAGATTGGAATTCTTGGGTGATGCGGTCTTGGAGCTAGTTGTTACAGACTTTTTGTATAAGAAATTTCCAGGAAAGAATGAGGGGGAATTAACAGCGCTTCGTTCCGCTCTTGTTAAGGCAGAAACACTAGCGACAGCAGCCGAGAAAGTTGGTATGAATGCATTTTTGTTGCTTTCAAAGGGGGAGTCAAGAGATGTTGGAAGGGCAAGACAATATATTCTAGCAAACACATTTGAATCTGTTGTGGGGGCGATTTATCTAGATCAAGGCTACGAGGTGGCTGGGGGATTTATTGCAAAGCAATTGTTTGATCAGATCGATGAGATTATTGAGAATAAGAAGTTTATTGATGCAAAGAGTAGGTTCCAAGAAATGGCACAAGAGAAAGCGGGATTTACTCCATCGTATAAGTTGGTGAAAGAGGTTGGACCTGACCATAATAAAATTTTCACAGTTTCAGTAACAGTTGGTGAAGAGGAGATTACAGAAGGTGAGGGTAAGTCAAAACAAGAGGCGGAGCAAATGGCAGCGGAGAAGGCGCTTGAAATTAAGGGGTGGTAAATTAGGTAAATTTTGCTTGACAAAAAATCTGGTTTTTATATAATATACTCACACGATGAAAGGGACCCTTATGCAGATGCGTCTGCATCGGGGGCCTTTTCCTTTTTAAACTATCCTTTTGGAAAATTTGTGATAATGATTATTTAAAAATACTATTTCAACATTTTTATCTCTAAGAAAAATAGAACATTTATTACTATCTGGCGAAATTATGGCCATAAATACATTGTTGTCTCTTAAAAATTCTACAACACAGCTGAAATCACCGTCGCCACTTACTAAATAACACTTATCGTAGGACTTTGTATAAAAATCTGAAATAATTTTTAATATCAATTCCGCATCGCAATTACCCTTTACTACCCCTCTATAAATTAAGGTTTGTTTAAATATCAAACAAAATCCACATCTTTCAAGATATTCGTAAAAACTTAGTCTATCATTCATAAAACCGATAAATAGATATGCTATTTTTATATTGTACTTTTGTCCAAGCCACCCTCTAAATTTTCTGTAGTCAATTTCAAAACCAAGCTCTTTTGCTGCTCGATGAAGATTGTTGCCGTCTATATACATATTTATTTTACTTTCTTGAATTATCATGGTGGTAAATATAACAAAACGAGTTAATGCTTCTATGAAGATTGTATACAGAATTGCTGAAGACTTTATGGAGTGGTGAGGTGGGTAGGGTTTCTCAAATGTGTAGTGAGAGCCGTTGTAGAATAACTTATCTAGCCTTATTAAGTTATACTAATTTCCCATATAATATGTTATATTATATAAGCTTGAGTCTTTATTTAGATTAATATTAATTGTATATGAAAAAGAAAATAATCTGGGCCATTGTTCTTGTTGTAGCTATAATACTGCTCGTGATTACAAAAACGCAGTCTACAAAGAACGGTGAATTCACAGTTGGAGCGATACTTCCAATGACTGGTCCAGCTGCTATTTGGGGCGAGACAATGAAGAACGGAATGCAATTGGCCCTTGAGGAAAAGCCAGATCTAAAAGTTTTGTATGAGGATAGTAAATCTACAGCTGTCGATGGAATTTCTGCATATAATTCTCTTCAAAATAAAAATGTTAATCTTACCGTCTCCGCATTGTCTATTGTATCTGTTCCATTATCGAAAATTGCCTTAGAGAGAAAGGAGCCATTGCTGGTGTCACTCGTTGCTGCTAAACATGATTCAATTGTGAATGACTATACAACAAGATATTATACCGATCCTGCTAATTATTCAGGTCCAACATTTACTGATCCAATATCTCCTGTGCTAAAGAGTACAAAAATTGCATTGCTATATCGAAATGATGAATTAGGTAATTCTGTAAAGGATAAGATTCAGGAATATAGTGATAAATATGGTAAAAAAATAGTTTATTCAGAATCATTTTTACCTGCTGAAAAAGACTACAATACTTTTATGACTAAGATTAAAGACTCAGGTGCCGATGTGCTTGTGTTCGTTGACTCTACTCCGGGTGAGGCTGTTGCAATTGTTAAGGCTGCTTATCAATTAAAAATAGGTATTCCAGTTGTTGAATCTTCTGTCGTATTGGCCGATAAAGATACTCAAAAGCAATTGGAGGGTATGTCATTTTATACTACAGCGTACGGTTTTTCATTACCCGATAGGGCTTTGGATTTTAAAGCAAAATATAAAAGTAAATTTGGAAAGGAACCAAGTCTTGGAGCGGCCTTTGGTTACGATATTGTAAATCTTGTATATAAATGCAAGGATAGTAAAGAAGATATTCAGAAATGTTTGTCTAATTTACAACAAATAGAGGGTGTTGCTGGTTCAGCAACTCAAGTTCTTCCACAAGACTTTGTTGTTCAATTACACCTTGAGAAAGTAAACTAATTATTTAAACCACCAAACAATGCACTTAAAATCTCTTGAAATTAACGGGTTCAAATCTTTTGCCAAGAAGGCGGTGCTTGTTTTTAATACTCCAATTGCATCAATCGTTGGTCCTAATGGTTCTGGAAAATCAAACGCGGCTGAAGCCTTTAAGTTTGTTTTGGGAGAGCAATCCATCAAGTCTATGCGTGGAAAAAAGGGGGAGGATATGATTTTCAATGGAGGAAAGGATGTTCCTCGTGCAAATCGGGCGTCAGTTAAATTAGTTTTTAATAATCTACCAAACTCTGGAAAGAGACATGGTTCAAGTGATAACCATGAGACAGGTGGATCTGGAAATGAAGGTAGGCTGTTTAATATAGATTTCGATGAAGTTTCAATTGAACGTATTGTTCATAGAGATGGCGTCAATGAATATTATTTGAATGGAACACAAGTTCGTCTTAAGGATATTGTGGAGCTTTTGGCTAATGCAAATATTGGATCATCGGGGCATCATATTATTTCTCAAGGGGAGGCGGATAGATTGCTTTCATCACTTCCTCGTGAGCGAAAAGAAATGATTGAGGATGCGCTTGGTCTCAAGATTTATCAATATAAAAAAGAGGAAAGCCAAAAGCGTTTAGAAAAAACTTCCGTTCACATGAGAGAAGTGGAGTCTCTTCGTCGTGAAATTGCACCTCATATTAGATTTCTCAAAAAACAAGTAGAAAAAGTTGAAAGGGCTGTGGCCTTACGTGAAGAACTGGCCCTTAAATATAAAGAATATTTTGCATACGAAACTGAATATCTAAAGAAAGAAAAGGAACAAATTGAAAGAGATTTAAAAGAGCCAACGGTAGAGCTTGAGGATTTGAGAAGTGATTTGGCAAAGCACAGAGAAATTTTGGATCAAGTTGAAAAGCAAAACAGAGAAAGTTCTAAGACATCGGAGTTGTTGGAATTGGATCAAGAAATGCGCAAGACCAGAGCTGATAAGGACTCTTGTATGCGCGAGATTGGAAGACTGGAAGGAGAGGTCTCATACTTGAAGCGCGCAATTGAAAAGAAAATGCGCGACGCTAGTGAGTCAAATACAAAGCAAATTTATCTAAGAGAGGTGGAGAGTTTGAGTAAGGGGGTTGAATCAAAAATTACTATTGCCATGGAGGCGGTTAGCGCCAATAATCTAGAGGATGTCAAAGATGCGCTTTCAGAAATCAAAAAAAGCTTTACAGAATTTTTGGAGCATCATAAAAATACAGAGTCATTAAATATTGAAAACGAAGAGGTGGAAATTGTGAAAATCACAGAAACTATTTCTGATTTTGAATCTCGACTATCAAGTTTTGCAGAAATTGAATCAGTTCAAGCCGAAAAATATTCAAAGATTAAAGAGAGTATTGATAAAGAAAAAGACAAGAATGTTGAAAGCGAAAAGGCTGTGCTTGTTTTGATGTCTCGACAAAATGAATTACATACTCAAATTGAGGCTGTAAAACTACGTGAATCTCGCATAAAGGTTGAGCAAGAGGATTATAATAGAGATATTCAGGAAGCTATCGCTTCGATTGGTAGAATGGCTGTTTCTTATGAAGACTTCGCGTTACCAATGGATGCAGCGCTGGAGAATAGACATGTTCAAATAGAAAGACGACGCGCTGTTGAAAAGATAAAAATAAGATTGGAAGAAGCTGGTGGAGCTGGGGGAAGTGAAATTATGCAAGAATACAGGGAAGCAGAGGAGAGGGACGCTTTCCTTGCAAAAGAGTTGGAGGATTTGGTTAAGTCTGTGGAGTCTTTGAATATAATCATAAAAGAGCTTGATGATAAATTAAATCAGCTATTTAAAGATGGAATAAATAAAATTAATCACGAATTTAACAGATTCTTTATGTTGATGTTTGGTGGGGGTTCAGCGGCGCTTGAACTTGTAAGGGAAGTAAAGAAAAAGCGAAAAAAGACAGGGGAAATGGACGATGAGCTATCTGAAATGTCAGGAGAAGATGATGAAGAACCAGAAGTTGAAGAGGGAATTGATATTAACGTCGCTTTGCCTCATAAACGCACAAAGGGATTGATGATGCTCTCTGGTGGTGAGCGTGCCCTTACCTCCATTGCGCTTCTTTTTGCAATGTCACAAGTTAATCCGCCTCCATTTATCATCTTGGATGAAACTGACGCTGCGCTTGATGAAGCAAATTCTCGAAAATATGGAGATATGATCGAGGCACTTTCAGAACATTCTCAGTTAATTTTAATTACCCATAATCGTGAGACAATGTCACGTGCGGGTGTAATTTATGGAGTCACGATGGACTCTGGAGGGTACTCAAAATTACTCTCAATCGCCTTTGATGTGGCACAGGAAATAGCTAAGTAGTTATCCCCAGCTTACATCCACCTTTCCCTTACAAACCAACCCCAAAAATAGTATTATATATACATAAATCCTCTATTCACACGAGCGATTTTTGTACTAATATATGAGAAAGATATTACTCAATAAAATATACAAAAAAAGAGATATTTTATTGCTCGGAATATTCTTCTTCTCTCTAACTTTCTCCTTCCTTTCCCCTCACACCTCAGAGGCCGCCATGCTCACCCCAGGAGAGATAACCACCTGTGGTGAGTTAGGAATATCAGGTGAATACATCCTAATGAACGATCTAACAACAAGTGGAGCATCCACTTGTTTCTCTGTATCATCTGATAACGTCACAATCAATGGTAATGGTCATACAATCACAGGAAATGGAACAAGCAATGGTTCCATTGCAATTGATGCTCGTGCAAGAGTAGGAGGTCCAGAAGGATCACTAGATGAAGGAATGAATGGATATACCAACTTGATAATTGCTAATCTAACAATCAGTAATTTCACCATCGGTGTAAACACATCAGGTAACAGCAACACCACTGGAGAATCAATACGCTCCGGTAACGGAGGTGATGGGGGAGATGTA
>CAIZVZ010000003.1 GCA_903936565.1 uncultured bacterium | reverse complement strand
ATATTCCGAGCAATAAAATATCTCTTTTTTTGTATATTTTATTGATTAATATTTTTCTCATATACTAGTACAAAAATCGCTCGTGTGAATAGAGGATTTATGTATATATAATACTATTTTTATGGGTTATATGTAAGGAAACAGATGGAGGAAGTGGGGATAAGTTTTAATTTAATTATTTTCCAGTAGAACCAAATCTCCCCTCCCCCCTTGAGGATTCTGATAGTTCAGAAACCTCCTCAAGGTTAGCAATTTCCACTGGGTAAATTATTATTTGTGCAATTTTGTCACCCTTAGATATCTTATAAGATTCACCACCAAGGTTTATTAAATTAACATTATATTCTCCTCTATACCCCGCATCAAAAACTCCACCCATAGTATGAATACCACACTTCATCGATAGACTACTTTTATCTTTTACTATAGCTGCAAAACCTTCAGGAAATTCCATCGCAAAACCAACTGGAAATATTTTTCTCTCCATAGGCATTAGTTCATGATCCTCTAACGAATATACATCCATACCAACATCCCCAGGATGCGCATATAAAGGCATGACAGCATCTACGTTTAGTCTCTTAATTTTTATATTCATATATTTATATTATCATAAAAAAGCTAACCCCGTCGCACCGCTTTGGGCTACGACGGGGTATAAATCTCAAGCTCATGCTGGACAGACTGCAAGAAACAAGGTGGTTTTCAGATTCACATCATGTAGAGGTACCACTTGAAAATCAGGCGCCACTCCACCCTTAGCATTCATTCCCCAGCATGACACATGGAAACAACCATCGGCAGAAATAGGATGCAAGGTTGCAATGGAAGTGAGTCCCAACTGGGACAGAGAAGGATTCTTAACAGTCACAACGAGTGAACTCAAGTGCTCAACTCCAGAACGTTGCCATTCACCGAATTCCCTTTTTAATCTCCAGGGGGCAATGAATCTCAACAGCCTTGTATTTTGAGAAGCGTGAGATCTACCTGCGAGGGACGTAACATCCGCAACCTTGCCAGTCATCTCAACCTTAAACAGCAATACGTTATAGTTGACTCTACCTACTACTATTTGGTTTCTGAATTCATCGCTATCAAACCTTGTACAAATTATGTTCATAAACGTTTTCTAATTGAAGGCTCCCTGTTGTATTTTGACACAAGGAACAAACTTAACTCCAAAGCAACCGAGGCGACACTCATCGCCACAGCCAAAAAGCACCTAACTTAATTTTATTTAAATTTAGTATAAGAATCTTTTAGCTATGGCGAAAATTAAAATAAAAAAACTATTCTATTCTAAGTATACCTTGATGCACATATTACTCAATAAGAAATCCGTACTCACTTAAGCACCACGGTGTTATCCCCTCAACACTTTATCAATCTTTTTTGCAATTGCTACAAAGTCTTTTTCAACTTTTCCTTTAGTAGTTTCAGCTGGAGTACCTAATCTAATTCCCGATGGATCAAAGGCGCTTCGTGTCTCTCCTGGGATTGTGTTTTTGTTTACAATTATTCCAGCCTTTTCCAGTGCAATAGATGCATCCTCCCCCGTAATACCACCAGCACCTTTTTCATTTTTGACTCCCCCCATCCAAACATCCACCAAAACCAAATGACTATCTGTGCCACCTGACACGACATGCCACCCAAACTTCATCAACTCTTCCGCCAGAACTTTTGCATTTTTCTTAACCTGCAATACGTATTTTTTGAAAGATGGATCTTTCGCCTCCTTGAGCGCTACAGCAACAGCAGCGATTTGATTATTATGCGGTCCACCTTGAAGGCCTGGAAATACAGCCTTATCTATTAACTCACAAAAAGTTTGATCTTTTCCCATTTTTCCGCTCGCCAATTTCTCCGCCTTCACCACCTTATCCTTTCTTGAAAAAATCATGGCCGCACGAGGACCGCGCAATGTCTTGTGAACTGTAGTTGTAACAACATCCGCAAATTCAAACGGCGATGCGAACTGCTTCCCAGCAACGAGACCCGCGAAGTGCGACATGTCACACATTAAGATTGCAGGGGAAAGTTTTGCTTTTTTTCTTAGTACAGAAACTGCATCTGTTATTTCTCTAAATTTTTTAAAATCAATAGTGCGAGGATATGCAGTATATCCACAAACAATAATGTTTGGTAATTCATCAATGGCCTGCTTTTTTACTTCTTCGTAATTTATTACTTCAGTTTTTGGATCAACTCCATAAGCAATTTGCTGCCAGAATTTTCCAGTTGCAGAAACTTTGTGACCGTGGGTTAAATGACCACCGTGTGAGAGTGACATTCCCATAACTTTTCCACCGGGAGGAACAAGAGCGAGGTAGACCGCCAAGTTTGCAGGAGACCCAGAGAGT
Organism: uncultured bacterium; assembly: GCA_903936565.1. Lineage (GTDB taxonomy): Bacteria > Patescibacteriota > Minisyncoccia > Phycocordibacterales > CAIZLB01 > CAIJKW01. The sequence goes on along the minus strand of CAIZVZ010000003.1, from coordinate 25,046 downwards.
GGTTGTACATTGACCGCCCACTCATCAGATGAGAGTTCAAATAATTTTAAAGCTCTCTCTTGTGCGAGCTTCTCTACTTTATCCACTACCTCGTTTCCACCGTAATATCTTTTGTCAGGATACCCTTCTGAATATTTATTATTCAGTTCTGAACCTAGGGCCTCAAGTACATCTTTAGAAACAACATTTTCTGACGGAATCAAATTAATAACTCTTTTTTGACGAGATCTCTCTTCTATCAATAATTTTTCTATTTGGGTGTCTTTCATGCGCTAATTGTATCAAATTGATTTTATTTATCAAAATAGGCCTTATTACAACACACAAAAACATATTACAAGTAATCAAAGTTGACATTAAACTACAAAATATGCGGACAATGATATTACCTTTTATTGCTAAATTATTGGGATATAATATTAGTATGACCAAAACCACAAAAAGTAAACTTCACGACATAATTATAATTGACGACCTTCCACCAGAGGATATTGCCATGCTTCAAGCGCTGTACTCCAGAGACCCAGGTAAGGTTAAAGACAAGATTGCAAAAGTAAAAGAAGCTGGTCCTGGAAAATTTATGGCAAGATACTATGTTGGCTACGGACACAAGTCAATTGGTGATTGCGGCACTACAACTATTTTTAGCGAACAAATTTCAATTCTCGCGGCAAAGGTAATACAAGACTGGCCGCTATATAACGGACAAGAATCAAGTACCAGATATCTTGATTTTTCTAAGATGGAAATTGTAAATCCAATAGGCACAAAAGCGGCGGGAAAAATTCAAGAGAAGTGGATGAAAATTTATAATGAATCGTTAGAGGTTGTTAAAGCACATCTCAAGCAACAACACCCATGTGCCGAAGGTGAAAATCCAAGCACCCATGAAAAAGCAATTAACGCTAGGGCATTTGATATTTGCAGAAGCTTGCTCCCAGCGGGTGTAACCACAATGGTTGCGTGGCATACAAACTTAAGACAATCAGCAGACCACTTAAAAAACATGCGTCATCACCCATTAAATGAAATAAAGGAAATTGCTGAAGATATTACAGAGTCACTAAAAGAAAAATATCCAAATAGCTTTTCTCATGAGAAGTTTGATACGGAAGAAAAATACATGAAGTTGCATCAGTATGAACTTTCATACGCGCCTTATAAAAAAATTACATCTTTCAAATATACATCAAGATTAGATCTTGCTGGACTAAAAAAGTACAAAAATATATTGAGCGAAAGACCAAAGATGACAGAGCTTCCTCATCAAATAAGATCATATGGGGATGTGGTATTTGAATTCCCAATAGACTTCGGTTCATACAGAGATTTACAAAGACACAGAAGTGCCGTAATGCCGATGCCGTTACTAACTACCAAGATTGGATTTCACCCTTGGTATCTTGAGCAATTTCCAAAGGAATATGCGAAGAAAATAAAAGCAGAAATACAAGGGTTAGCAAAGGAAATTCAAGCACTTAAATGCTCAGACTTTGATAGGCAATATTATATTGCGATGGGATTCCAAGTTGGACTAACTATTTATTCCCCTCTACCCTCCGCCATATATATATCAGAACTACGATCAGGACCAATGGTGCATCCAACAATTCGTCCAATCGCGCAAATGATGAGCGATAGTTTAAAAAAACTTATTCCTTATCTTGCCACACACGCAGACCACAGCCCTGATGCATTCATGTTAAAGAGAGGTTTGCAGGATATCGTGGAAAAAGCAAAATAAACGGATTCGTGGTTAATTAAAATTACAGAACCCCGCTAGCACTAGGCTAGGCGGGGTTTGTTTGTTGAGGTATTACACACCCCAACAAGGTTAGAGTTTAAAATCAGTTAAGCGAATCAGGTCCTTTAGAACCTCCATCGCACAGCGAAGACACCGGTGTGCCTGTAAAGCGAGGACCCTTTGGATTGGGGTCCGAACCCGTCAGCGTAGATGTAATCCAAACGAAAGTCCAATTTCTTGTCATCCGTCAGGAAAACGCGAGTGCCGACCGTCTGACTCCATCCGTTTCCATCTTGAATGTCGAGCCCAGCGTGAAGCTCTACAAGTGGTGTCAGAAGATACGCCGCGGTAGTGTAAGCACCGACGACATCCTTAGGACTATTCCATTTATCGTACCCCACAACCCGCAAAGTGAACGGACCGTTCTTGAAACCAATGTCGATCCCCGCGAAGGAATCAAAATTGGCGAAGTCATATGAGTAGTTCCCCGCCAAACTCCATTTTTCATCGATGATATAGGACAACCTCATGCTTGTTTCCAAGCCGTCGAATGAGTCCTCATCTTGAAATGATATGGTGGTATCGGTGGTGGCACCCCACATTAGACTCCATTTTTCTGACTCTTTTTTCACTTGCACTCCCCACCCATAAACACCGGAGGGGAATCTAGGCGACCGAACCAGGGGATTAAACCTGGCTGGAGTAGTCAAAAAAATCTCCGGGGTCATAATCCTACCCACAAGCACCGACGTGTCGCCAGTGATCTTGTAGCCAGCGGCTGCTTGAAGCAACCAATTGCTGTTGTCGATGCCGATAATGGATATGTTGGGTTCGAAAACCGCTATCCATGTCTTGGAATCAAACTTCAACATTGGCCGAACCATTGTGGAGAAGTCCCCACAGTGGAGGCCGTCCTCGTTGATGTAAGGGTTGTCAGTCCCCGCATAGGCTTCCGTGTGTCCATCCAAGGTGAATGTGAAGTCACCGTTGGTGTAGACCTTTGTCTGTCCGACTGCTGGCTGGAACTGCAATTGTAGTGCTGCAATTAAGAGCACCAACATCATTCTAATCGTTCTCATCGTTCTCATTCTTTGTCTTTCTAGTCTGGTTTAGTTTGGTTTAGTTTTTTTCTCTCTGATATCTGTGTTTTTTGATCTTCCAAGATTTCTTTCACATTATTTAGAAAACAAATATATTTCAATACTTATTTCGTAAACAATGCGAAAGAATCAATGAAAGATCGTTTTAAAGAACGTCTATACCTTTATTATATAATGATTTTATAAATTTGTAAATACCACACTATTTATGAAGCTACGATAGGTTTTCAGACTTTATCTCCCCCATCATTTTATCAATCTTTTCATACAGATGCTCAAATCCATCCTCTGTATTATCTATAGAGAATTTGGCCTCAGCCATCACCTCTGGTATTTGAGTCTCTGTTTCAAGCTGATGATCCTCTAAAAATTTATCAAATGTCTTCTCAGAATCCCCTGCATTTTCGTTTCTTAATACCATTCTTGTATATCTAACTTCTGATAATGCATCAATCGATACCAAATAGAAATTGGGTAAATCCATTAAATAAACAATATCAGAATTTCGCCTTACCCCATCAATAACGACAATATCGGCATCATGAGCTAGAGAATCCTTTGCAATAACTTTAGCTAACAAATCCTGACCAAAGGTCTCTCTAAGAGATGTGGAGATATTTACAATATTTTCCCGACTTTTATCAACAAAAAGCCTATCCAAAACATCTCGCAAGATTGTAGAGAATTTACAACTTTTTGCATTATATTTTTCTTCGATGTATTTTTTCGTTACCTCCTTGCCACTCGCCATTGGACCAACGAGTCCGATTATTATTTTTGCCATATTATTTTAGGTTATCTTTTAACTTTATCTTTTTCATACCACTCGCTCACCGCTACCCCGTCTTTTATTTTTTACCCGAATCAGGGTATTCCTGCATCTTATTATTTACTAAAACATACTCAATTCCGGCCTCCTTAAATATTTCCCTAGACCTAGAACCTGCATGATAATCATTAAGAGCTACAACCTTCTTTATCCCTGCGTTAATAATCATTTTTGCACAGGTATAACATGGCGTCATTTTAATATACAAAACCGAGCCATCGGTAGAAACTCCAGCTTTAGCAGCTTGAACAATTGCATTTTGTTCAGCATGGGAGGTCCTAATACAATGACGGGATTCTGTTCCATCTTCTTGAATTACAGTGTGCATTTCATGTCCAACTTCATCACAATGCTTACATCCCGCAGGTGACCCTGAATAACCACCAGAAATTATTCTTCTGTCTTTAACAATAACACAACCCAACCTTCCTCTGTCACATGTGCTCCTAGTTCCAATCGTTTGCATTATATTTAGGAAATATTCATCCCAAGAAGGACGTTGATCTATAATCTCCAACATTTTTTCTTTCAAAGCCTTATTTACTTCAACCCCAGGTTTCTTTTTATTTATCTTCTTTGCAATTTTTGCCTTTTTTGGTGTTGGTTTCTTCATACCCCAATTATACCAAATACAGAACCATTTCCAATGTGATTATGACCCTTGTAATAGAAGCTTAAATGGACCACAGTATTTTAAATACACATCAACTGTCCAATCTTTTGCAATATCACCTACGTAGTTTATTAAATCCCAATTAATTGATACAATGTATTCAACAATATTAAAATATATAAAAATGAGATTTTTTACAGCCTTTGATAAAGCAGAAGAATACATAAGAGGACACCTTTCAAGACACCCCCTATTTTATGCCTTCTTGGGTGGAATAGTTGTTGTACTATTCTGGCGAGGTGTTTGGGAAACCGCAGATATTCTAGCTAATAGAAATGATATTTTACGCTGGTTTTTCTATGGACCAAACCAAATTGTATTTTCGACAATAGTCCTAATGCTTATGGGTCTTTTGGTTTCTGTTTTTGTCGGAGAAAAAATTATTATCTCAGGCCTAAGACATGAAAAGCAAGTGGAAGACAGGACGGAAGAAATTATTGAAGAAGAAGTAATCACACTAAAGCACATCAGGGATGAAATTCGAGTGCTGAAGGCGGAGATTCATGATTACAAGAATGGAGCGGAAAACATGGGTGAGATTAAGAAGAAAAAATAAAAAACCATTATTTTACCTAAACGAACAGTGATGATAAGATGAAGACATGAACGAAGCGCCAACACCAAACCTTATTGAAGGTAACATAACTGAAACAGTGGATGTAAAGACCGCAGAAGGAATCGTGACCCCAGAGGATCAAATCGATACTAAAAACACACCTCAACCAGAACAATTCAGAAGGGGGATTTCAAGTACGCTAGCTGACACGCTCCGTAAGTGCCACGAGGGCGTTAAAAATATGAGTCTTAAAAAAAACATATTGATCAAATCAGTGGGCGGAATTATTGTTGCTGCTGCAATACAGGGGGTAAATCTTGAAAAAACCATGAAAGAAATGCATAGGAACAAGGTAACAGAAGAGGAGGTTGAAAACAATGCAGACGGAATCACATCAAAACACAAAGAATTCAAGCATGAAGATCCAGAAACTACCCACATCATAAACGCTCTTTGTGGCAAAGAACCTTTTACAGAAAAAGAAAAACTGAATATTGCCATAGGTATAACTGTAAAGTCTTGCAGGGCTTCCAAAACTCCAGTACCAGAAGGTATTCAAAATTGGAATCTGCAGGAAATTAGAAATTTATATATTCAAACAGCCAACAACCCGAGATACTGCCTTGATGAATTCGATACTATTTTAAGTGGGACTGTTTATTTGGAGGGATTATATTCAATAATTTGGGAACAAGAAAAAAGATCTGGTAGTCCATATGTACGATGGAGTGTTACAGAAAACTCCTCAAACATTGGCGACGAGCTCAACGGGGCTTTCTATATACCACAAACCCATACAATATGTATTAAGCCGGAATCTTTAGCCTCATCAAATATGACAAAACAGTATGTTGCTGAAGTATCTCACGCACTACAATACAAGGATAGACCGATAAGGAGCCTAATAGATAATATCTGTGATAATTTTACAGTATCACTTATAGCATCACAAACGGGAACAAACAAAAGAGATGTTTATCATCAGATTCTATATGATGATCCCAGAACAGCTGAATACGAAGCACACAAGATAATAGAACCAACCCTGCAAGCTGAAGTAGATAAGGCAAAACAAACAAGCTATGATTCAACTACTTCTTATTACCCCTCAGAAGACGATACTGTGCATTTAAATTTCACAGAAGACAGTGATGATTCAGGAATAAAAAAATAGTCCTACATCCCCACTCTTGAAAGCAGCGTCTTTATTGTTTTAAGCGCAATCTTAATATCCAAGCCAAGTGATCTATTTTGAATATAATATAGATCGTATGAGAGTCTAATCTTATTCTCCTCCACAGATTGTGGTGGTTTTTCTTGACTGACCTGCGCCCAACCAGAAAGTCCTGGCTTTATAACATTTCTGATAGTGTGATATGGAATTTCGTGTTCCAACTTTTTTCCCAAATCAATTATATCAGGCCTTGGACCCACAAAAGACATATCGCCGGTCAAAACCGATAAAACCTGAGGCAACTCATCAATACGAGTTTTTCTCAAAAAATATCCAACTTTGGTAACCTTGTTTTCACTCTGAGCAAGCCAAACTCCATTATCGTTTTGAGTCATCGATCTATATTTATAAATACTTATCAATTTATTGTCCTTCCCAACTCTTTTCTGTTTAATAAATACAGGACCCTTGTCGTCTAGTTTAATTAATATAAAAACAAATGGAATTGAAATTATAAATATAATTATAACGAAGATTGAAAGAAAGATGTCCCCCACTCTTTTAACAATGTCATATGCACGCATATCTGAAAAAGACATCCTCTCCATAATCCAAGAATATTTTAATCTAGAGAGTGGAATTCTATCAAACAAATCCTCATAAAAATCGTAGAAGTTTACATACTGAACATTGGTAAAAATTGTAGAGTACAGGTCCGCAAGAATCGGCTTAACCTTTTCATCATACATATCCAAAATCACGTAGTCTATTTTTGAAGTTTCAAGACTGCTGACAATTTTTTGTCTAATTTCTTCTATCGAGAGATTATCTAAATTTATCGATAAAGAGCATTTAACCATTGATTTCGAACTAGCTTCAACAGCATGCAATAATTCTTTCAACTCCTCCCCTCTTCCGATTATAATCGCCTTGTACTTTTTTCTAGAAGAAATCAGAGGTATGACAAAAATTCTCCAAATGGAGAGCAGAACAACAGAGACGATTGTATAAATAACTAGAATTGTCTTTGGGCTTACTGCAATGATATTTGAAACAGCAGGAGTGAAGTAAAAAATCAAAGTCGCAATGAGTGCATTAATTACTTGAGAGTTTAAAATAGTGAGGGCTGTCTTTCTCAAGACAACAGCATGCCTTGCATAAAGTCCCGCAACATAAAAAATCACAAGTGAGTATAGGAAAATAAAGGAGAATGGGGCCAAGTGGTTAGTCCACATATTCATATCAAGAGTATCACCCAGTCTTAAAAATAGTGCTAGCCACAAAGACAAAACGAGGATGATTATATCCCCTAACCCTATAATAAATGGCTCTTTTTTGTTTATCATAGCTTTATCTGTTTTGCGTTAATTACAATAAGTATACTACAACAAAACAAAGAAGCCCGCCAGTGAAGGCGGCGCTTCAGTGGCGGGGGGGGGGTGGAATTGTCATCTTGCAGTGTCAGGATCTTCTTCGGTTGCCTTAATACCTACACCAGCAGCAACTCCAATGAGTGCGCTAACAAGAAAGGCTAATATTTCCTTAGGAATACCCAGCCAGGCCCCATTTTCAGTATTGGCGCCGACGAGGCAATAAATAACCAACCAGAAAATTAGCCACACCGCAGTCTTTGATGTAAGTCTCTCCTTCCACCTGACATCCGGAAGGAAAAGGAAATTAATCGCCGACAACGTACAAATCATAAAGACGACGCCGTTGACGAAGCAACAAAACAAAAAGTTCGAGTTCATTGATTTATTCAGTAAGTTGAATTGGAATTCAGTTTGATTCACAGTCCATTAGCACGCGCCAATAATCGGACGGTAAATCGTTTCTGAACTCCAACTCAAAGCAATTAAAACAGCGATAGTTTCTGAGCGTCATTTCAACTGAGACATAAGACAAAGACCTTACTACCCACGATGGTACTCCAATATTATTTTCTTGGCAACAATATTTTAAAAAAAGTAAGCAAAAGGAATAGGCGCCCTTGCGGGCGCCTTGTTGGAGGAAATCAGGTCTATGCCGGAAGTCCTCAAGATGATGGTTCGATTGCGCAACCATCGTGGAAATGAGAGAAAGCCAATAATTGGGACTTCATCTCATGGATTGATCGTGGTGATATCTCTCTATCTCACCTCGGTCCATGGGACTATTGTTGATTTGGATTCTCCCCGGCTCTCTCATCAACAAACAGAGAAAAGCTAGGTAGTGGATAAAAATCCCCTTATTCCCTTATGATATCAATATTATCCACAATATTGAGCCAAAACCGGGTGGGATTCTCGAACGGAAACGATGACTACTACGCGGACATGCCCGCAGTAGACACAAACCAAAGATCGAAGTCAATTAAATATTCCGGAGCCCTGTGCTCCTACGTGGTGTTAACCCTGTCTAATGACACTGAGTAAGATAACATAGGTATGTGAATATGTCAAGCATTTTTTATATTATTTAAAATGAAATTGCGACACATAAAAATAACCCTTGTTTGTAGGGTTATTTTTTATGTCCAAATAAATTTTCTTAAAAATCCTCTCCGAACGCGATTCCTACACAATCCTCAAGAAGTGAATCTTCCCTTTCTGTAACACCACACCTTCCGGACCAGCAGAAATGGTATAGTTTGCATCACTTATAACTTCCCCATCAATTTTGATTCCTCCCTGCTCCAACAGTCTTCTAACCTCCCCCTTGGATGGGACAAGTCCACTTTCAATTAGAATCGAAGATACATTGTAATCCCCCGCCTTTGGCTTAAACTCAGGAACATCAGTTGGAATTTCTTTTTTAGTAAAAGTGTTTACAAAATATTCAACCGCTCCATCCGCCTCCTTTTCTCCGTGATAAATCTTTACAATTTCTCTTGCTAATTTAACTTTAATATCTCTAGGATTAGCCGATCCCTCTTCTAATTGCTTTTTGATTTCTTCGATCTCTGCCAACTCAAAATATGTACAGTCCGTAAAGAGTTGTAAGATATTCTCATCTGGTTGCATCATCAACTTACCAAACATCTCCGATGGAGACATGTCCAAGAATACGCCAGTACCCAAACTCTTAGACATCATTTTTTCTTTAGTTATTGGGTTTTCAAGAAGTGTAGTGATGAATACAAACTTCTCCTTATTCTTATATCTTTTTAACAGTGTCCTTCCGGTAAGTGCATTGAACTTTTGATCATTTCCACACATCTCAATATCAATATCTAAATGCACACTATCGTAACCCTGCATTAGCGGATAGAAAAATTCATGAACATAGATAGGCTTGTTTTCTGCAATTCTCTTTTCAAACATATCTCTCTCTAGCATTTGTTGAACTGTAAAGTTCGAAGCCAAACCAATCACATCCTCAAAAGTCATACTTGCAAGCCAGTCATGATTGTACACAATTTCAACCGGATTTTCCTTATTTTCGATATCAATAATTGGCGCCAATTGTTTAATCCATGATTTTGTATTTTCAATCACTTCCTCTCTTGTAAGCTGAATTCTTGTGGCAGTCTTATCAGTAGGGTCTCCGATCCTTGCTGTAAAATCTCCAATAAGGAGAAGAACCTTGTGACCTAGTTGACGAAACTTTTCTAGGATAATGTAATTAGTAGCATGACCAATGTGAAGTGCCTTTCCTGTTGGGTCTGCACCTATATACATACGAAGTTGCTTACCACTCATAAGTAGTTTTTTAAGGTCGTCTTTTAAAGGCAGTATTTCAACGACGCTTCTGGACAAAATCTCGTCGATTTTATTTTCGTCAGTAATAATTTTCATGGTATTTATGTTATGTAGCTAATATAGCATTAATCTGGGGTTTGTTCAAAATTAGCACCATTGGTTTAAAATGCTATTTTTCAATATTTTTATGTAATTCCATCGCCCTTCTAATGATCCTCTCTCCAATTTCTCCCCAATCAAAATAGTCTTTATACTTATCTGGGTCAATTAACTTAATTTCCATAATTGCCTTATCAGTAACGCCATCGCCTCCATCAATGACGAATTCGCCAAACGGCCTCACTTCACACACATATCTAAGTTGATAAAAAACGTCTCCACTTACAGTATCTGTAACCTTTTGATATCCAATTGGTTGTGAGTACAGAACCTGCATATTTGATTCTTCTTTTATTTCTCTACTCAAAGTTTCCTCCAAAGTCTCCCCTGCTTCTATACTTCCACCTATTAATCCCCAGCCTCTTTTCATTCCGCCATAGCCAATCACAATTTCGTCATCTACAAAACACACACCATATACTTGCTTACATTTTTCGTATTCAAGTCCCTCAAAGGAATCTGCATCGAAATATTCCAATGAATACTCAACCCCATTACCACCCTTAAAACTTTGCGTGATTTTATCTCCTATTTCTACTGTCATAAATTTCTTTTAATTTAAGCGCCCTATTAATAATCAAATCACTCTTCTCTCCCCAGTCAAAATACTTTCTGTAATCTCTTGGATCAATTTCTAAAACTTCAGTGACGTCTCCTGCTGGGTCACTCACAAAAGGTCCATATGGTTCTACAACACAAAAGTATCGGAGTTGATAATATGGAGCAACGACACCAGTGGTATCTACGACACTCTGATAGCCAATCGGTTGAAAATGTAGGACATTCATATTCGATTCTTCTTGGATTTCTCTAACCAAAGAATCATCTGGATTTTCTCCACCATCAACTCCCCCGCCAATCAATGTATACTTTCCAGGGTGCTCAATATTATTTACCACAATTATCTTATCACCATGAAATGCTATACCTAAAATCTGCGAGCACTCATTGTGTGGCAAATGCGCAAATGAATCCGCCTCAAAGTATTCAAATACATACTTAGTACCATCTTTCGCCAAATAATCACTAACATGCAATGGTTTTTTGTCCATGGTTTTGATGTTAATTATAAATGGCTATTGTAGCACATTTTACATACTTATTTATAAGTATTAGTACACCCACAATTATAAGCCTGACACCGTCAGTCTAGATGTCCTTTAAGGTCTAAATATCTCCTCAATCTTCACCACTTCTCCCTTATTGTTTAAAGTAATCTTGTAGGGTAAATTAACAAACTTTTGCAAATCAGAATATACATCACCATAGTATTGCCTTCTAAATTCCTGAAGAAGTATCTCCGCTGTCCCATTCGGATTTTTATCAAATGCTGTGGTTCTATAAATTTGAACGTCCGACGAAATAGTCAGTGTTCTAAGTTTAGGATTCTGATTTCTAAAATATACAACTCCATTTGGAAAACATCCATTATCATCATCTATTTGCTTTTGTGTACATCTCTTATCTTGTACAACCGCCTTCTTAGCTTCGTCGCCCCCAAGTAGATCAAAATAATCTAATGTAATTTTATTTCCATCGATATTTTTAATATAAGCCGTAACTACGCCAGATGAAGTGGGTGTATCAACTCCCTTTTCAACAGACCGATTTGACTCACTCAATACTGATGATGAGGCAACTAATAAATCCGCAGAGATAGGCTTGACTGAAGAAATTTCTGTATTTTTTGCGTGCGGGATGAAATAATAAGCGGCGAATAAAACTATGACAATCAACCCTCCGACAACCTCAAGCGCTACGATACCCCAATGTTCTTCTGAATATTTTTTCATTTTTTTAAATTTACTTGATTAATTTATTTTTTCTTTTTAACAACAACCGCTATTGCAATCAAAAACATTACACAAAAAGAAAGTAGGGTTAAAAAGCTGACAATTTTACGGAAAGTGAATGTGGTCGCTCGAGATGGTTCATTCGAATCATAATAGACACTGACAGATTGACCATCACTCCAAAAAACATTAGTTTGACCAGTTTCGACAAGGGTATATTGAGCGCCGCTATTGTCTTTATAATAAATTTTTGTAGAAGGTGTTCGAAGGGTTCTGTTTTTTCCACCGTGACTCATTTCATAAGTTGTCTCCACCACAAACCCCTCTGTCTTTATACCTGAAAATACCAGAAGCGAGTTTCTGTGTACAAACAACAATCCACATAAGAAAACGATTCCTAAGAACATGAGTAGTATAATGTTGTATATTTTTTTATTTCTCATTATCTTTATTATACTTCAACTCCTGTAGATATAAAAATAGATTCAGAGATTATCATCAATTGCCAAGTTCCATTGTGAGAGTATAATAATTTACAACTTATGGCTATTATTATCTTTGAAGTATTACTTGCCTTGGTAAGTTTATATTTGATAGGAAAGAAGGTTTTTCATTATTTCCACACTAATTTATTATTTTTCAGAATCATTTTATTTGTACAAATATTTCGAACATAGATATGGCAAAAAGATTGTACGGATTAAAAAAATGATGAATAAAAACGAACTATCAATTGTCACTATATGGAACATCCTACCTGTAGTTCCAGCTGATTTGATGTCCTACGTTTGTGGCACATTAAAGCTTAATATAAACAAATTTATACTAGGGACCCTAATCGGGCAAGGTATTTATTTTGCTATTTTTATATGGTTTGGAAATTATCTAGCCACTCAAGATACGCCTACGTTGAAGCGTGGACTCACGCTTAGCTGAAGGATTCTTTACTTATATTTTCGTGATAACAGGTAATTCTATATCAAACTCTTCCATTTTTTGTATTAAAAAATCAAACCATACCGCATAACCGTTATCATTTAAATGTAATAAATCCCAACAATAAAAATGATGTGGATTTTTCAAAAATATATCATCCCTACTTCTCATAAACTTTTCGACATAATAAACACCCTTCTCGTCAGCAATCCTTTTGAAGATACTACCGACTTCTCTAGCTCTTTTGCCAAAGTAGAACCTGAGTACATAGGGAAACAAGGGTATGGAACCAAAATTACCACCCCTGAAGACAACTACCTTCTCCCCGATCGATTTAGCTGCATCAAACAATAAGGCGACATCGGACTCCAATTCCTTCAAGTTGGTCAGCCTTACAACATCATTATTACCAGCATGAAGAATTATTAAAAAGAATTTTCTATCGGAAACGCTTTTAATCTGATTTATGATATCCTTAGTTTTGGCACCACTCACACCAAGATTAGTTACGTTTACATTATATTTTTCAGCAAGTCTTCCACCTATTGTTTTATCAGGATTTGCACCTGAGCCCACAGCCGTACTGTCTCCCACGATCAAAACCTCTTTAGATAAGCCTGTACTCTTCTTAAATGAGCATCCATTCCTACTGATGTATCCAATATCTTGTGATAAAAGTTTATAACCTGCCTTTATACCCGACAGCCTTAATCTAAATATTGAAACTAAAAAATCTAGAGCAATAAGTAACAATAGAGTAAGTATAAGGATTACAACCATGATAATATAATGCATGTTTTTTATAATTTAATTATACACCTATAATTTTTACGGACCTTCTCATTACCACAAATGCATACGCCCATAGGAACGGAAGCCACATCGGCATTAATCCAAATAAGCTATTTCTCACAAAAGTTTCAACTCCTGTAGATATAAAAATAGATTCAGAGATTATCATTGCAAAAAACCCAAAGAACATAAATACAAAATCCCCTTTTTCCCTTTTAATAAATAGCGCTAGGATTATTATAATTATATAGATGGACGCAAGTAAATAGTCATTAGTTATCAAAGGAATCAGGCTAATCATAATTAGGATTGGGATAATTTCTTTAAGTATTTTTATGGTTTTATTAATCATATTAATATTGGTGATTATTAGAAATTATAATCACTGCTTCTTATGAAGTGTAATTTATTTCATGCATATAATTCTACTACGACTGCTTTTATTAATCCAATTGACTTAAGTGAGAACGCTTAGACAAAAATCCACAGTTACAGTATAGTTATAAATTATGACAAACAAAATTCCCGCTGGATTAAAGGTGTTAAGAGCAATTGCGTTCCTTGGACTATTTATATCTCTGATTGGATTATTTGCTCTTTCAACACTATTACAAAACCCACTTTCCTTAGCTTTTCTTATGATCGGGATTTTTTTCTACATAAGCTTAATCTTGGCGATAAACAAGCGCAGTAAGACTTTATTCAACACCACATACATATCTCTGGGAATTCTGATTCTATCTTCATTTGCTTTTCTTATTATACTCAATGCTTCCAATACAGTAATTAGACTTTTGATTGAAATAGTTATTTTAGTTTATCTTTGGAAAAACAAGAACTATTTTTCTGCATAACTTTATCCCCTAAAGACAGGAGGGGCAAATTGCAATAATCACTAAATCTACATATAGGTTTACTAACGATGGATATCTATGCGGAGAGGGGGGGATTCGAACCCCCGGTAGACTTTCGCCCACGCTACCTTTCCAAGGTAGTACATTAGACCGCTCTGCCACCTCTCCGTTACAATTACTCTATCATATTTTAAATATTTTTGCCCACAGCCCAAAAACACTATTTACACCACCGTGCTGGTTGCGGGAATAATCATCTCTATCTCAGGTGGAATCACTCCACTTTGCATTCTAAAAGTCTCATCATAAAAGATCTTTCCAGTTTCCCTGAAACCTAATTTCTTATAGAACTCAATAGCATTTTTGTTATATACGACAGCCTTAACAACGGTATCCTTTGTTGAATCAAAAAACTTAAGTGCTTCAGACCAAAACATTTTACCGACTCCCTTCCCTTGTTGTTCCGGCAAAACGTAAATTGATTTTAATTCATTAATATCATCATGCTTAACTAATTTACAAACGCCAACAACATGACCATTTTCTTTTGCAGTAAAATAAACAGTGTTATCAGGTAGACTTATATACTTACTTCCATCAGAATTCTTTATGTCCTTAAAGATAAAATCTATATCTTCCTTAGTAACCCCATACTCTTCATTGGGGTAAGTTGCAAGCCATGTCTTATAATATACTTCCCCAATCCCCTGTGCATCCTCAGGTATCGCTTTTTGTATTGTTATATTTTCACTCGTCATTATTCTATGATAGCTTTTAGATGATCTATTCTTTATTTTACTTGCCCCCTATCACCTCCACCACTGTGACCAAGTAGGGCTTTAATCCTCTCCTCAACTGGAGGGTGAGTCATGAACATCTTACTAATTCCACTCATCGCCTTCGCACCAAAAGGATTTGAAATATACATGTGTGCCATTGCATTGTTTGCATGAGACATGGGTGCATTGAAGCTTGAAATCTTACGTAGCGCCCCCGCTAGACCTTCAGGATATCTTGTAATTAGAGCACCTGTTGAATCCGCCAAGAACTCACGCTTTCTTGAAATCGCTAATTGAATTACTGTTGCAATAATTGGGGATAAAATTAAAAAAACGATTCCTATAATCATTAAAACCATTCCAGCTTGATTATTTTCCCTATCTCTACCTCCACCAAAAATCATAGATCTCGTAACGACATCTGAGACAACAACAACAAGCCCAACCAAGATAACAACAGCGGTTGCGAGCAATGTGTCCCTGTTTCCGATATGCGCCAACTCATGAGCAAGCACCCCTTCTAACTCATTTTTTTCTAGAGTTTGAAGTAAACCCGTTGTAACAGCAACCGCCCCATGCTCTTTGTTTCTCCCTGTAGCAAATGCGTTCGGTGCAGGATCCACGATAATAAAAAGACGTGGAGTTGGAAGACCAGCTGTGATTGAAAGATTTTCTAGAATTCTATAAATCTCCCTCTCATCTGCATGCTGCATATTAACCGCCCTGGCTCCCGCCATGGAAAGCGCTATCTTATCTGAGTACCAATAACTTAAAACATTCATGAATAAACTAACAACAAGTGCAATATATAAAATATTTGCATTACCAAAATATAGACTAGCAAAATACCCGACAACAACCAACAACACCAAAAACACAGCCATCAAAAGCCACGTCTTCCATATATTAGAACTTTTGTGAGTATATAAAGTAGCCATAATTATTCGGATCGATATTTATTATATTAATCTAAAACCTCTAGAGACAAATCAGCCTAGAACTTAACCTCAACTACATTTTGTGCAGCGTCATTATCTGGCAAATCAAATAACTCCATCTTTTGTACGCTAAACATCTTAGCGATAAAATTTGAAGGAAAACTCTCGATTGCAATATTCAGATCGCGAACATTTCCATTGTAAAATCTTCTTGAAGCTTGAACTTTATTTTCTGTATCAGACAATTCTCTTTGTAATTCTAAAAAGTTTGTATTCGCCTTAAGCTCAGGATAAGCCTCAGCTACAGCAAAAAGTGACTTAAGAGTATTTGAGAGCTCCCCTTCAGCTTTTGCCTTCGCCTCAAGTGTTCCATTGTTTCCATCTTTTCCAACAGCACCAACTCCCATCGCTTGAGCTCGGGCATTAGAAACCTTTTCGAAGGCTGTGTTCTCATGAGTAGCGTATCCCTTAACTGTACTTACCAAGTTAGGGATAAGATCATATCTTCTTTTAAGTTGAACCTCGATATCAGACCAGGCTTCTTTTGAATTATTGCCAAGTCTAACAAATTTGTTATACACGACTATAAAATAAAGAATCACCAAGACCAATACTATTAATATTATATATGTTAAATTCATGTTTGTTTTTTATATTGATAAACGAAGGATGCAGCCAAGCGATGGTCTAAAAAGCCACGCCAGCCAAATCGTCTATACCGTACTATTATATCACCAAACACCAAAAAGACCACCGAATATGGTGGCCTTTTTTGAACAATTAATTTCAGACCGAATCTACTACCGTAAATTAAATGGATACTGAAGGCGACACTGCTGGGCACGATGTCGCATTAGTAATCTGATCTTTCATCTTTACAAAGTCTCTAGTTGCAGAATCTTGGCAGGCATACCCCTTATATTTTAGAGGGAATGAAATAGCCCAACCATTTTTACTGTCATTGCAAACATAAGGTTCATCTGCCTTTCCAAATTTTGACCCAGATTCCAACAAGCTCACAATCTCAGGGTCCTTACATAATCCGACGTCGGTCTTGTTTTTATCCTCATATACTAGCGCTTGCAATCTAACACTTGCAATAGTTGATTTAATTCCAGCTTCTGAACCCTTCGCCCTTGCTGTTGCAAGTGAAGCCAATACAACCGATGAAAGAATTCCAATAATTGCGATTCCCACAAATAATACAACAATTATAACTATTACTATTGTAGCCGAGGACGAATTGGATTTATTTTCCAATCTAATTTTTTGACGATCTATTCTTTCCGCATCCTGATCGCTCAAATCGTTCGACACAACAAATGTTCCCGATATTGAATCGTGCCATCCAACTGGAAAAGGTCCAAATAGAAATGACAAAAAATCAAACGGAATATACCTAGCGAATGAACGTCCAACGATTCTTAAAAAACTTGGCTTCTTACCAAATTTATCAATAACCTTAGTATTTGTTATTAACTTTCCAACCGTTCTACCCCAAACATATTCACAAACTATGTAATAACCAATAAAACTAGATACATAGCCCAAAATAACCAAAACAATAGAAGCAGGCGATGAAGAGAAGTAAGCTAGAATAAAGAAAACCATTGAAACAACCCAAGAAGCAATACCATCCAGCAATACATTCAACAACCTTTTGGAAATAGAAGCTGGCATTACTGTATCACTAATATTTTTTGGAACTTCGATGCTTGATTCTCCGCATTTACTGCAAATCTCAACATTGTCATCTAATTTTTCACCACAATTTTTACAAAACATAAATTTAATTTAATTATTTTAATGGATATATTATACAACAGCCTTTTTACATTAACCATAGCTATTTTAAAGGACTATTAGACTGTGCCAATGAGGTATATTGACTCAATTTGCATATCTGCTATACTGTCTCCAACGATGGATATCCGCTCAACACTCTCTATTATACAAATTGTGCTAGCCGTTTTACTAACGGTCTTTGTTCTGTTACAACACTCAGAAGCTGGCGCTGGAGGGGCATTTGGCGGAAGTGATACTGTTTCAAGCTGGAGAACTAGACGTGGTTTTGAAAAATTCCTATTTACAGCAACAATCGTCCTTGTACTATTGTTTGTTGCATCTGCAATTATAGCCCTACGCCTTGCATAAGTAAGGTCCTTCTATAGATTCCGATCGGTATAGGTTTTTTATAAAATTTCTATATTTCACCAAATTTGAAACTCAATTATTTTGGGGATTATTTTATCGAAAAAGAATTCTAAAACTAAACAACAACGCGAAAGCATACATGAGTGAAAACACTAACGAAACTCCTAGGGTAAATGAAATTAATCAAATTGATCAGTCTATTCATGTTAATCAGATTAATAAATCTAACACCTTAGGTACTATAGCTAAAATAAAACAAGCAATTAATGCTTTCAATATTACAGAGAAAATTATATTTTCAGTTATTTTAGCTGTGTTTATTTTAAGTGGCCTAGCAATACTTAGTGAATTCAACAAGAAACTTACAGCAACAGTTCCAGTATATGGAGGAACCTATACAGAGGGTGTTGTTGGCTACGCCAGATTTATTAATCCACTTTTGAGCTATACAGATGCTGATAAAGATTTAACATCCCTAATCTATGCTGGACTTCTAAAGGCATCATCAAACGGACAACTTGAACCAGAACTTGCAGAATCTTATACAGTTTCTGACGATGGTCTGACTTATGATTTTAAATTAAAGAGCGGGCTAACTTTTCACGATGGCTCCCCTCTTACAACTGACGACATAGAATTTACAATACAGAAAGCAGTCGATTCACAAATCAACAGTCCAAAAGCCTTGAATTGGAGTGGGGTACAAATTATAAAGGAAAGTCCTACAGAGATTAAATTCATTCTCAAGAAATCTTACGCACCATTCGTAGAAAATCTAACCATCGGTATTCTTCCAAAACACATTTGGTCAAATATTCAAAATGAAGCATTTGATGTAAGTGCATTTAATAGAGAACCAGTCGGTGCTGGAGCTTATAAAATAAAGTCTTCCTCAAGAGATGGTTCTGGTCTATACCAATCATATACTCTTGAATCGTTTTCAAAATATGCAAAAGGCCAACCACTTATTAAAGACCTTGTCGTTAAATTTTACAAAAATGAAGATGATGCAATAAATGCATACAACAAAGGTGTAATCGACGGTCTTGGCGGCATCGCTCCGGCAACAGCAATTAAAGCAAATATTAAAAATATCAACGAGGATAAAAATCACGTTGTTAAATCAACCCTTCCAAGACTTTTTGCTGTTTTCTTTAATCAAAGCCAGGCACCAGTTTTATTAAACAAGGAAGTTAGACTCGCGTTAAACACAGCAATCGATAGGGACGCCATAATTCAAGATGTATTTAACGGCTTCGCTACCCCAGCCAACGGGCCAGTTCCATATAATCAACAAACTGACTCAATCAATTCTGGAGCAAATACAACAAGTAGTTCTGATATAAATATAGAAAAAGCAAAGAAAATATTAACAGATGCTGGATGGAAATTAAACAATGAAGGCACAATGATAAAGGAGACCAAGAGAGGAAAGGTAATTAGTACACAAGAAATTACTTTCACACTCTCCACTTCAAATATTCCAGAACTTAAAAAAACTGCGGAAAAGATAAAGGAAATATGGGCAAAGATAGGAGTAAAGGTTGATATAGAGATATTTGATGGATCGGATTTAAATCAAAAGATAATTAAACCTCGTAAATACAGTGCCCTACTCTTCGGAGATATTATAAATAGAGATCTGGACTTGTATCCGTTCTGGCACTCCTCGCAAAGAAATGACCCAGGTCTGAATACCGCACTATACGCAAATCTAAAGGTAGACAAGTTACTAGAAACAGCAAGGAGCAGTACAGACAACGACGCTAGACTAGAAGCTTACAAAGGCATAGAAATCGAAATCAACAAAGACATACCAGCAATATTCCTCTACTCCCCAGACTATATATACCTAACATCAGGAAGGGCAAAGAATATAAAAATAAATAGTTTAAATTATCCATCAGAAAGGTTTGCAAACATTAGCGGATGGTACACGAATACAGAAAATATTTGGAAATTCTTAATAAAATCAGACAAAAGAGATGAATAAAGAATAGCTAAAGAAAAAATACAAAAACATTAAAAACAACTAATAAATTAAAAACATGAACTACAGAAACTCATACAACAGAAGACCTCAAATCGTTAAGCCTTTTCAACAGGTGATAAATGCGTCTACAAACAATAATTCGAATAATACAGATTCCGATAACGGAATGAATGACAGAAATCAAACTGATCGTAATAATCACGATAGTAGTTTTGATAAGGCAATAGAGCGTGCAGTAGGTGCAGGTGCTTCTTATTCAGCGCCCGTACAATCTTCCGCTCAAGCGAGACCTGCTTCAGCAAGACCAGCACCACAACCTAGAGCTCAACACCCTGCTCACCCAGGACAACCTCAAGCAACAGGACCACAACAAGGTCCACAAGCTCCTGGAATGCCACAGCGAGGTCCAAAAAGAAGAACTCAGATAAATAGACACAAGCGCGCGGATCCTACAAAGCGAACAGTTGCTAACTCATCAGACATTCAAAAAGCACCTGAGAGTCTACATATTCCACCAGTAGGAGAAAACATAAGAATTATTCCCCTAGGAGGAGTTGAAGAAATTGGAATGAATATGTCACTTATCGAAATTGGAAACGACATCGTAATTATTGATGCTGGTTTCAAATTCAAAGATACTGACACACCAGGAATCGACTATATTCTTCCTAACACAAAATACCTGGAAGAAAGAAAGGATAAAATTAGAGCAATCATTATTACTCACGGTCACTTGGATCACATTGGAGGTCTTCCATTTATAATGGATAGAATTGGTAATCCCCCACTTTACACAAGAAACTTAACTTCTTTAATGATTAAGAAGCGTCAATCAGAATTTCCTCATCTTCCACCAGTTGATTATAAGATTGTCGAAAGAGACAGAGAATCAGTAAAGCTTGGAAACATGAGCGTAGAATTCTTTGGAGTTAATCACAGTATTCCAGATTCCATGGGAGTCATTATCAAGACCCCTTATGGAATGATTGTGAACCCTGGAGACTTTAAGTTAGATCACAGAAATGAAGTTGTAACAAAGGAAGAGGAAAAAAATTATGATTTGTTTGACGGTAAAAACGTTTTGCTTTTCATGGGTGAATCTACAAACATTGAAAACCCAGGCTTCTCTACTCCTGATTATATTGTTCATGAAAACTTGGAAGAGATAATTAGAGCAACAAAAGGAAGATTGATTATGGGAATGTTCGCCTCACACTTCCACCGTATTGCACACGTTATTATGGCTTGTGAAAAATTCGGTAAGAAACTAATTATCGAAGGAAGAAGCATGAAGAACAATATCGACATCGCTATTGCAGCTGGAATGCTAAAAATAAGTCACGGTACAATAATTAGTGGCGCTGAGATTGAACAATATCCACCAGATAAAATTGTAGTTCTAGCCACAGGTGCACAAGGAGATGAATTCGCATTCTTAATGCGTGCGTCAACTAACAGTATTAAAAACTTTAGAATTACAGACAGAGATACAGTTGTTCTCTCATCTTCTATCATTCCTGGAAACGAAAAAGCTGTTCAAAAGCTTAAGGATAATATCGCAAGACTTGGAGCTAGAATTGTTCACTATAGAACATCTGATGTTTATATTCACTCAACTGGACACGGAAACAGAGGAGAAATCGAGTGGCTACACAGAAAGCTTCGTCCAAAGTTCTTCATTCCAATTCACGGACACCACTATATGTTAAGACTGCATGCTGAGCTTGCAGAGAACTTGGGTGTTCCTAAAGAGAATGTAATAGTGCCAGATGATGGAACTGTTATTGAAATTCAAAACGAGGGACAGAAGATTGTAAGGCTTTCAACTAAAGCTCCTAACAACACTGTTATGGTTGACGGATTCACAATTGGAGATATTCAAGATGTTGTTATCCGCGATAGACAAATCCTTTCACAAGATGGAATCTTCGTTGTTATTGCACTAATTAATGCCTCAACTGGAAAACTTAAGAAGTCTCCTGATATTATTTCCCGTGGATCAGTTTATCTACGTGAATCACAAGAGCTACTTCGTGAGACAAGATACCTTGTTAAGAATTGTATCGAGCAAATAACCCAAGGATCTCATCCGATAAATATTGATTACGTTAAAGATGTTGTTTCAGAAGAGCTGGGCAAATTCCTATTCCAACAAACAGCAAAGAAGCCTATCATTATTCCAGTGATGATTTGTGTGTAGAGTACGGTGACCACCTCAGGCAAGTGTGTTAAAATGTAGGCATGAATCCAATTGTAAACAAAATTAAGACCTTAAACGTCTTACTCGTAATTCTTGTATCTGTTTTACTTCTATCCTTCCATACTTACCTTGTATACTTCATAAACTCCAGCTTCCTATCTGGATTCTTATCCTCTACACAAATGGCGGCGGTTTATATAGTAGGTGCCATTGTAAACATTGCAATGTTTCTTTTGGTTCCAAGATATTTGAGAAAGAGAGGAAACTTCAAATTAATTGTAATGCTAACGGCAATAGAGATGGCGGTTCTGTTTGGCATCGCATCAATTACCTGGGCACCAGCCATATTGCTATTCTTCATAATACAGCAAGGTGTAAGTCCTATCATATTCTATTGTCTTGATATCTTCCTAGAGCAGAGCACAGAAGAAAATTACATGGGGAGCATTCGCGGAATGTATCTTACAATGTATAATCTTTCGCCAATCATAACGCCAGTTATTGTGGGACTGATTTTAGCAACAAGTACAGAGTACTGGAAGATATATTTAATGTCAGCCCTATTTCTTATCCCATTCCTTCTTATAATTCTACTCAACTTTAGAAAATTTAAAGACCCTGAATATCCTAAAATTGATATTCAAAAAACAATCACTCATTTTTTGAATTCTAAGAATGTTTACGATGTGTTTATTGACCACTTTCTACTGAGTATTTTCTATTGCTGGATGGTTATATACATGCCAATTTATCTCATACAAAGTATTGGTTTTAACTGGGAGCAAGTTGGTATAATTCTAAGTATTGCTCTACTTCCTTTTGTAATCTTTCAAATTCCAATTGGCAAGATCGAAGATATTAAGCACGATGAAAAGATGGTTTTAATATTTGGTTTTTTAATTATGGCTTTTTCTGTTGCCTTAATCCCTTTCATTACAGAAAAGAGTCTGGTTCTATGGTCTGTAATTTTATTTATTTCAAGAATTGGTGCAAGTATTGTTGAGGTCTCGACTGAAACTTACTTTTTCAAACATGTTAAATCCACAAATGCAGGATACATTAGTCTCTTCAGAATGACAAAGAACATGTCATTTTTAATTGTTCCTATAATCGCAGGGATTACAACTTACATAGTTGGAATGGAATACTCATGGATTGTATTGGCGATAATAATGTTGGTGGGAGTTAGATATACTACAAAACTATCTTAATAAAAATTAAACTAGAAAATTAGCGTGATTATAAGGGGTTGTGATTATTACATTATTCAATCCAGCTCTATTATACCTACTTCCCTCCAAACCACTTCCACATCTTCACAATAGGAGTCAGTTTCTTCTCCACCTTCGGTGCGGGTGCAGGATCTTGTACCTTCACCCGAATCTCCAGAGTCAAGTCACCTACTGTTAGTATCCTTGTCCCCTGCTCTTTTGGGGCGTTGATAGACAGAGTAATGTTGTTGTTCTTGTCTTTGTTTGGTTTGATTGGGTTGTTGTCGAAGATTGTAATAGGAAGAGTCTTGTTTATACTTTTGATACTGATGTCTATTGTGTCATTTGGCTCAACGGTTAGTATCTGATATGTTCTTCCCTTCTTGTCGATGGAGAGTTTGGTTGGTGTTTCTTTGTCATCTACTGATGTGAATATTAAGTTGGTAGGTTGTTTAGTCTTGTCTTTTGCAAGATCAGAGAGAGTTGGAGTGTTCACTGGACTTTCTTTCATTGAATACAAGTCATAGCCGTTTATGATACCAGCAGATGTTAACTCCTTCTTGATTGAAGGAACTGATTGGGAGAGACTGATCAGTGATTGTGGTAATGACGAGTTGAATAATCTTGATGCCTTGGGTAGTAGTGTGACCGTAGGTAGTGGTGAGAAGCCTGTGATTGGTTTGAGTTGCAATAGATCCGTTAGCGGATTAACAAACTTGGATGTTCCAAGGTTAGAGCCAGCACCAAGTCCGGTGAAGGTTACAGCTGGGAGGTTTGTTAGGGATAGCTTTCCAAGATTACTATTGATGTTGAATAGTGAACTACCAGAGCTTCCTTTGTTACTGTTGTTGGAGTTGCTGTTGCCTGCGGGTGGTGCAGGAGGAGCTGGTGGTACATATCTTGCAGGCGGTGTGTATGTGAGTACTGCAATACCTCCACTTCTCTGTGATGGAGCAGAGTTTGGTTTGAAGGTGAAGTTGGTGTTTCCTCCATCGTCGTATACGTTAGCATTAGTTAAATCAATTGATGGACCTGTGTTGGTGATGTCCTTGATACGTAGGTTGTTGAGATTACTTGTTCCATTGATTCCAAGATTTGCAGGAGAATTAGGTGATGTTGCTCTTATGGTTAATAGGTTATCAGCATCACCTCCGAGGATTGTGGTTAGTCCTGATATGTTTAGTGTAGAGCCAGATAATAGATACAGAGTATCACGTACTCCCCCAGCCAATTGTTTGACGAAGTTTGTTACATTATTAACTCCACTTAGCACCTGACTGAATCCGTTTAGTGTAGTAGTTCCATTTACTGTACCTATTGTGAAGGGAGAGGTGTTGTTGAAGGTGGCGGTGCCATTTACTGTACTTAGGTTAGATGCATTTCCATTGAATACGTAGTTTGTTATTGGAGAATTGTCGGAACCGTAAACAGTTCCTCCAACAGTTCCCGACCATACTGAGCCAGATGGAATTGTCAGAGTT
>CAIZVZ010000002.1 GCA_903936565.1 uncultured bacterium | reverse complement strand
TATATCACTTCCGTTGTTCGCACATGTGGATGACGCCCATGTTAATCCGTTGTTCCATGTGTATTCACAAGATATTGCAGCACCCCATGAGATGTATGGTGACCATTGTATAATTGTTGATGAAGCGGTTGGGGTGAGGATACTTATAGAAAGCTGAGGCAAAAAAGATGTGGATGTATAGATATAGCCACTATCAACAACTGCAGCAAGTTTGGTGCCGTCTGCGGAGGATGTGATGGATTGCCAAGAGCGCATATCACTAGATGTATTTTGTACCCATGTATTTCCAGAGTCTGTGGAGGTGTAAACATATCCGTATTGTACAACCGCAGCGAGCTTGGTACCAGAGGCGTCAGATGTAATTGATCTCCAATTGCGTGTAGCATCAGACATCCTTTGCGTCCAAGTATTTCCAGAGTCTGTGGAGGTGTAGATGTAGCCACCAGAATCTACAGCAGCAAGTTTTGTTCCATCAGCTGAAGAAGTAATTGACCTCCAAGAACGTGAACCTGATGTATTTTTCTGTACCCAAGTATTTCCAGAGTCTATGGAGGTATAGATGTAACCAGTGGAAGCAGCGGCAGCAAGCTTTGTACCATCTACAGAGGATGTAATAGAAGCCCAAGGGCGTACTTCATCCGTAGCTTTTTCCAACCAAGTATTTCCATAATCAGTTGAGATATAAATGTAACCATAATAAACAACTGCTGCAATTTTAGCCCCAGAAGCATCAGAAGTAATGGACTCCCAATAGCGTGTAGCACCCACAGTTTTCTGAATCCATGTATTTCCGGAATCTATAGAGGTGTAGATGTAGTCAAGGGAAGCTACAGCGGCAAGTTTTGTTCCGTCAGCGGAGGAGGTGATGGATTCCCAGTTTCTTGTAGAATCAGATTTTTTTTGCACCCAAGTATTTCCAGAGTCTGTAGAAGTATAGATATATCCAAAAGTACCAAAACTGTAGCCACTAATCACGGCTGCAAGTTTATTTCCAGAGGCATCAGACGCAACAGAAGTCCAAGAGTATGCTCCAACATTTGTATTTTGGACCAATGAACCTACGGCATTGGATAATAATCCTTCATCAAATACACCGTAACTACTGCCATTTAAGATTAGATTAGTCAAACTACTCAGTGCTGTAAGATTGTAAACAAAATCTCCCGTGAATATTATATTCAAACTCCCCGCCCCAATATACCTCCCCGAAATATCCAAGTTATTACCAGATATAGTAACAGAAGAACTTGAATTGATTAGGTTGGTGTAGTTAGTAACAGTAGTTGAAGCAAGCGTGAAGTTGGAATATGTGTATTTACTTATATCAATTAAAAATGCAGTAGTTGAAGCATTCTCTACATTAATGGTATATCCAGCTTCATCAAGTGTGATATTATTACTTGCTATTGTAAAACAAGTTCCACTAGCATTGGTAATATTCTGATTTAAGGTGAAGGTTGTTGTAGCTGTGGCATACAAAGTTCCACATGAGGATAGTGAGGTATTGGTAATTGGCCACGTACCTCCAGGGTAGTTAGTATACTCTGTTGTGTTGTCGTTTAGAAACGCAAGTGATGAGAATAATACATTGGTCTTGGTGATTGTTCCTGTATAGTTCAAGTCCAATCCTCCATCTGTGTTTCTGGCTGTTGTTCCCACTCCACCACTTAGGTTGAATGTTGAATTTGCAATATCTAGATCAACAGCAGTCATGTATACGTTACCACCCACACCTCCTGCAGGAGTTGTGCTACTATCTCCACCTTTGGTGGTTACACTACCTAGTATTGAATAGTATATTGCCAACTCTCCCCCATCACCTCCATTTCCATTACGCACTGATGATCCAGTTGTGTTGCCGTTACCAGAGGTATCAACTCCAGCTGTAAATCCTGTGATTGTTAGATTAGCAATTATTAAGTTAGTGTATCCGTTTAATGCTTCACTTAATCCTGTCTCAGGTCCTCCTGCTCTTGCTCTTGCATCAATTGCAATTGATCCTGATGTACTTGCTCCTGTGATTGAATGACCATTACCATTTATCGTGACGTTGTCAGATGATACGTAAAAGCAAGTGGAGGACCCACTTGTTGTTAGTTCATTTTGTAGTATATATTCACCAGATATTCCAAGTTCACCACATGTAGTGATGTTTCCAGGAGAGAGCATTGCTGCTTCTGTTTTATGAGGAGCAAAAGAGATAAATAGAGAGAAGAAGAATAGAATACCGAGCAATAAAATACTTCTTTGTTTTAATATTTTATTGGTTAATAAATAGTACATAGTTTTGCAAAACTCTCATCCAATTCTTCCTCATTTCTTTTTCAAAGAAATGAGGAATGTTATGTATATATAATACTATTTTTAGTGTTGATTTGTAAGCGTAAAATAAAGGATGGTGGGGATAACTTTTACTATTTTTATTGACCAACCAAACATAAATATTACCATTGGGCGTACCCCTTATTTTGTGCTAGACTTTAAACATCATTATGAACAAAAATTCCACAGAAGAAGTTAGTAAAATTAACCTATATAACACCCTCGGTAAAGAGAAGCAGACATTTACCCCAATTATTCAAAACAAAGTTGGAATGTATCACTGTGGACCAACTGTTTATGACTATCCCCATATTGGCAACCTTAGATCTTATGTCTTTGCTGATACACTTAGACGTGTATTTGAATTCAATGGATATGAGGTGAATCAGGTTATTAATATTACAGACATTGGCCACCTATCATCTGACGCTGATGAAGGGGAAGACAAAATGACAAAGGCAATTCTTCGTGAAGGAAAGCCTATGACCCTTATCTCAATGCGTGAGATTGCTGATCATTACTATTCATCATTCAGAGATGCGCAAAAGGATTTAAATATAATAAGTGCAACAACATATCCTTTTGCCAGCGATCACATCAAAGAAGATACAGAAATGATAAATACCTTATTAGTAAAAGATGTGGCCTACAAAACATCTCGTGGAATATATTTTGATACTTCCAAGAAAGATGACTATGGAAAGTTGGGGCAAGCCGAAGGCGATGAAAGTAGAATTGGAGAGGATTCCGAAAAAAGAAATTATAAAGATTTTGCAATTTGGAAATTTGATGACAAGTTAGGATATGAGACTCCATTTGGAAAAGGCTTTCCTGGATGGCACATAGAGTGTTCTGCAATGTCTTCTAAATATTTGGGAGATAGTTTTGATATTCACACTGGTGGAATTGATCATATTCCAGTTCATCATAATAATGAAATTGCGCAATCGGAATGTGCCCATGATGGCGCTCCGCTTGCTACTTACTGGATGCATAATGCCTTTTTGATTTTCGATGGTGGAAAAATGGCAAAGTCCAGTGGTACATTTATTACAATCGATACTCTTAAAGAGAAAGGAATTAACCCTCTTGCCTATCGATACTGGCTTTTGACCGCAAGATACAGCACCGCCATTAGCTTTTCTTATGATGCACTTGAAGATGCAGGACGTGCTTATGGAAAGCTTATTGATTCTGTATCTTCTATCTTAAGGAAAGTGAAGACTACAGCAGGAGCTAATACTGCCGCTGTCGTTGGTGGGGACATTGATACTGACACTGAATCTGAAATTTCCAAAAACTACAGAAATAACTTACTAAATTTTGTTAATGATGATTTGGATACACCTAAGGCTATTGCTCTTCTGTGGTCACTTCTAAAGGAGATTGAAATGGAAGATGGAGAAAAGATAAAGTTAATTGAAAGTTTTGATAAAGTTTTGGGTCTTAAAATACTTGAAAATGCTGAAGAACAAAAGAAGGAGGAGGAAAGTCTTGAAGAAGATTTGTCTGAGGAAGTTCGAGAATTAATTGAGGCAAGAGAAAAAGCTCGCCAAGAAAAGGATTGGGGGCAAGCAGACTTACTTAGAATAAAAATAAATGAATTGGGTTATAAGGTTGAAGATACAGGTGCAGATTCAAAGCCGAGGATTTCGAGGATATAATATAATCTATCCCACTTAATACACCCTACTTCCCTC
Organism: uncultured bacterium; assembly: GCA_903936565.1. Lineage (GTDB taxonomy): Bacteria > Patescibacteriota > Minisyncoccia > Phycocordibacterales > CAIZLB01 > CAIJKW01. The sequence goes on along the minus strand of CAIZVZ010000002.1, from coordinate 919 downwards.
CAAACCACCTCCACATCTTAACAATAGGAGTCAGCCTCTTCTCCACCTTCAGCGCAGATGCAGGAGCTTGTACCTTCACCCGAATCTCCAGCGTCAAATCTCCAACAGTTAGAATTCTTGCCCCCTGCTCTTTTGGAGCATTGATGGATAGAGTAATGTTGTTGTTCTTGTCTTTGTTTGGTTTGATTGGGTTGTTGTCGAAGATTGTAACAGGAAGAGTCTTGTTGGTGCTCTTGATACTGATGTCGATTGTGTCCCCTGGCTCCACCGTTAGTATCTGATATGTTCTTCCCTTCTTGTCGATAGATAGTTTGGTTGGTGTCTCTTTGTCATCTACTGATGTGAATATTAAGTTTGTAGGTTGTTTGGTCTTGTCCTTTGCAAGATCAGATAGTGTTGGAGTATTAACTGGACTTTCTTTCATTGAATACAGATCATATCCATTGATGATACCAGCAGATGTTAACTCTTTCTTGATTGAAGGTACTGATTGGGAGAGGTTTATTAATGATTGTGGTAATGACGAGTTGAATAATCTTGATGCCTTGGGTAGTAGTGTAACCGTAGGTAGTGGTGAGAAACCTGTGATTGGCTTGAGTTGCAATAGATCTGTTAGCGGATTAACAAACTTGGATGTTCCGAGGTTGGAGCCAGCACCAAGTCCAGCAAATGAGAACTTTGGTAGATTAGCAAGAGATAGCTTTCCAAGATTACTGTTTATGTTAAATAGTGAGCTACCAGTACTTCCCTTGTTGCTGTTGTTGTTGGAGTTACTGTTGCCAGATGGTGGAGTTGGAGGTCTCACATAGAGAGAAGGTGGAGTATATGTTGTCTTGGCAACTCCTCCACTTCTCTGTGATGGAGCAGAGTTTGGTTTGAAGGTGAAGTTGGTGTTTCCTCCATCGTCGTATACGTTAGC
>CAIZVZ010000001.1 GCA_903936565.1 uncultured bacterium | reverse complement strand
CAAATTAAATTAAATTAAATTTATGGCTAAAGGAAATAATGGACAACAAGGAAGGGAGAAAAAGAAGATTTCAACAAAGAAAAAGAAATAATCCTACTTTTACGATTTGGCAGACGATTTTGTAGAATCTCCTAATGGGTGATACAATAGAATCATGAAAAAACTAGGAGAAAAATGCGCAGTATTTGGTATCTACGGGAAAGGTCTAGACGTTAGCCGTCTAGCCTTTTTTGGTTTATATTCGCTCCAGCATCGTGGGCAGGAAAATTCAGGAATAGCCACCACGGACGGGGAGGAAATATTTTGCCATAAGGGCATAGGACTCGTCGCCCAAGTTTTTAATGAAAAGATAATTCAGTCCCTTCCGGGACATATCGCGGTAGGGCATAATAGGTACTCGACCTCATCAGGGCTGGGAATCGAATATGCACATCCAATAGAGGTATCTGACAAATCCATGACCCTGGTCCACAACGGAAACTTACCAAGCACTACGCTCCTAGTAAATTTTCTAAAAACAAAAGGTCTGGAGTTTCCAAAAGCATCAGACTCCATGATAATAACAGAAGCAATCCACTCCATCGTCAAGGAAGGTGTACCAATAGAAGAAGCAATAGAACAAATTTTCCCGCTAATGACGGGATCTTTTTCTTTATTAATAATGACGAAAAATAAATTGATTGCACTTCGTGATCAATTTGGAATAAGACCACTATCAATTGCAAAGTTAAATGGTGGATTTGTTTTCGCATCAGAGACATGTGCCTTTCATCCGATTGGTGCTAATTTCATAAGAGACGTTAATCCAGGCGAGATGGTAGTAGTGGACGAGAGTGGCCTTAAGATTAAACAAATGGTGAAGGGGATTCAAAAACTGGATATATTTGAATTCGTATATTTTTCTCGACCTGACAGCATTCTTCTTGGTAAGTCGGTTTATGATGTTAGAAAAAAGTTCGGAAAACGCTTGGCAGAAGAGTATCTAATTGAGGCTGATGTCGTAATCCCGATTCCTGAAACTTCAATTCCAGTTGCTATTGGTTATGCCGCAGCATCTGGAATCCCTTTTGAAATGGGATTGATAAAGAGCCGTTATATTCACAGAACTTTTATTGAACCAGAACAACATATAAGAGAGCAGGGGGTGAAGCTGAAGCTTGCACCACTTAAAGAAATGATTGAAAATAAAAGGGTGATTGTTGTCGATGATTCAATCGTCCGCGGTACGACATCGAGGCAGATTGTAAAAATGCTTTTTGAAACAGGCGCAAAGGAGGTGCACTTTATGATTAGTTGCCCACCCGTTAAGTACCCTGATTTTTATGGAATAGACTTACCAAAACAAAGTGATTTGATTGCTTCAAAAATGAATGTAGCAGAAATGAATAAATATTTAGGATCTACATCCCTAAACTTTTTATCTTACGATGGAATGATACAATCAACTGGACTAGATGAGTCACTATTTTGTACCTCCTGCTTTACAGGAAAGTACCCAATAGATTTGAGAGAAAGAACCGATGAGGTTACTTATTAAATAAAATAAATAACTTAAAAATAATTTATATCCCCTTATTGATTTCCTTTTCGATTCTATTTGAGATATCTAGAAAGGTTGATATTTCTAGTGCGTCAAGCTCTCTTGGTTCGCGATCTTTAATGCAAAAAACTGCAATTGGAACACTGGTTTTGTGATCATATATTGCCATTCCAGCGTAGAATCTTATGAAAGGACTACCAATAACCATTGGATTCTCAGCGAAACGAGGGTCCTTTAGACAATCAGAAATAACAAACAAGTCTTTTGACAAAAGAGCATGTGCGCAAAAAGATATTGCTCTTGGGCCCTCAGTCTCATTTAGACCCTGGCAAGACTTATAATGTTCATTCTTACTGTCAAGTATTGTTAGGGTTGAAATCGGAACATGTAATTTTTCAACAGCCTCTTTGGTAAACTGATCAAACCTCTCTTCTGGTGCTAGGTTATCCAAAAGTCCCATTTCTTGAATCCTTTTTAAACTTTGGTCTTCAATCGTTTGGTCATCGTTTGACATATTTGTTTATTATTATTTATTATACAAATAATTATACTACTGTTTTTTTGAAAATACTATGGATTTTTAAACACATAGGGCATCGTATTAGGTGATTTGGCAAATGATTTAGCAAAATAGGACACTGGATGATATAATATTTCCATGAATGTCAAAATTAAACATCTCGGAATAAGCCTATTGGTCATAGCTTTTGTTACTATTCCCTTATATTTTTTCACCCCTTTTCTAATTGATTTATTTTTGAATCCACAGCAACACATTAAAATCGGTAACTTTTTCAATAACTATTCTGTATCAGATTTTCAGGTCTTAGTTTTGAGTATTTTGACATACACATCCGTGGTGCTTATTGGGTACGTGGTATATCTGATTGCAACCGCTTCAACTAGAGCAGAGCTGGTATCAAGATTTCAAAATCAGAATTTGATAGCGTCCAAATTCGAATTGCAGGAACTTTACGAAAATGCTCCCGTTCCATATATAACAATTAACAAAAATGCTGAAATACGTGGATGTAATAAGTCGGCCCTCAGATTCTTTGGCGTTGTGCCAGAAGAGATTCAAACCAAGAACCTATTTGCCTATGCATCGGACGAGGATATAGAGCTAGCAAAAAAGTTTAATGATTTTTATAAGGCTGATGTTCCGATAAATAAACAAGAGATTCGGCTGCGAACGAAAAGTGATGATATTAAATGGGTCTCACTTTCAATTTTTTTAACAAAGGATTCATTTACCAAGGAAAAAAATGGGCTTGTAACAGTTTTTGACATAACCGAACAAAAGCAATTAGATCAAGCTAAAACAGAGTTTGTCTCCCTTGCTTCCCATCAATTGAGGACGCCCCTCGCTACAATGAAATGGTATACAGAGATGCTAAATTCAAATCAGCTGGGCGATTTGAATGATAAGCAGAAGGAGTATCTGACCAAGATGTATTCTGTAAATGCGGAGATGATTGATTTGGTGGAAATACTTCTGAATGTTTCAAGAATTGAAATTGGAACATTGTCAATTTCAAAGCAAGCAACAAATATCTCAGAAATAATAGATAGTATTTTGGTTGAGTTGGCGTCACAGATTAGTAAAAAGAAAATCGTATTTAATAAAAAGTATGGCACAGTTAGTGATGCGGGGGTCAATACGGGCGCCGACCCAGTTATTGTCGAGAGTGATCCAAAGCTACTTCGAATAGTAATTCAGAACTTAATTACAAACGCCATTAAATACAATAAAGAAGGAGGTAGTGTAACTATTGGTGTAAGCAAAGGCTTTGGTATCGGACAAAGCTCTATAGTAGTTTCTGATACAGGATTGGGTATTCCCAAGGAAGACCAAGAAAGGATATTCTCAAAGTTATTTAGAGCAAAAAACGTAAAGGATGTGGGAAGTAGTCAAAGTACGGGATTAGGGCTGTATTTAGTGAAATCTGTTGTGAAGGCACTCGGTGGAAATATTAGCTTCACCTCGGAAGAAAATGTTGGCTCAACTTTCACTTTAAGGTTATAATGAAGATATGGAAATACAAAATACAACAAATAATAGTGATGTTACACAGGTTGAAGAGGTTGCAAATGATGTAGTTGCAAAGAAAAAGATTTTAATAATTGATGATGATGAAAACCTGACTTCAGTCTTGGTAGATAAGCTAAACTTTTCAGGCTTCGAAGCTGATTTTTCAAATGACAGTACGTTAGGACTTAAGAAGGCAATAGACACTAAGCCAGATGCAATATTATTGGATGTTAAAATGCCAAATATGAGTGGCTGGGAGCTTTTGGAGAAGCTTAGAGTTGATCCTTGGGGAGAAAAAGCTAAGGTTATAATGCTTACTTCACTAGATAAACCAGAAAGTGTTGCTCACGCAATGGAGGAGGGTAGTACTATATTTATTGTTAAGACAAATTATACACTTGATCAGGTTGTTGAAAAAGTGAAAGAAGTTTTGCGTGTATAAATAAAGTTACTAACAGTGATATTTATGTGTGAGGTGGTATAATACTACTATGAATTTTGGTATTACAAATAAAAACTATACTACCAACAAAGGATCTGTTGCTTTTGTATTCTATTTTATTATAGCTATAGCGCTTCTTGCTCTCGCTGCGTATTATGTCGGTATAAATGAACAAAAGAAGCTATTCAAATCAATCACGGATAAAAAACAGCAAGATTATGATAGGGATGTGAACGGCGATCCTGTAGAGCGAGAGATTGGTGCGTTAAGTACTTCTATTGAACAGAATATCATCATAAAGAGTTTAATTGATTCGCCAAACGTTGTCTTAAGAAACTTGCAGTCAGGCAGAAGCGCCAGTTCTATCGGCAACAGTAGTACAGATAGTTCAGTTGTCGTAAATGGAACAAGTACAGCTGTCGGTCCAAACGTGGACGTTAATTCAGTTGATTTACCCGCTATCTCAAATAGTGCCAAGAAGGCAGAATATTTTGTTAAATCTAGTGATAATAAAAAAGGCACAGATGTAAAATTGATAAACGGAACGGCAACAGGTGATAATTGTTATACCGCTCAAGGTGGTAGGGTTTGTTTTCCACTATATAAATTGGAAAAGATTTGGTCTATTGGGGATGTAAACAGCGACGGAGCGTCTGACGCAGTTGTATCTGTTTCTGCAGAAGAAAATGTTTTGCAAAAGAAGCCTGTGGTTAGTAATTTCTATGCTCTGATTTCCAAAGTTCCAGTTATAGCAAGCACATCAGCTCCTGTAAAAAAGTCTGCTGGCAAAGACACTTCTGTTAAGAATGTGACAAGCAAGGGAACAAGCTCAGCGTCAACTTCTACTGTATTGTTTGCATCTTCAACTATCTCTGCTTCAAGTTCTACTCCTGAAGTGCTGTATGTTGTGACGCCGTTTAATTATGGAGTTAACCCACCAAACATTCTATCTGCCGACATAATTGACGGAAATATAATTTTGCTCGGGAACTTCTACTCTAACAGTGATGCCGTGGGTAGTCCGTCTTTAAACAAGGTTGTACGATATAAAGTTGGTGAAGATGATTCAGTCAATAAAATTGGGGAAGCGACGCTCTTTAGTGAACAAAAGGAAAATACAGCAAATTGGTATTTACATAATTATGAAGCGGATAATTTAAGTTTTTCATTCAAGACACCAGAGACTTGGAAGAGAGTTGAAAATTTTGATAAAGGAGTAAAGATTAATTTTACAGAGCTTGGAGGTAGGGGAATAACCCTGGAGACTTCAAGTATGGTTGAGACATGTGCCGAGTTTGAATTTAACCTAAAGGATGTTGCAAATATAAACATCAAAAGTTCACAGTTCATTGATCTTGGTCAGTTTGGGGTTGGTTTATATCTGAAATACGCAATAGATGGTGGAGAAAGGGGGAAGCAGTATCACGCAGATATTTGTGTGACTGATAAGAGTGGTGATAAGAAGGTTTTCAGCTTATACTCCACAACAAAGGAGGATGAAATACCATATTTTTCAATTTTCGATAAGATTTGGAGTACATTTAAGGTTCAATAGAAATAGTGTGTCATGCTGTTTTGAGCTATTGTCAAAGCCGTTATTACGTGGTAGTATTTGCGTATGAATAAAATTTTAATGAGAATTACTATATTATCTGCGATTTTTGTCGCTCTATTCGTGTTGGTTCCTAAAAACCAGGTAAGCGCCTGTGACTACTATGGAAATGGTTGTGATAGTTATGGATACGGTGCTTCACTAAGCGTATCACTAGGTTATGGTGGGGCTTATGGTGGCTATGACAGTAGCTATGGGTATGGATATGGTTCAGGATATAATACTGGTTACAGTGGAAGCTACTATGGCTCATCAAATTATGGTTGTGGGTATAGCTGTAATACTTATTCCTATTATCCGACCACTCAACAATATATTCAGCCGTATCAATATTATCAATATCCCTCGATTACTTACGTACCGAATCAGACAAATAACAATAGCCTAACTCAACCATATCAATACCAAGTTTATCCTCAGATAGTTTACGTTCCAAATCAACCAGCTTCTACAAATTATAATCAATACGGTAATACATCATCATACACAACAGCGACAAATCAGAGTCTTTACTATCAGGCAGGCTCAGGTCAAACAAATTACGGATATGGAGGATATGCTCCATCAAACAATTATGGTAATAATTATTCATACCAAAATGGTGGACAATACGGTAGTGGTCAGTTCATAAGAACAAACTAGGGTCATAATTAATTTAATAAATCTGCTTGAATAAATGACAATCTTTGTATTAGTTGATACAATAGATGAACATGCTGGAATTCTTAATTAAACCGATTGTCGATTCGATGCCATACTTTGCCTCAATGGGCGTGTTGGTTTATTTAATCGTTTTTATAATTTCTGGATTAGAATCAAGTCCGGTTGGAGCGGTGTTCCCAGGGGTAATTATAATGCTTTATTTCGGCTCTGTAATTTCTCAAGGATATATGCACTTTTTTCCATGTGTTATGGCTTCAATAATTGGAGCGACAATAGGTGATACGGTAAGCTATTATGTAGGCAGGTATGGTAGGAGATTTTTTAAAGACCATCATAAATATTTAAGTACAAAAAATTTAAATGTAGGTCATTCATTTTTCGAAAAATATGGAGCTAAGAGTATCGTGATAGCAAGATTTATTGGTCCAATCAGACCTGTTGTTCCGATAGTTGCGGGTACAACTCGCATGGATCTAGGTGCGTTCACGATGTGGAATGTCGTTGGAGCAACAGTTTGGTCCGTTACGTATTTGATGCTTGGGGTATTGGTTGGTAAGAAGTGGCATATATTTGGAGAATACTTTTCAGAGGTTGGTCTTATATTATCTGTATTAGGTGCGACCCTATTCTTGCTCTGGTTAAAGGCTGAAAGGAAGAAAACTCTTGGGGTGTAATAAGTTGCTTTAGAATTTCTTTATAGAAGCATTATCTCATTTTGATATGCTTCCCTAATGTATAAAAAAAATCTGGGGGGATTTGCACTTTTGGTATTTGTCATGGTCATGGCGATGTCGTTACTTTTAATGATTGTCAGCTATTCAGAGAGTCAAAAGGAGATTGCCGATAATGTGAGGGGGATAATAAAGTCAGAGAAAAATTTACAATCTGGCTTGTTGTGCGTTGATTATATTTCAAGTCAATTAACAAGATATCCATTACTTGGCGTGGAGTTAATTTCAAACATTAGGAAACTTGAAGGTAGGAGCTTAATTGATAGAAATTATTGGATTAAGGGCTTGGGCTTTTCAAACTATAGAAGTCATGTGGGTGAATATTATAATTGTCGAGTTTTAAGTTTTGATAATTGCGTGGGAGGCTTTGGTGATTACAAAAGCGTGGGAGACGCCGGCTGTGATTATAGGTCTCAAATCGAAGGGTATTTTGGGGTGGGGGATTGGGGGAGTGATGGTGTTGAGCCTGGCGCGTCTTTGATTTATGTGGAATGGAAATTAGAAGAGTATAGGTTTTATATAAGTAAATTAAGGGTAATTCGGTCTATATGAAATCTTCCAAAATTCTTTAAGAAATTTTTATGGAGGCATTATGTCAATCTGATAGAGTGTTGCCATGAATAAAATTAATTTAATTGGAAGGGCTGATCCTGTAACGCATTCAAGAGATGTGGTACAAAAGACCGCCATTTCAAATTTTTTAGGTAGATATAAATTATTAAAGAAAGAGAGGGGGTTTACTTTGATTGAAGTCTTGGTTGTTATTGGAATCTTAGCTGTACTTGCGACAATAGTCCTCGTTGCAGTTAATCCAGCAAAGCAATTTAAAACCGCGAGAGATTCACAGCGTACTGCAAACGTAGCGTCAATATTGAATGCAGTAAGTCAAAATGTTGCAGACAACGCTGGTGTGTTTAGTTGTAACGGAGAAGCTAAATTGCTACCTGCGACATCAACCGTTATGAGAAGTGGTGCAGATGGATATGATATCGCAGATTGTCTAACTCCAACTTACATCTCTTCTTTACCCTTCGACCCAAAGAAAGAGGGGTCAAATTGGGAGACCGCAGATCACTATGATACAGGTTACTTAATATCAGAAGATGCATCGGGGAGGGTTACTGTAAGATCAGATGTTGCAGAGACGACTGCAACGGGAGAGATTGTGGTGACGAGGTAGTTTTGTAATCAAGATAGTATAGCCAATGCCCTAATGACCACAGGAGTAATTCCGTGGTCTTTGTGGTGCTATAGATGCACAGAAGGGCATGGAATATGGGCCTAAAATTAAGAACAGATTGATGTGGACTCGTATAGTTTACAAAACACTAGCCTTTTGATATGATTCTTTACATCAAGCAATTACGCCCATTTAGGGGTAAGCTTGAAGAAACATTCCGCGGTAGCTCAGTGGTAGAGCAGTTCGCTGTTAACGAATTGGTCGTAGGTTCGAATCCTACCCGCGGAGCATTATAACAAAATATAATTATGAAGTATTTAATTGCATTAATTGTTTTATTTAGTTTTGTGACAGTCGCAGTTGCAACACCTTTATCTGCAGAAGCTAAAGGTGGAAGCTATTATAAGAGCGCAAAATCAGGAAGATTTGTGAAGTCTTCATATTCAAGTAGTCATAAAAGTACTACATATAAATCCTATTTTAAGTAATTTCTTTCCAAGATAGGTGAGTAATTATAAGGTGAAGTAAGATGTTGTTTTCATTTCTTATTTGATATAATATTTCAGATATGCAAAAAGGCTTTAATTGTTATCATTTTATACCCGCTAATAGAACCGGGTTTTTAGACAAAATTAGAGACTTTTCCAAATACAATAATTTTAAAATAATCATCGATTTAGAGGACTCAATTACTGATGTGTTTGACGAAGGAAATGCTATAAAAATAAAGACAGAAGCTCGAGAAAATTTAATAAAAAATATAGATCAACTAAAGGGTTTTGAATATTTTATTAGAATAAATAATCCCAATTCAATTCATTATGAAGAAGATAAGAAAGTAATTAATTTTTTGTTTTCTTCTGAATATAAACCAGAGGGGATAGTGATTCCCAAAACGAATTCTTTTGAAGATATAAAAATTGTAAGTGATTATATTAAACAAGAAAACCACAAAATAATTCCATTGATAGAGACCAAAAAAGGAATTGCTAATCTAGAAGAAATCTTGGAACATAAAAACATTTCTTCTATTATTTTTGGGCATCACGATTACTTTTATGACTTACAAGTTTTTCCAATACCAAATTCAATAATCGATTCTAAATTGTACAGAAAAGTCGTTAATGAAATCTCTCAAAAATTAAATGGTAAAGATATAGAATTTATTGATGGAATACACCCACTACTGGATGATGCAAAAGGTTTAAAGGACAGTTTACAGTACTTATTTAATCTTGAAAAAACAAGAGCTTTAGGAAAACTATCTATTCACCCCAAACAAATAGAAACAATATTGAATTTTAGCCCAACCAACGATGAAGTTATATTGTATAATAAAGATGAGTTAGATAATAAAGAGAAATTAGTATTTGCTAAAGAAATTATAAATTGTTATGAAGATAGGATTAAAGATAGGGGAATAACAAAGATGGGTAACAGATATATATCCCCGCAAATGTATCTACAAGCTAAAAAAGATATCAATGAAATGGAATAATATATACTCAAAAAAAGGAGAAGTTCAAAAGAGACCATTAAAATTTGTTGGTTTTTTGTACAAATATTTAAATAAAGGCAAAGAGTTAAAAATTCTTGATTTGGGGTGTGGAACAGGTAGACATACATTCTACTTAGCTAAAAATAAAAATTGGAAAATTACATCGATTGATTTATCGCCAACAGCTATTAATTTTATTAAAGAAAAGTCTATTAAAAAGGGTTTTAATAATATATCAGTTCAAGAAGGTAATTTTGAAAAAATACCTTTCGATAATAAAACCTTTGATGTGATTTTAAGTACTAAGGCATTACACCACGGCTCATATGATGAAATAGAAGGTTATTGTAAGGAAATTTATAGAGTATTAAAGCCAGGTGGATATTTAGTTTTATCTATTCTTTCCGATAAGGACTTTAGAGTTAAAACTGGAAAACCGTTTAAGGGAGATATAAATACTAGAATTTATTGTTATAATCTACCAGATGATGATTTGCCACATCATTTCTTTACAGATGAGGAAATTAAAGATTGTTTTGAAAAATATAAATTTGTTTATAAAAAGATAAAAAGAAGGATTGCAATGATTGGGCTAAAGCCAAGTACTTATTACGATTTGATACTACAAAAATAAGTAGTATTAAAATTTAACATTCCATCTAATTTAATCACTTCCATTTTAATACTTACCCAATCCAAAGTTCTGAACTCGTCCAAGATAGCGAGCAAGCAAAATCACCTTATTAAATGGGGTGATTTTTGTTTATCTTAAAATTGTTTCGAACTTTGATATACTTAGTAGTATGAATAAAGATGTACAGAGCACAGATCCATTAATATTGAAACAAAGAGCAAAACTTTCTATTGAAAAAGCTAAGAATCTAATTTTAGAAATAATCCCAAATAATGAGATTGTTTCAATCTATATCAAGGGTAGTTTTGTGCAAGATGAACTGCGACCAGATAGTGATGTCGATGTGGTTGTTATACTGAAAAGTGAAGAATATCTTCCTGCAATTTATAAAATTACTGAAGATTACGGGAGTTCTGCAAATCCACCCTTTCAAATTGTGGCTTATACAATGAAAGAATTAGAAACTGGTGAAAAAGCTTCGAATAGAATAAAAAACACTACGGCTGTTAGTAGGTTTGTTAAGCATCTTAATTTCCTACCTCTCATATATGGCATAAGACCTGAAGGTCAATTATTTTCACGCACCGATTTAAAAGATCTTACTATAAACATTAGAAACTTCAGAGAGAGATTTATCCCTGAATATAAAGAAGGTAAATTTAAATTCAAGGAAATTGTGAAGCAAGTCTTTTGGTTAGTGGAAGGGGAACAACGACTCAAGGGTTTGAAGCCGGGTTATTCCTGGAGGGGGTTGGCGGACTCGACAAAGGATGAAAATGATATTATTTGTCTTGCGATTAAGTATAGAAACAAAGATGAGATCTCAAAGAAAGAAGAGCTTGATTTTATGAAAAAACTGGAAGAGTACCTAACTAATCTGGAGTCCTTAAGCTGAGGCTATTTTGCTGTAAGAATTTTTAGTTCACAGACTAATTATAGGAACCGGGTATTCTTTAGCCCAATCTTTCGTTCGGAAATCGTTTGCCAGAGCGAGCATTATAAAATATTCTTATTCTGTAAGTGTATTTTTTGTTTACCTTAAATCAAGTTTGAACCTGTGATATAATTTCAATTATGAAATTACTACTTACATCAAACGGTTTTACAAGTCCTGAAATCGAAGAAGCCTTAGATGAATTTATTGATAATAGAAAAAATCTCACTGTAGCTATAATACTTACAGCCAGTGATCCGATAGAATGGGTCTTAGAAAAAGAAGGTGATGTTGCTCCATATGATAGCGTTGCAAGGTTGACAAAAATACGAGAATTAAATGAAGACGATGGAGACTACAAATATTTTAAAGATAAAGGCCATAATCCAATTTGGGTAGACCTGAAGGATGACCCAAAGATTATTAGAGAGAAGCTTCAGAACGTAGATATAATCGATGTTCCCGGAGGTGATGCAAACTGGCTACTTGATTGGGCAAAAAAAGCCGAACTTGGAGATTATCTAAAAGACTTGCTTGATAGAGGTGTTATATATACAGCTTCTAGTGCTGGGAATGGATTACTTATGCCAGACATAGGTTTAAGTTGGTGGAATAAAAGATGGAAGTTAGATCATATAGGATTTGGAATAATAAATTTCTGTCTTTCGGTTCATCAAGATGAAGAAAAACTGGAAGAGTCTATTGATAAGATTGCTGAACTCAAAAAGAATTATGAAGCAGAGTTTCCATGGAAAATATATCTAGTTCAAGATGGTCAGGCGATTGTAGTAGATGGAGATAGTGTCGAACATATTGGTTCAGGGACCAAAAAGTGTGTTTAGAAACGTAGATAGTAGGTTCTAACTATATCTCTAATGTCCCAAGTCGAACATTGTCCCATGTTTGGATCAATCAAGTCCACTTTAATTTGCGAGGATTATTCTTGGTACCTTGGTAGAGTTCAAGACTTTTGATATACTTAAAAGGTGAATTACGAATCATCTCCAATCCCACAAGATCAAACTGAATTACTACCTACACCAAAGCAAAGCCTAGAATTTGATAAAGAAAAAGCTGAAGTATGGGTAGAAGCTGAAAGCGACCCTGAAATTAGGGCAATAAAAAGAAAAATTATTGATAATATTCAGCATATTAGCTTTAGTGAATTTAAGGAAAAATCAGAAGGGGTAATATCTCAAGCACTGCAAGAATTAAGTGAAAGTAATCAAAAATACGCTGTTTTCTTTGACTATAAGCCTCACTCCTCCAAACGTTGGGTCTATGAAATAAACAAAAAATGTTATTCACAATATCCACCAACAGAAATCAGACACTTCACACCCGCTTGGGAGAAAATGTCAGGTAATAATAGATTGAGAAAAATTGTAGAGGGCGGAGTAAATACTTTTTTAATCAGTGATGATGCGGCCTATAGTGGGGAACAGATTATTAATAAGCAAATTGAGCCAATTATAAAATTTTATGAGGCAGAGAATATTCAACAAAGACCTAAGTTTGTTCTAGCTATTCCTTTTGTAACATCTAGGTTTTTAAAATTAGTAGAAGAAATGAAAGCTAAATATGGATGTGAGATAGTGTTACATACAAATTCTATAATGCCGAGTTTAGCAGAATTATTAACGGCTGATGAAGTAAAAACACTAAATGAAAGGAGAAACGGTAATCTGGAACTGGCGGAGACAGAACCTACTTATTTAGGGGCAACAGTAACTTGTTTTGACCATCGTGTTGCTGATGACCACTCGTTCTCTGGAGAAGTAAGAAAAGCTTTGAGTTTATCTGCTGAAAAACCATACGCCGATGACTCGACGGAATATTTTAAGCAGGAGGCTCAAGAATTTGAAGAATATAAGAAGACAGTATTTCCAACATAATCTATTTATTAATTTTTCTCCAATCTTGAGTTCTGGACTTATCCAACCAGGGTAGTATTGTAAAATATTATTATATATAAAAAATCCGCACCGTCTTTCGACAGGTGCGGGTTGTTTTTTTGGCTGACTTTAGAAACATCAGCCGATTGGTATTAAGCCAAACGCGCGTATAGTTCGGACGAGCATGACGAGTGAGGTTTGGGACCGTGGATCAAAATCGATCGGCTCTACTGCTGTTCCATTAAACATGGTAAGCATCCGCCATGCATTTTGATCTACAACTTGAACCCACCACTGGTTTGAGGGATTGATACGAAACCATCCAGTGCCACAACTGCATTCGAAGCAGTTGGATGGGTACTTTCCGCCATCGGTAAGGGTCTCCCAATCAAATGGCTGAACATTGTTTGACAGCGCAATCTCGTGACAGATGCATGCCCCTCTGTATTTACTTATCGGGCCGACATACCGCATCGGTTGATGTACAATGTGGAAGGGATTTGTGTTTGGATTCTCTCTGGCGCTTCGAGTGATCAACGTGAGTTTGCTTGCGATGAATGCTTTGATGGCAGCATTTGTTTTATCACTCAAGCAGAAGAGTGGTTCACCGCTCCTGCTGGTAAAGACAAACTCATCTGGGGTTGGTTTAGCACGTTGGACTACCCACTCGAATGTGTCGTTCGAGCACGTTCCAACGGCAATCCAAGGATCCTCACCTTTGCATCCCTCGGCGTGGTCGTGTAAAGTAAAGCTTCCTCTGGCGGTAAGCCGATCTCCGTTGTCTTCAACCTCGTAAATGCTCATACGGCAGGCGGTCACAATGCGTGAATCAAGGGGCTCTTCCGGGCCTCTCCATTCATAGCTGATGGTTCTTTTCATGGTATTACTAGTTGTTGGTTGTGGGGTTGTTGTCGGGTTGTCTGGGTTGACTATCCTGATATGATATTATCAAATATTAATTCATATTACAAGGAAATGGTACTGATTTGTCTACTCTTCATAATGTTTATTCGAACGTCGTCTTAAGTTTGGAGTATTGGTAGTCTCAATTCTCGATTGCTCTTAAACTCTGTTATAATACGTGTATGAAAATCGATCCAAGGCTACACCACTATTGTCAAAATATAACCAAAGGAAATCTCGATACGGTTATTGAAATGTATAAACTTCTAAAGTTTAAGGTTGTTTATACTCCTCCAGCTAAAGATTGGATAATGGTAGGGCAAGATGAACCCCGTTTTGCAATTCAAATAATTCAAGTGGATGATGCTCCTATTGAAGATATAAATATGAAAAGGCAAACTCACATTGCTTTTCTTTCCGATAACCCACAAGGTATTATCGATGAAATAAAAAGATGGGCGGAAGGGAAGGGGTTAAAATTTAGAGAGGGTGGCTGGTCTTCACTTGAGCGATATTTTGACTTACCAGATATTTTTGTAAATTTTGTTGTTGAGGTAATGCATACGTCTGTTGAAGAAGAGTAGCCGGGTCGTTTAAATATACACCTTGATATGGATACTTGATGATCTGTTCTGTAGTTCAGAAATTATCTGCTAGAGCGAGTTGCTGTACATCAAAGCTAAGATTGGTGTATTAAATTGCATTTTTGATATAATTATTGTATGCCAAAATTTAATCGTAACAGGTTTTGATATAATCGTATTTAACATGAAAGATATAATAAAATGGCTTAAGAATTTTCTAATACTGCTTTCATTAATCATGTTTGTAATTCTAATCTGTTTAGTTGTAATTTTTGTTTGTATTATATTTAAGATGGAATATTGGAAAATATTTGTATCAATTTTAGCTGGAACAGGATTGTTTTTTGCAGTATACATATCATTCAATGAATACAGGAAAGATAGATGAGGATTTACCGTGGATTTAATTTATGCCATAATTTAAGCATGCCATCAAAAACACAAAAAATAATATCATCAGTGATACTTGGTTTATTAGCATTATTCTACTCTTTTTCTGGGGTGGTTGTGTTATTAACATTACAAAATCTCTGGGGTGTCGTTTTTCTAATTGCAGCCCTGGTTGCCGTAGGTGCAATCATTGGGATAAATAATAAAAATAAGTTCCTATTGTGGTTGGGGATTATTCTGTCTCTAATACAAGTAGTGGATGGAATTTCAGCACTGACTAATAAGTTTATTTTTAATGGAGATGTATCCATTGGAGGGCCTGTATTGATCGCTCTCCTGTATATATTACCAATTGTGGTTATGTATAGAATTATCAAAAATAAAGATCGGTCAGTCGGCAAGTAGGGTTGGTTTGGTTATTGCCGTTCTAGTGGTTTCCGATCCATACTCCTGAGCTCATCCAAGATAGGGAGGGGCTCGTAAAATAGCCTAAATAATACAGGGCCCGTGGGATGTTTGAACCTAATCACAGGCCTTATTTATTTCTACCCCAACCAGCACCGACATCTTGTCTTGCTTGTATACCATTATCCTGCATATACTGTCGCATTATACCCTGCATTGGACCACGACGAATGAGAGCATCATTTAATCCGATACTATCAATAACCCAACCACCGACAATAATAGCCAGTATGAATCCAAAAATAACTATTTTTAAATTAACCCTGAATGAGAAATCATATTTACGAAGTAGCCAGATACCAGCTATCAATCCAATGACAGCAAGTATTGGTGCCCACCATGGGAAACTAGAAAGTATTTGATCTAGTCTATAGCTCGCCATTGGGCCATGTGAGCGCATGGAAAATCTTATAAGTCCAACTAAGAAAACAGAAACAACTACTGAAGAAACTAGTCCTATGAAAGTAAGTATGGAACCAGCTATAAAATAAGCTTTGGGTTTCATTTTTATCTTCTTCGTATGGATTTGATCCATGATATTGTCGGTGATGTTTTTTAATTCTTTTGACATATATGTTTCATTAATTTCTTTGCTCGACTAATTCGTATTGCGACCGTACCCATGGGAATTCTTAGAATATCACTAATCTCATCATATGACTTCTTGTCCAAATAGTACAGACTCAGAGGTTCAGAATATATAAGTGGTATTGATTTCAAACATTTCTCTACATGCTCGGTTGTTTCTTTCTGTTCAAAATCCTTAGTAATATCTTCATCGCTTTCAAAGTCAAAGTCATCTAGTATTGGTACTTCTTTTTGATATTTCTTTATTAAATTCATCGCTTCATTGTGTACTATGCGATATATCCAGCTTGAAAATTTCTTTTTTGTATTAAAACCATTGAGGTTTATATATGCTTTTACTAGTGAGTCTTGAACGACATGACTAGCTCTGTCCTCATCATATATTAAATTGGTAGCATATCTCAAGAGTTTGCTTTTATATCTCTCAATTATGACAGCATAAAGATCTCGATCGTCTGATCGAACTTTTTCTATTATTTCTTCATCAGTTAATTTTAGAGTATCACTCATGCTTGTATTTTATCCTATTATCATAAACTTATACATCAAACTCCGACAAAAGCCGGAGTTTGATGTAGGGCCTATATTATCTTAATGATTGAAATTTTTACCCATCCCCATACCTCCACCATTTCTACCAGAACCATTATGTAGACCTAGTCCAAGTTCTTGGCGAATCTTTTGAGCCTCGACTGTTTTGCCTTGTAAAGCGAGATTATGTGCTTCTACAAATTTTGCGAAATTCGCCTCAGTAATAACTTTTGTTGCCATACCTCTATTTTGCATAAGGCTTTTCCAAGCAGTGTAGTCTTTATTCTCAAATGCTTTTAGCATTGCTGTATGACGTTCTGCTGAATAATTTTGACCATGAACTGTTGGGTCACCTCTGTAGGCTAGAGCTGAACCTGCTGAAATAGCTGTTACGCCCAGTACAAGTGCCAAAATTCCCAAACTTAATGTTGTCTTTTTCATATTGTTTTAAATTAAAAATTAATAAAGAAAGATTGATTTTATGTATTCTTCAGCCCTTCACCTCTAATACAATACAGTAGCCTTTTTTCTTTCCTTATCCTCTTTTAAGATATACTTTCACAAAAGTACTCTTGAGTTCAGCGGCTTTTGCGGATAATAAATCTGCTTGTCCATTTCTTGCCGACGTAACAACTTCTTCTAATTTTGTACGAATAGCTTGTATCTCTGAGTCATTCGCAATTTCCTCAACAGCCTTTAGTTTGGTATCTACTTCGGGGTATACAGCGAGTAATTGTGTTGCGTCCTTTTCATCTGCTGCTGTAATTATCTTCTCCATAGCATCGTGAAAGTCAACCAGAGTAACTGCAAGCATTGAGAAATTATTTCTCTTTAATATGTCTTGAAATATTGGTCGTACTTCTTCAAAACTAGTGTGTGATTGTTTCAAATCTCCCGTATATACATTCTCCTTTAATGAATTAATTATTCCTGACACCTTTTCTATATCGGAATTGAATTGCTGGTCTGATTTAATAGCATGAGGGTGATACGTTGTGTATTTTGATAGGAATACTGAATACTCAGCGATAAGACGATCATAATTTATTATAGATTCTGCTCTCTTGTCTTGTCCTGTATAAAAGAGAGTTTGCTTGTAATAATTATTCATTCGACTGTAATCATCTAAGAAGAATTTCTTTGTGAAGAATGCACTATAATAACTTCCGGCTACAGCTATGGCTATAAATAGAATCGCAAAAATAACCCTAATATAAATAGATGTTGGTTTCGATCCAGCTTTAAATGTATTTATTCCAACTACTTTATATAGTGTACAAAATCCAGTAAGAGAAGTGAATAAACTAATTCCACCAAGAATATACAATATTACCTGCCATACTCCGCCTAACCAGAAATACGCTCCGAGAATAAGAACTTCAGCCACAAGCGAGCGTAATAATCGATCCATAGAACCCTCGTTTTTGTATACCTTTGATTTCATAAATTTATTGTTTAGTCTAATGCTAGCAAGTTGCTATAAATTACTTTTAACATGTTAAGTATATCACGCTTGAGTGAAAATGGTCTGATGTTTTTTCGAAAAAAATTTCTCGATGGTGATTTATTAGAATTAATGATATAACATAAATATGAAAAAATTTGGAGAAATAGTAACTGGTTATAAAATACCAGTATTTAATGAAAGAGAAATACGAGCGTCAGCAGGGATACTCTTCTTTTTTGCAACATTATCGTTTTATAATGCATTCCTTGATCAGAACTTTCTATTCTTAAGAATGTTCGTCGTGTTTTTCTTTATTGAATTTATTGTTAGATTATTTGTAAATCCAAAATATGCACCTGCTATGATATTGGGAAGAATAATCGTTCAAAATCAAAAGCCAGAATATACAGGCGCACCACAAAAATATTTTGCATGGGTACTTGGGCTTTGTATGGCCACGTTCATGGCTATTTTACTATTTGTTTTTAACGCAAGTGGAATCGTAAATCTTGTTGTGTGTAGTATTTGTCTAATCCTGCTTTTTTCTGAGACGGCATTTGGAATTTGTATTGGATGCAAGATGTATGAATGGATTACAAAGAAGAAACCACAACTTTGTCCCGGTAGTGTATGTGAAGTGGTATTTAAGGAAGAAATTCAAGAAGTGAGTAGGGTACAATTTGGAATTTTGGTTTTGACTTTTGTTGTCATAATAGGCGCTCTGTTTCAATTTGGTGTCTTTGGTGCATTATAACTGTACGCATTAGATTGTTTGCCTGTAGGATATCTATGACCTTAATGCCCAAGCTATTGCATTGTGAATTATATGAGAGGAAATGATACTAGGAAATTACATAGTTATTTGATAAAATATTAAATATGATAATGATTAATGAACTACCGCTTGCTTCTGACCCAAACCAAGATTTATTGGATAAGGTAGAAAAAATGAATGCACTCAAGCAAAGATTAGAAGAGATTTCAGAAAGACAATCTTCGATAATCGGACAACTGGAAAAGCTGAGAGATGAACAATTTCAGGCAGGTTTAAGAATGGGGGAATTATTGTTTTCAGAACCTCCAGCGGTTGATGCTGTAAACCTAATAAATATAGAAATTGAGGCTAGAGGGGGTGAAATTAAGAGTCTTGAGGATCAACTTAGAGAAATAATGATTGAAATTGAAAAGATAAAAGAGTCAAGGGATGGCGTATAGATTAATTAGGGACACCAATTATTACCAAGATTAATAATTGATATATTTTTTTCATGACAACTCTGATACCTGTCGCTGTTAATTTGGGAGTTTTTATTGATGATCATTTAACCACCTAGGACAGAACCCGAACTTTTGCTATACTTATTTTAATTGTATGGAAACGCAAAAAGGCAAAAATCTCGTCATTGAAATTACTGCGATTTCCTTCCTTTTGATTTTTATCGTTGTATGTATATATGTCTTAATAAATCTCGATAGTGTAGTTAATCATTTTGTAGAAAAACCTATAGCTGTTTCCATAAAAGAGGAAATAATATCTGACTGGGCTAAAGATTGTTCACAGCCAACACCAGAAGGAAAAGCTGAGAATATTGATTTGTCATCAAAAACAGGCTTAAAAATGACAAACAGTAAAATTTACTATGAGATACGAGGAACAAATGAAAGTGAAATAATTTATCAATTTAAGAAATGTGGCCCCCATTTGTATGACGCAATAACATATTCTGTAATTAATAACAGATATAGCTATGACGATATGTCTGATAAGATATGTAATATTCAGGATTTTGCTGTAGGAGTTAATTCAGTAATTTTATATCCAAAATGGGATAATTCAAGGAACACAGATCAAAAGCTGAATGAAAAATGGGATAAGTACATGGTTGCATTACAAATACATGAAAATAAGCATGTTGATATAGCTGAAAAAAACGCTAAAAAAGTATATTCTTATTTACAAACTCTACAGGAGAATAAGACATGCTTACCATCTGCGAAATATTTAGATAATAAATTAAAAGAGTTGTCCGAACAAATGGAAGCTGATAATCAAGAATATGATTATAATACCATGCATGGTCAAACACAGGGGGCAATTTTTAATGCCAGCCCTATATAGTTATATGTAAAATTGACATTCGAACCATAAAAATATCAGCCAAATCTACTGGTTCATTCATGGGAATCTAAATTGGAGATGGACTAATGGAGGTTTTTCGATGGATGTGGATGTATCAGTATCTTCAAAGGATAATAAATCACCAAGCTGGTTTTCTGTGCAAATTTTGTTTATTTTGTCTCTAATATCTTGCATTTTTTTATTTAAAACATTATATCACTCGGTAGGTGATATGGCCAAAACACTCATATTGTCTTTGTGTTATACTTTTGATTATGAATATCAACCCAAATGCAAGGCGAGTTCTCTGTTTTGGAGACTCTAATACCTGGGGCTATGTCCCTGGTACAAAGAGTGAAAGATACCCCGTCAATATTCGTTGGACGGGGGTTCTTCAGAAATTGCTTGGAGATAACTTTGAAGTAATTGAAGAAGGCTTGAACTCGCGAGGAATAGTTAAGGGTGATAGTCGTCCTGGTAAGGAACAGAGAAGTGCTATGGAATATATATTAGCTTGTCTTGATTCTCATGATCCGCTTGATTTTGTTGTCGTTTGTCTTGGGGCAAATGAATTGAAGGCAGAGTTTAATCTTTCCGCAGAAGAAGTTGGAAAAAATTTAGAAAAGCTGATTCAGACAATCACCACTCGACCTTCTCAATTTCGATCGATAGTTCCTCAAGTGATAATTATTGTTCCTGCAATTATAAATGAATTGACTGATTATGCTAAAAAGGATGGGAAGTTTGTAGGTGCAATGCAAAAGTCGATTGAGCTCAAGGAAGTATTGTCGTTAGTTGCGAGGGAAAATAATTGTGTACTTGTGGATGTTCAAGATCAATTATCAACTGGTGTTGATGGCGTTCATCTTCTGGTTGAGTCGCATCAAATATTGAGTGAAGCTGTGTCGGCTGTCATTGTCTCTCATTAATACTTTGTTGGTATAGAGCTAATTTGTGCCAACTTTCATTTTAGTCTATATTTTGTTAGTATCTTATTATATGAAAACAATCCTAGTAGATGCGGCTAATACGTTTGTAGTAGATGGTCAAGTAAATCAAGAGATGTTTAAACTACTGGAAATTTATCCTAACAAGAAAATTATTCTAACTAACGCTAATGATGAGCAGTTGATAACGTTTGGTCTGGTGAATTTGCCATACGAGATTTTTACCTTGAAACACAACCCAGATAAGATAGATCCAAAATATTTTGAAACAATGCTTGAGAGTCTAAAATTAAATAGGGAAGACGTGATATATTTTGAACATAACAATGAGGCTGTTAAAAGTGCCGAATCGATTGGTATAAAGTCGTATCAATACAATCCTCAGGCGAAAGATTTGGATAAGCTTAAGTCCTTCATAGAAGGTAGTATCTAGTTAAGTTGTATATAATTATACTCATGAGAACTAATATCTATTTTATTAGGCATGCTGAATCACATTCAAACAAAGATCCTTTAACAAAAGCAATGGAGGATTGTCTAACAGAAGTGGGTCTTAAACAATCTGAATCTTTGGCTTTGATTTTTAAGGATATTAAAATTGAAAAGATATTTACAAGTAAGGTTCTTCGAGCAAAAATAACGGGTACTAAAATAGGGGGGGGGGCTGTGGATATAGAACCAACTCAACTTGAATATCTAAAAGAAAGAAAAGGTTCCTACTCTATGGATTTGACCTATGTTCACAGTGAGACATTTGAAGACTTTAAAGAACGTCTTAAAGAAGCAAAGCTATTCCTTGAAAATTTATCTCATAAACATGTGGTTGTGGTTAGCCATGCAATTTTTCTTAAGGGTTTGATTTCGTATATTATGCTTGAGGATTCATTAACAGAAGATCTGTTGATTAAGATGGATAATACTTTGGTCATTGATAACGCCTCTGTTTCTAAATTTACTTACAATCAAGAAAAGCAAAAGTGGCATATAGAATATTTAAATGATAAGACACACTTAGTCAGTGTTCCTAATGCCGTCCGCTAGGGTGGGCCCTTAAAATTACCCTGTAATTAGTTGAGGTAATTTTGCCATTTCGCAACCTTGTTGTCTATTCGATAAAATTCATACTGTTTCCAGTCATGCATTAGGTTTTCATCGGTTACAAGTGTATCCAAAATTTCGCTCCCGTACAGGTCTTCTATTGGCATTTCATCCGGAAATTCCCTCGGATCTTTAATGTTCTTGCTGTATTTCGCCATGATGTATATTGATAGAAACTTAAATCGCTTGGCACATATGCCACCATGCTCACCGCAGTGTTCTCGGAGTTTGCCCACAGTCGTGATTTCGTGTTTGCCACCCAAATATGCTTTATGCTTGTACATCATCCAGACGACAGGATCGTCATACATCATACTGTCTCCAATACGACTTCTTTCTTCCTCTGTCGTAGCTTTATTATATTCGGCATACTGATGCAGTAATAAATCCAGCTTTTCTTTTGTTTGTGATAATTGATAATGATTCATGTTATTTTATTTTTCCTATGATTATGTTGTTAATAATATCGCGAGGGCTTTTACTTCTGCGAATGACCTTGATGTTCTTCAGATGCGTCGATGATATCTCGGGATAGAGTAGTACACCGAGACCACTTACGCTACGCATAACGATGTGGGTATCTGTTTTGCTCCTTGCGACAATGTGGTCGATTATTTTTACCTTCTCTTCATCATTTTCTCCTGCAAGTGCAGCAATGAAGATTGTTTGGTAATTAGAGAGATCTTGTATGTCAAGAATATTCCCTTTGATGGTCTTTATTTTGTTTGAAAGACCAATCTTTTTAATAAGTTCTTTTGATAACTTGCAGGACTCGTCATCCATGTCTAAATTATCGATTGATATTCCACACTTGCGAGCCATCATAATAGAAGAAAGTGGTAATGGTCCAGAGCCTACGAACAAAGCCTTGTGACCCTTATGAACATCACAGAGTTGCATACTCTTGATTTCCAGATCGGACATCTTCTCATAGTTCGAGTAATATGGAAAAAACTTAAGTATTTTTTCTGCGTTCTGGGATTTGAGGACATTCTTAACCCAAAATAGCTCAAGCTCTGATTCTGCTCTTGATGACATCCTCCGGAGATCGTCTTGAATCTTTCGAATCTCAATGTTATCCAAAATGTCTCTTGAATGCTCAATGGGTGTATCTTGTACTATCGCCACAAGCTCGGAAAATGTGGCGTTAATATTTTTAGATGGCTTCAAATTCTTTGCAGACAAAAGCTCCTCATAAATGTTGAGGATTTCGTCTTTTTTTCTTTGTAAAATTATGTTTATCATCTGTTGTATAAAAAGCCGCGACGCCCATTTCACCCGTGGGCTATTTGAAGCGTCGCGGCGGGTTTTCACGCAATAATTGCGCGGGATTTTTCCTCAAGAATTCCGACACTTTCCGACCAGGCTTTAATCAGATCGGGCGTTGTAGCAAGGGATAGGCAGTGACGAGCTGCCTTGAGCATACTCTCTGAATTGTCGCCGTGTGTTAAGCCATAGCTTAAAGCCTCAGTGAATTCCAGGCACTGCCACGAAACCGTTTCTGGATGCGTGATCGAGATTAGACTTTGGAGGGAAAGGATTCCCTGGGCAGCCATTTCTCCTGGATGCAGTCTTTCAACCGCTTGTACAATTTCGGCTCCGAAGAATTCGCCGTGGCGATTAACCCACCAGACCATCGACACAGCTAGCTCGTGTCTGTTTTTTGCGATGTCATCGGGGACGATTTCGCTTGCACGATCTTTTACTATTTCCGCACATCGAATCCAGTATTTCATGAAGCGCTTCAGAACACGGGGGAACCATTCGTCAATAACGTACGGTCTCCGGGAGATTTCCTTGGCGATCTGGAATTTTTCTGGATGAGTGATGAGGCGGAGTCCAGCTTCAGAACTAATCACAACAGGCTCGGTAGGTGACCCATCAAGGAGGTCATTGATTTCCCGGATAGTCTCATCGCGGCTTGCTGTCTCCATGCGGATAAGCTTGTATCCCGGTTCCATCCCAGCAGGTACTTCTTGGGTGACAACAATCTCTGTCAGGCCTGGAAGGTCGCTTTCGATATTCACCTCTCTCGAAGTGTAGAACGTAACGAACCTTCTTTGATCCTTAATCGTTTCTTGCCATTCGTCGTGCACCGCATTGAAGAGATGTCCGCCAACCGCACCCTTTACTCTGAGTAGGAATTCCTTCCCGTCGAACGCCCTACGGAGATCTTCGAGAGTTGCTCCATCTATGAGTTCATAGGAGTACGGGTGCATACCGTGAACATAATGATCGTGCGAGTGGTCGTTGTGGTCATGTCCGCAACAATCGCAGCTTGTGTGGTGCCTGCGTCTAAAATCTCGGAAAATCACACTATTTGACGTTGATGCAAGTCTCCTCATCGCCCCTTTGTCATCTTTTGTGAAAATGTCTAGGATGACATCTGGAATGTTGGGAGTGTTTGGAATAAGGACGAGCGGTATCCCGGGTTTTTCTTCTGCTACGAATTCCGGAATACCTGAATCATCAAGGCTTAGGATGTTGCCACCCTCGAACTTGGTGACGCCAACCGCCAGGGTTGCGGCTCTCACTTGGCTTTTCACTACGCCCGCATACCTGATGAGGTCGAGGGTGTGATGCCTTGCCGAAAAAAGACAGAGGATATGGAATGGGTACGGACACGATTCGAGGAATTGTTTTGTTTCATTTCCTGCAGTGATGCCGAAGCCTTCCAAAAATGCCCAAGTGATGCCTGATTGCTCAAGTTTCGCTAGGGTAGTCTTGAGTCCCGCGGTGTCGCTGCATGTGAAGCATCCATTGGTCATGGCGACCACTTTTGCCAAATTACCTGCGAGCTCACCATCGAGCATGTGACCTTCGTCGTTGACGACAAAGGCGACTTTCTCTCTAGTTGGAAATCCGCTGGATTCTAACGCCTGAATCACGTTCAGGACAAACGTCGTCTTGCCGGCTCCAAGTGGGCCAACAGCGGCGAATAGTTGCATGGTTGTATTCATTTTACTTACGGTTCTCTGGGGTTGTTGTTGTTGATTTAAAGATCTATCTTCAGATGCAAATGTTTTGCACCTGAATAGTAATATATCCTAATAGAGCGCTAATTGCAAATCATTAACATTTAGGATATAATGAGACCATTATGAAGAAAGATACATCAGCAAAACTCATGAGTGTGGGTCTAAAGGTAACGCCAAATCGCTTGGCGATTCTAGAGGTTTTTTCAAGTGACTGCAGACCAATAAACGCTGAATATATTTTCCAAAAACTGCAAGGTCAGAATATTAACTTAGTAACAATATATAGGACACTGTCAACCTTTGAGGAAAAGGGTATATTGAGATTCGTAAATGTACACACTGATTCTGCCCACTATGAGCTAGCAGAGCATCATCACCATCATCTGATATGTAAGGATTGTGGGGTCATAGAGGAGATAAGTATCTGTAATAAATTACTAGATAAGGATGCACTCTCTCAATCAAAGAAATTTAATTTCATAGAAAGTCATTCTGTTGAGTTTTTTGGCGTCTGTAAGAAGTGCGAAGCCTAAGTCTTAAATCTATCTTCAATGACAATATTGCCGTTGGGGGTTATGTTGTAATCGCTGTCTTGTATATTTTACCAATAGTAGTTATGTACAAGATTGTAAAAAATAAAAGTTCAATCAATATGTAAATAAACCTATTTGGATAGCGTTCTTCCGGTATCTGCCTGATCTAACCAGTTTCAAAATTATTACAAAATGGGTTTATTTATGACTGTATTGACATAAATGTATATATGTGATACTATGATACCAGCCTAGTTTTTTGAAATTACCCTTCACTGCAACATATAGATGATAAGTATGTCTTGTCAATTTTATGTTGCGGTGAAAAACCTATGTGGCTAAACTTTGCAACAAAACACAAACCTCCAATAATACGGAAAGTTAGCAATGAAAACGAATAATAATCAACTGACAGAAGAACAACTCGAGCATCTCTACCAAAATGTGCTCGCCCCACTGGGTGTTACCCGGGGAGAATGGCAGCAAATCCTAGAGTCTGGAATCCTGACGGATCTCGTCGAGAGTATCCGCAGGCGCGGGTATCTTGTGCGGGGTGATGTCAGACCAGCGCTCGGATTGGAAAAATGGCCCGAACCTACTCACTTCAGTGTGACGGTAAGGCTGAATCGCCAGCTCACCCTGCGGCAGTCTGCGGCTTTGACTGGTTGCGAAACACAACCTGCCGAGTCCATCCCTGATCGCTCATTCACGGGCGCCCATGAAGAGGACGTGAACCTGACCATCTTTCACTTCGGTAAGGGTCGTCAGATGTCTCACAAAGAGGTTCTTGCAGAGCTGACAGCATATGGATATCGGCCAGTTTTGGTCGAAGAAATCCTGGCTCTCAGCGCTCAGAAACCCAATCTGCAGACCAAGTTCCCGATTGCAGGTGTCGGGTGTAACGAGGGGGATCGGTATTTTTGGATGATTGACTGCCCCGTCGTCAGGAGTGGGCCCAAAAAACGCCGTGTCGGCGGGACGTTTAATCGAAACGAAACTCTCTACGACTTCTATCGTGTCGTAGCGGTTCGGGATCCGAACATCGTTCCAACCAAGAGCCTCGGATACTCCAAAACAACGGAGGATCAGGAGGTCAGATTCGCCGATTCAGAATATAGAGCCATGCGCTCGGTCTATCTGCCAACTGCCGCCGCATAGGGAAGTGATTAAGGGTTAGAAACACCTAGGGGTAAAAAAGTTTCAAGTGCCACCACGTCCAGCGGATGTGGTGGCTATTCTTTTGTCTAGAAATAAATAGCCTAAAGGCATGCTAGAATAATCAGGTGAGTCCATCTGAATCCAACACTAGTACCATCGTCAAAAGAGAAAAGGTCATCCTTCATATAGATGGAGATGCGTTTTTTGTTGGTGTGGAGATTGCAAAGAATCCAAAGCTTCGCGGGCTACCTGTTGTTACCGGGCAGGAACGTGGAATTGTCTCTGCGCTTTCATATGAAGCTAAGGCACTTGGGATAATTAGAGGTATGCCGATATTTAGGGTAAAGCGAGAATTTCCTATGGTAGTAATCCTTCCGGGAGATTATCGAGCATACGTGGAATATTCTACAAAAATGTTTGATATAGTTAGGAGATACGTTGATGATGTGGAGGAGTATAGTATTGATGAGTGTTTTGGTGAATTAACTGGTCTCGATAAACCACTCGGTATGTCTTACCTGCAAATTGCGGAGAGAATTAAAAGGGAGGTTAATGAAGAATTAAATCTTTCTGTTTCAATTGGTCTTGCTTCAACAAAAGTTTTGGCAAAGGTGGCATCGAATTGGGTCAAGCCAAATGGTTTAACTGTGATTGAAAACAAAACAGCTGCAGATTTTTTGCAAAAAGTTCCCATAAAAAAAATCTGGGGTATAGGTCCAAGAACAGCAGAGCAATTGAATAGGAAAGGTATAACGACAGCAAAAGATTTTTACGATAAAGATATTGCGTGGATTAAGCTCATTCTGTCAAAACCTTACGAGACAATCTGGCAGGAACTTCACGGTGTTTCTATTATGGAGATAGACTCTGCATCGAAGACTGTCTATTCATCAATTCAGAAAACTCGTTCATTTCACCCGTCGACAAATGATAAAACTTTTTTATGGTCACAGCTTTCAAAGCATATTGAGGACTCTTGCAGAAAGGCAAGGCATTTCAATTTGGTTCCAAAAAAGTTCTCCATCTTTCTCAAAACCAAGGATTTTGAATTTGTAACGGCTTTAATTTTATTACCTTCACCATCAAACTCGCCAGAGATTTTGCTTTCGCTAGCTCATGTTCAGTTTGAAAATATTCATAAAAGGGGAGTGTTGTATAGAACAACTGGTGTGACGCTACTAGACTTGATGACGGACTTTGTTCCACAGGACGATTTGTTTGGAAGTAATACTCGGGCATCTAAGTTTGAAATAATACATAAACAAATCGATACATTGGAAGAGAAGTTTGGTAAAATTGTTATTTACCTTGGATCAACCAAGAGCGCGATTGATCACAAGGCTGATAAGGGCGGAACCGATTCTGAAGATTTGGATAAGAATCTTTTGTTTTTATGATTTCATAATAATTTACTAGAATTTCTGGATTTAAACTTAATTTATGATTTAGTAATATCCCAGAAGGGTGGTATAATTTTTATATTAAATCTAATTATATAAAAAATGAATTCTGAAGATAGCACGGTAGAAGATCACAATGTTAATCCATCACTAGAGATTGTCTCATCTGATGCCAGCATGCCAGATGACCAAATCTTAGATCCAATTCAACCAGGGCATTTGTTGCCTGTTCAAGATAATGGTGTGGTAAAGGTGGAGAACTCAAAAAAGCAGATCATGGTCGGTACTATTAGTATAATTTTTATACTAATAGTGGGCCTCTTAATTTTTTACTTTATAAACAAACCACCAGTTAAAATAGCTTGCAACGCAACTTCTACTTACGATCTAACTGGCTGGAAAACATATTCTAATCCTAATTACGGATTTGAATTTAAATTTCCTTCAGACGGATATTGGATATCGGAATACGGGCCGACTGTTCAGGTGGCTAAAAAAAATAGCAATGAACAATTGATGTTCTCTTCTGTCGAAGTGGATCCAGGTACAAATCCTGTTGACTATGCCAGAAAATATTTTGGTAAACTTTATATTTCATCAGAAACACTGAGTTACAATTGTACTAATTGGCTTGTAGTTAGTCATAAAGATGGATCAATTGAAAATATCGATAGAAAAATAATGTATCACCTGGATGGAGATAGATTGTATTCAATATCTTATGCTATTGAATATGGTACGTTAGAGAAAGTAGCAACTTCTCTTAAATTAATTAATAAGGTCGCAAAAATACCAGAATATCCTGATATGTATTACGTGGTTGATAAGAAAAACATGAATGGTGAAGGTCGGGTTATTGTGAGTGATGGCGAGGTTAATGTATATCTTAACGACCCTTCCAAAAAAGTTTCTTATTACAAAGTAAACATTGAATGTGAAAATGAAAAAAGGAACACTCAAGCTTTTATAAATTCTAAAGAAGTTGATGTGTGCAACAAGGAAAGTATCATTGCTTCTTCTGCAAGCGTTTTGAATGTGAAATTCATTGATTCTAAAAATAGCGCAAGTGTAAAATCTAGTATTAAAATTCAACCTTTTAGAAATGGCGATTATCAAATAGGCGGAGATTTCTGGAGTATGTTAGATGTTGTTCCGCAGGAGGTATTTGTTAAATCCGAATCCAGCTTCAATTCCAATAGCTCAAGCACAGATAGTCTAAGTGACGCCATGAATTCAGTAATTAGGTATTCACCTGGTGATGGATTTTCTGTATATATTCCTAAGGTTTGGACAATTAAGCAAGATGCGTCTACTCGAACTCTAAATTTACATAATGAGGCTGGAAAATTAGTAATTAAGTTTGTCTTCAAAATACAGGATGATGACTTAATGGGTAAGTTTAAAAACGGGGATATTTATTATTTATATGAGATCAAGAAAGATATACTAAATAAATATTCATATAATACAAATAGGGAAAAGATGATGAGTAGTGCTGTGGTGATAAAACCAGATGAAACTATGACATATTCCTTGATTCCTATGTTTAAAATCAATGGCGGTAAATCATATTTATTACCATACGGTCCAGTTAGTAGTGGAGGTTCTGGTGGTGTTATAGATGATTTTGTCAAAATAGAAGTGGTTGACTCCAAATATTCTACCCTTCTTGAACCAATAGTTAAAACAATTTCGTTCTCCGAAGAAATGGAATCGCATAAGGATTGGCTAGGGGTCTCGCTTTTGGATATTTCGAGGCTATTAAAAGAGATTCAAAATTAGAAAATAATATTTCAGACCTGAGAGCATAAACTGAACTTGGGTCACCATCTCGATTTTGTGATAGGATAATACTATATGAAATCATTTAAAAAAATAGCATTTTCACTTTTGCTCATCGTGTTTATTCTACCGACGATTTCCTCTGCGGCGACGGCTACAGCCTCGGCGTCTAAAACAGTCGCCTCAAAAACTACACTTGTATATTCTGCTTGGATTCCATATTGGTCCAAGACTCTAGGTGTGCAGGATGCTATAGCTCATATTTCACAATTTCAAGAACTTAGCCCATTTTCATACGAAGTCAAAGATGATGGAACAATCACGGATCAGATAAAATCAACACAGGCTCCGTGGCCAGACCTTTATGCTATGGCAAAATCAAAGGAAGTAAAAATAATTCCAACAATTGCGTGGTTTGATGAAGATTCAATACATACAGTTCTATCTGGAACAACAACTAAGCAATTTCACATTGATCAATTAATGAAGATTGCGAATGCAACAGGAACAAACACTGTCGATGGTCTTGATATTGATTATGAAAGTAAGTTGGCAGAGACAGCCCCGTATTTCTCAGATTTTCTCAAAAAACTTGCCACACAGCTTCACTCTTCAAAAAAGATTCTTGTTTGCACAATAGAGGCTAGAACTCCAGTTGGTGCAAGATTTGTAAATCCTCCAAAGAAAATGGAGTATGCTAACGATTATAAAATGATAAATAAATATTGCGATGAAGTTAGGGTACTAGCATACGATCAGGAAAATATTGATTTGCAATTGAATAAGTTGAGCGGTAGGGGTCAGCCTTATATGCCGGTATCAGATTCAAGTTGGGTTAGAAAAGTTTTGAACGAAACTATAAAAACAATTTCTCCAAGTAAAATTTCTCTGGCTGTTGCCACTTACGGTAGACAGTATGAAATAACAAGAAAGAGTTCTGCAGTAGACTCATCCTTTACCTACAATAGAATTGGTAGTTTAACTTTTGCTGATGCGGTAGCTTTGGCTTCATCAACAAATAGCATAATGTCTAGAAACTCGGCAGGGGAGCTCGGATTTATTTATTCAAAAGGTACTTCAACTAGGATGGTGACCATAAGCGACGCTGTGTCTGTTGCTGATAAGATAAAGATTGCAAAGGCTTACAAATTAAAGGGGGTCGCAGTTTATAAGGTTGATGGAGTGAGTGATCCAAGTCTGTGGAGTGTGTTAGGGAAGTAATTGTTCAGGAGTAACATGTAGCTGTAATTATCCTTCCAAATCTGCTATACTGCTCATATTAGTCTAACAGTATATATAACAATATGAACAGATTTTTATTTACATCGGCTTTGGTCCTTACGCTACTTCCTGCAGTTTCTTTTGCACAAGTACCAGGGGATATAGACCCAAATACTAGCACCTCTTGTGCCTCAATCACACACAACCTATCTTATAGAATGAAGGATTCTCTAACAGATGGGGATGTTTCAACCCTTCAAGATTTTTTACAGATGAATGGATTTTTAAAGTCTGAACCAACAGGATATTTTGGTTTAATGACTCAAGCTGCTGTCAAAAAGTTTCAATTAGCAAATAATATATTGAGTACTGGATATGTTGGTCCGATAACTAGAGAAAAAATTAAAAGCCAAATATGTTCTGACCTACCCTATATAAGTGTTGGTTCATCTACACCTTCAGGTACTAGTCTAATAACTCTTACAAAGGATACAAGTCTTAGTAGTACTGTCGCTGGAACTTATCAAGTAAACCTGTCGTTTAATGGTGGAACTTTATCGAAACCAGTTTCTTCATGGGATCTTTATGTTAAATGTCCTCTAAAGGTAGATGTAAACACAGTTCCTGGAGCTTCATGTAATGAATCATACCAAATGGGAACAAATGGTAACAATAATGGAAATGTACTTAATAAAGCATTCTGGTTTAAAAACTATAGCGGATCTAGACAAACAGTTAACCTTACTCTAACTGGTTTCGATAGTAATAAAGGTGTCTTGGGAACCTCGAAGGTTAATGTTCAAATACCACCAACTAGTAATGGATCACAGACATGGTCTCAAGTTTATGTTCTTAGTCCAAATGGTGGAGGATCGTTTATTGCCGGCCAATCTATGTTAATAACTTGGAAAACCGAAAGTGGTAGTTTTAATTATTCGCCATCAAGTAGAGTAAAGATTTATTTAGAAGAGAGTATTCCAGGTCAGAGTAATGTAGTTAAAGCTACTTTTGATAACTTAACTAACTCTGGTTCTGCTACAGTTAAAATACCAGAAGATATTGTGACTGGAAGTAATTACAAGGTTGACGTTACGGTTTACGCTGATGCGCCCGCTACATACGGAAGTGCGCAGGCAGACAATAGCGATTCTACATTTACTATAGTAAATAATACTGTGCCCACTGTGAATCCCTATTCACCAGTATCTACTTGTCCTGCCGGACAGACACTGATTGGATCAATGTGTTCTGTTCAGGTCTTACCTTCGAGTGGCCAGCCTTATGTAAAAGTTATTTCACCAAACGGCGGTGAGCAATACACTCATGGGCAAACTGTTCCGATATCATTTTCTACAAATCTAACCACACAACAAGCGCCAAACGGATTTAATATATTTGCCTATTACGGTGGAAATTCAACAAATGTTGGAAGTTATGGTTCAGGTGTGCAAAATATTGCTATGAATTGGTCTGCTAATACAACATTTAATTGGACAATACCTTCGACAATGTCCGCAGGAAATTATGTTATATACATAGTTCCAACAAGTGTGTCGGCCGGTGTGTCTAATGTTGGCCTATTCGCATTTGGTAATAGTTATTTTACGATAAAGGCAGCATCCAACAAAGCCACGGTCAATATTACTGAACCTAACGGTGGGATATATCAAGCGGGAACTCCGATTACCATTAAGTGGAATGCTACAGGAATAAACACATCCAATGACAGTCTTGGTCTAGCAGTCTACGCAACTTCACTTGGTTCAACTCGTGCGTTATTATCAAAAACAGTTGGTAACACAGGTAGTTTTAATTGGACTATTCCAGCTACAGCTCCATCTGGTTCTGATTACGTTGTATATATGAGTACAGCTGACATGTATACTCAAAGTAATCCATTTAGAATTATTCCTCAAAATATTATTCCTACATTAACCGTTCAGTCTCCAAATGGTGGAGAGACATTGCAAGTTGGATCAACGAATACAATAAGATGGACAGCAACTAACATGGGACAAAATGTTGATAATATTATATTGACTAATCGTACAGTAGGTTCAGCCGATTATTTGAAACAGTATGTAATATATAGTGGTGGAAGTGGTATTAATTACGTTGGTGCAGACGGCTCAGGTAGTTTTAGCTGGACTATTCCATCAAGTATACCTGCTGGACAATATAAGATAGGTGTTGATAGTGCGGATCATAGCACTTATGACGCGAGTGACGATGTGTTTACAATCAAAGCGAACTAATATAATTTCTCTTATAAATTAGAGTGTTTGTATTCGTGTTTTTTGGTATAATTAAAAAATGACAGAACTGACACCAGAAGAAAAAAGAGTAATTATCGACAAAGGCACCGAAGCACCTTTTGTTGGTAAATATGTAAACAGTAAAGAAACGGGTATTTATATTTGTCGCCAATGTGGTGCACCTTTATACAATTCAAAAGACAAATTTGAATCTGATTGTGGTTGGCCAAGTTTTGATGACGAGATAGCTGGTGCGGTTCATAAACATCTTGACGCCGATGGTGAGAGAACAGAAATTACATGCGCAAATTGTAGTGGGCACTTGGGGCACTTGTTTGTAGGTGAACGATTGACTCCAAAAAACGCTCGCTACTGCGTAAATTCAATTTCTATGGAGTTTATTCCTGGAAAATAAGCATGTATGAATAAACGTAAAAAATTATATATAAATATTTTCATTGCAATTATAATTAATTTAATACCAGTTTTGGGTGTTATATTTTATGATTGGTCGGTATATAATATGTTGTTCATTTTCTGGCTTCAGACATTGGCGTCTGGTATGTTGAATGTTCCTAAAATAATAGTTTATTATAGGAGATACCCTGTGAATATGTTATTCGCATTATTTCTTTTCATTGCTCCTTTTGTGGTTCTTCTACCGGCAGTTTATATGTTTACATATATCTTTCTGAACCCAGATCTTATTGGTAATTTTGTCCTACCGAGCGATTATAAAATATTTAGTGATTTTGCATCTATTTTTGCGACAAATACGTCAATTTTTGTAATTTTAGTAATTAACGAAATATACTTATTTTTCAGTAAATTTATTGGAGAGGGGGAATACAAGGAGGGGTATGAATTACCCGCCACAGCAGTTGGCGATGAACGGGTGAATGATCCGACGTTCGGTCCTTTTGGTAGGGTCTTTGCGTTAGTAATACTTGCCCTCGTTGGTTTTTTGCCAACACTAATGACTCATTCAACAATGCCGTCTTTAATACTACTTGTGATTGGTAAGATAGCTTATGATATTCAAATGGAGATGTATCTTTCGGAGAAGGGTTTTAAATAACAACTGCCATCTTACTGTCTGGTCCCATGATATAATATTAATGTTATACTAGTAAGGTAACATTGGTTTTTACAAAAATATAAAATAAATTAAAATTATCATGAATAAATATTTATTAGGGTTAATTGCTGTACTTGCTTTGGTTATAGCACCAAACTTTGTTTCAGCGATTAGCGGCGATGTTGATCCTCAAGGTGATTCATCGTGTGTTTCTATAGTCAATAATCTAAGATACAAGATGAATGACGCAAAGACAGATGGGGAGGTATCTGTTTTGCAAGATTTTTTACAAGCTGGCGGGTATCTTAATTCCAACCCCGTTGGCTACTTTGGACTTATGACAACGGCAGCTGTTAAGAAGTTCCAATTAGCAAACAATATAAGTGCAACAGGTTATGTTGGGCCGATAACAAGAGAGAAGATCAAGATACAGTCGTGTGCGGGACAAACAGCTGTTGGCGGTCCAACAACTACAACCTCAACTATTATCGGTAGACCGTCTGTAAATAATCCCTCTGTTGGCTCAACGCTACCCACTGTATCATCTGGTGGCATCACAACTATATCTAGAACTTTAGATATAGGATCTACGGGTAATGACGTTACTGCATTGCAAATGTTTCTTGTTTCTAGAGGTTGGTTAAATATGACAACGGGTACAATCTATGGATCATTTGATCAAAATACAAAAAATGCAGTATCGGGATATCAACAGTCGAAGGGTATTGGTAGTGTGACTGGGGTTGTGGGTCCTGAGACTAGAGCTTCCTTAAACGCTGAAATGTCAAACATATCAACTCTAATTTCAAGTATTACAACTAGTCCAGCCAATTCTGATCTCAGCTTCACATCTAAAGTTGTTGGTCATTTCTTTACATATGAATTAGTAACATACACAGTAAAATATGATAATAACAAAATGGAGCCATATAGTATTGGTATTAAGTTAATTTGCCCACCCGGTGTCACAGCGTCGCTTGATGCAACGGCGGATGGGGTAAATAGATGTGATACTATTGTGCCGTTGTTTGATTCATTAAATGTAAAACAACACAGCAACTTTGCAACACATGAAGTTTCTATCAGGTTTATAAATAGTACTTCATTGTATCAAGTTATTAATTCTAATCTAGTATTAAACGGAAAGTTAGATTTGAATTATAACAATTCAGTCATCATTCCAAAAAGTGAGACTCCTGTTTCTACCGGTCCAACTACTGGTAATATTTACGGTGTTCCAGTCTCTACAACACCAACGACTCCGGTAATTCAGAATCCACCTACGGTAACACCAAATCCTCCTCTACCTCCGACAACTGTAACGCCTCCAACTACTCCAACTGTAAATACAACATGTCCACAGAGTTTAACTATTAATGGCACAACATATACAATAAGTCCTTGTAGTATCAATGTGACAATGACAGACGGGCAAGGGGATAAAAACTTCAGTACGACAATTACCGCGGTGGGTGCAAGTCCTTTATTTGGATATAGTACGCGTGGTTACGGAGTTGGTTTCCCAACTTATGGAATCCTGGGCGGTGGAAGTGGTGGAGTAAATGGTGCTACCACTTTGAATTTGCATTTTAAAGATTCTGTTTTGTCTGCAGATGGAAAATCGCCAAAAACATATTCAGGGTATTTGCCAATTCATATATTCCAAGGAAGCGAAACTGGTTTTGATAACAACTTCCTAAACTTAAATGTGAGCGCGACGGTTAATCCAGCAAACTAGCTTTTAATCAGAAAACAGAACCCCCTTGATGTTTCCATCTTGGGGGTTTTATTGTGTCCGTTTACCGCTTTTAATTTTATGATATTATCTAAGTATGAATATTATAAATAAACTAAAAGAACTTAATTTACCTAATGGTGAATACGTAGTTACTGGGGCTGGAATTATGGAGGCCTTGGGAATTAGGGACAGTAATGACATTGATATCGCTGTTACGAAAGATTTGTTTGATGAATTGCAGTCAACTGGGGAATGGCAAGAAGTGGAGATGTATGGAAAAATCTTCCTCAAGAAAGAAGGGGTAGATGTGATTCCAACTTTAAACTGGGATAAATATCCAACGACAACTGAGGAGGCAATAGCAAGTGCTGTTATTATAGAGGGCTTTCCTTTTATGAACTTAGATGAATTATGTAAATTTAAGACCGCGCTTGGTAGGGAGAAAGATCTTAGGGATATAGAGCTGATTAGGAAATACCAGGAAAATAACGCCGTTTAGATTAGCGTTAATATTTATGCTATAATCAATAATCATGACATTCACCGAAAATAAAAAGAATCAACTGATATTTATTTCTGTAGCACTAATCGGCTCATTTCTATTGGTGTTCTCGATTCTGCGGCCATTCATATATACATTGATATTAGCTGTAATATTTGCAGTTGTTTTTCAACGTCCATATGAAAAAGCTTTAAAATTGACTAAGCAAAATTCTGGGCTGGCCTCCTTTCTGGTAACCCTACTTGTTATATTGATTGTTATCATCCCCTTAACTTTTTTGGGAAAACAAATTATTCAAGAGGGACAACAGCTATATTTCTCACTTACCGAAAATGGTAGCAGTGGAATAATTAATAGCTCCTTAGAGTCCATCAAGGGTAGTCTAAATGGTTTCTTGCCTGGTGTTGAAAACATCTCTATAGATTTAGATCAATATATTAAAACAGGAATTTCTTGGGTGTTACAAAACTTAACGGGATTCTTTTCGAATGTTGTTAAGACTCTCGTGAATGCATTCATTTTTTTGATAGCTTTCTATTATCTATTAAAGGAGGGTAGGAACTTTAAATCATATGTAGTTAAATTTAGCCCACTAAACAGTGAACACAATGAGGTGGTTTTGAGTAAGTTGGATCTTGCGATAAATTCTGTTGTTAAGGGTAATATTATAATTGCGCTCGTTCAGGGTGTTTTGACTTCAATTGGATTATCAATCTTCGGTGTTCCAAATCCTGTAATATGGGGAGTGCTCGCCGCTGTATCAGCTTTGATTCCGGGTGTTGGAACTTCTATTGTAATAATTCCTGCAATCATATACTTATTTTTTACAAACGCTTTTACCTCAGCGTTAGGACTGATTATCTGGGGAATAATTGCTGTTGGAATGATAGATAATTTTTTGGGTCCAAAGCTTGTCGGAAAGGGAATGAAGCTACACCCGCTACTTGTCATTTTAGCAGTCTTCGGTGGGGCAACATTTTTTGGCCCGATTGGGTTCTTGCTTGGTCCACTTTCCTTGAGTTTGTTTTTAGCACTTCTTGATATTTACTCTATTTTCCTAAAACATAACGCGTAATTAATTTATGCGGGATTAAATTATTAAGCTGTGCTTTTGGAATATCTCCAAGATCTTCGGTAAAGTTTCGTTTAATTGATTATCAAAAAGTAGGTAGTCTTTTAGGTCAGAAAATGGAACCCATTTGTAAGACCTGACTTCATTTTCCTGAAGTTTTATTTCATTATCGCTGCCAATAAATTTAAAACCAAAAAAGTGTCTCTCGGAACCAATATATTCTTCACCTCTGCTATTGATTTTTGGAGTTTTGAAAGTAAATATTAGAGGGTCGTGGCTGGCACCCACATACTCTACAGATTCATTTCTAATATTTAACTCTTCCAACATTTCTCGATAAACAGTATCGTCCAGAGACTCACCATCTTCTTGTCCGCCACCCGGGATGGCAAAATATTTATCTTCAAAAGAATTTAAATTAACCAAGAGAAACTCTTGATTGGAATTGATTATTAGGGCTGAAACTCCTTTTCTATGCATGACTATGTAGGTATTATACACCACTTTGGAAAAACGACTGACGGTGGTACTATCTAATAATGAATAATGTTAAATACAACGAAGAGGATGTATCTAATCACCATGGTATTGCAGCTGTTATAAAGAATGAGAGTGGGGAAGTATTAATGCAAGAGCATGTTAAATATGGCTTCTGGACTATTCCGGTTGGAAAGGTTTTGCCGGGTCAGGTTGTAGAGGATGGACTAAAGCAAGAAGTTCTTGAAGAGTGTGGAATTGCCGTGGAGAAACTTGAAGAAATAAGTGTTAGAAAATATAATTACAATAGAAACGGCGAAGAAGTTGAAGTGCTTCTTCATTTATTTAATATTTTGAAATATACGGGGGAGGTTAGGAATAACGAACCTGAAAAACATAAACAACAAAAATTCTTATCAATTGAAGAAATTAAAAATATAAAATATTTATCAGATTCAACACTTCTATATTTGGAGACACTGGGGATTGGGAGAGGGTCCTCCATATAACAGATTCATGTTGAAGAGTTTATTTAAAACATTATAATTTATGGAAAATAATAGATTGAAGATACGAGAAATATCAAAAGTAGAAATACCAGATGCTATTAAGATAAGCAGGATTATATTTAACTCCACTGATGATAACGATAAATATCATACCCAGTCGCTGTGGGAAGAAAAACTGAATAGGGACGGAATTTTGCTAGGTGCATATTTGGATGGGGTATTGATTGGATATAAGTTTGGTTATAGAGAAGACTCGGAAACTTTTCACTCTTGGATGGGTGGAGTTCTTGAGGAATATCGTGGACAAAAGGTTGCTACAGAACTTCTGCATTTTCAGGAAAAGCTACTACAAAGCAGGGGATATAAATATGTAACCGTTAATACTGTGAAAAGTAAGTATCCAAATATGTTTAATTTCCTATTAAAACAGGGTTATATTGTCGAATCGACATCAGAACAGAAAGAATTAGATGGTTCGGTGGTTACTAAGAGTAGTTTCAAAAGGGCCTTATAATACGAGATATTATTACAGGCGTATGCACAACGGACTTGACAAATGCAGAAAATATGTGAATATTGTTTCAAGTCGCTCTTTTTAATGGAATATTGGACCTTAGGGTAAGTACTCCGATCGAGCAATCACAACTATACACCACCGATTATAAGACAAGATGAAACCAAACGATAGTAAAGATAGTACCGTACCGAGCTTCGGCATCGGGGAAACAGCCGCCGTTATTGAATACCTTAGAACAGCACTACCGGAGTTTTGTCGGCAGGCTGGCATGAAGGCAACTGATCGGGCTGCGTTTGTGAGCACTGGAATGGCGAGCGCACAAGCCTGCATCCCTCTCATGACACAGGACAACCTCGAGGCTGGCATGACGCAAGCCGTTCCGGCAGTTCGGGATTTTTGGAATTTGGCTGGCGACACGTTGGTCAATCAAGAGTCCCGGGTTGTTGGGATGGATAACATGAAGCTGGCACTGGAACACATGGGCCGTGGAGGAAATGTCCTCATGGTTCAAAACCATCGCTCAGGTGCGGATACGATGGTCTTTGAAACCCTCGTTCGCCGCGCACTAGGAAGGGATGTCTGTAAGGATTGGGCATACATGTCCGGCCATGCTGTCAACCTCTATCTAATTCCGCTGATGTTTTGTGGCGGGATGAATCGATTCCAGATTTTTTCTGCCAAGTATCTGTCCGCCGGGCTAAACGGGGTCGATGAAGTAGCGATGAATGCGCAGAATCAGCGTGCAATGATGTCACTTCGTCGTCACGTTAAGGGTGGGGGCCGACTCGTCGGTTTCTATCCGGAGGGTGGGCGCGGTGATGGGTGCATGAAGTTGGGCGAGCCAAAAACATCCTGTATCCCGAAGATTATGGCTAGTGCTTCAAAAGCGGAGTTGTTGGTCCTGCCGACATATGTCTGCGACGCCAGTAATATCCTGAATCCAGTACGGGGAATAAACGAATACAATGAAATCTTCGTCAATTCTCGTCCTGGAACGGCATCTCTCGTCATTGGCGAACCTGTGCCTTGGGGTGATATCTGCGTATTGAATTGCGAACACGAGACTGTCAGGGGAGCGTGGAATGTCCACGTCAACAATACGTTGTTGGCGTTGGTGGCCCGCCTGGGTCCTCCTGAAGAGCGTGGTCCGCATGATCCCAGTATCGTTGAGGAGTTGTGTGGTTCGATGAAACTCGAGCGCAGGATGGAGGGTGCAGCGTGAGTGAGTCATCGTCAACGTTAAGAATCCTTGGTATTACGGCCCCCGTTCAAATGGCCAAGGTTCAACTCCGCGGCACGTTCGAAGATTGCGGCTGGGAGTTCTGCGACCTCAATGATCTGCAATGTGAGTTGCGAGAAAAGGGGACGGAGCGGTATGAGCTCTTTAACCGGAGCTTCCCCGGCTGTCTCAAGGATGATGGTGGAAAAACCGGTCGTTTCTATGCCAGTGTGACCAGAGAGTTCTACGTAGCGAGACTGGAGGAGGATATCCCGATCTTGGCTTACATGATAAGGGACAAGTGCTTGAGTGCAGCGGGGAAACTCGTTTTGAGTTGGGAGTACCTGCCGTTTATAGCGAGCAGTTTGCCACTTGACCACACTTTGCATTTTGTTTCGGATCATGGGGTCTGGTTTGAAAGAATCCGGTCTCGCGCCAAGGAAATTGGGATGGTTGGAGAGCTTGGCGATAGCGACATCGAAAGAATCATCGACTTGCTCAATTTGCAGCCGGAGACGGTTTTACATCAGGTACAGTCGGCTATGGCAGGTAAGTTCACAACCCTTGATGTCAGCGATGACGATTGGGGATCTGCTGTGGTTAAGAAATGGCTCAGTGAACACGGCGGGTAATCTAAAAGCCCCGTATTGCCGCGCTTGCCCACCTGGGCAAGCGCGGTTTTGACTTTTAATATAATGATAGATTATGTTACAGACATCATTGACCGGCATTAATTTAAGTGTTATTGTTCGGTCTGAACTGTTCCCGAGGAACTGGGTTCTAAATTTCCAACCTCAACAATAGAATAAAAACAAAATGACAACTTCATACTTGGTCGGAGCGCCAATTTTTCTGCCTGATGTACCGGAGGACGGACGGTTTCCGGTTCCTATACATCAAGCGGGCCTTATTGCCTCCATTCTTGCAAACGATAATACGCCATCACATATAGAGGGACGGCTACGGGACGAACACGGTTCCATAGTCACAGCTCTTAATGAGATGGGGTACCGTTTCCAAATTGCGCATGCCCGCCCTGATAAATTGGACTCAACAGCTATCTGTAACTATTTAGCTAGAGGGTATCGTTTTATCAGGTTTCCTTCTGATTTCCCTGCTGGTTTAGCGCTGTGTCCTCGTGATTTGGTGGTGACCATCCCCGGTCGAGTGCTCTTGAATTGTGTCTATGCCTCAATTGATAGGGTCATAGATGGTTGCAGGATTACATCATCTCCAATTGGTGATGGGGGTTCAGTCCTTCTTGCTAGTGGAGCGGCTGTTGTCTGCGATCGTATTATTTCTTTCTGTGACAATGTGCCTATGAACCGCCAAGCTTGCGAAAGTGATTTGGAGCCATTCGTGAGTGCTGGGATGAAAACAGTCATGTTCCCAGCCCCTGTTATGGGCTTCCTAAAGGACGGAAGTCTTACTGGTCAACTGGCATTTTTTGGTCATTGTGACCGGGTTTCTTGTCTAGTCTCTGATACGCGTGGAGGGCTTCATCTTGTGGTGGATCATAATATTGTCACAGCCAGTGTAATTAATGATTCAGCTCAAAGTTGGAGATCGATGCTGTTGGATGAGACGATGTCTGTGTTACATAGAGCTTGTGAGTCAAAGGGTATCACGGTCCATAGGGCGCCACGTTCTACTGTTCCATACTCCCTTAACTTGCAACAGTTTTTTGACGGGAGAATTCTAATGACTGGTGGTGCAACGGAAGTAACAGAAATGTTACGTTCCATCACGGGTCAGCAGATTGTCACGACGAGCGTTCCAATTCAATACTATCCAGCTTGGATGTATGCCGGTATTCACTGTTTGGTAACAGAGTTCCCAAGATCACTGTTAACCAAATAATTCCATCAATCTTAACACGGAAAGCCCATCAACCCTGGCGCCGTTATAGGTTGATGGTCTTTTCATTTATACTAATATCTTAATGATGGGTCATTTTACTCGCAACAAAACTGCGCTTTTCAGCAATAACATTATTGCTGTATAATATGCCTATGAAAATATACGTGGCCCACTCTAGGAAAGATGATTACAAAAATGAACTGTATAAGCCTATTCGTGATAGTGAATTAAATAAGGTTGCTGAGATAATATTACCTCATGAAAATGATGACGATATCTTCGATAGTAGAGAAGAGCTTAAGTCTGTTGATTATATGATTGCGGAAGTATCGTATCCTTCTGTGGCAATAGGTATCGAGATAGGTTGGGCAGATATGTATAATGTTCCGGTAATTCTTTTACATAAAAGTGATTCAATCGTTTCTAATTCAGTGAGAGGTGTCGCTACCGAAGTCATAGAATATTCTTCATCTGAAGATATGGTTAAGAAGCTAACTGATTTCCTTATTAAATAAAACTAATTTAATAACTCAAAAAAACTTCTCAAGGCAGTTTCTTCTTTTATTGCATGCCCTGAACCAAATACAATAAATAATCTTTTATATTGTAAGCCATATTTGATTATTTTTTTGACAATATATAGATCTCTAAAATAACTAGATTGCTGGGATATCTCATTAATGACGGTATAAGTTTCTCCTTCTTCTGGAATAGGGGAGAGTTGATCAATACAGTAGTCCATATTTTCTGATGTAATATTGGAAACGCATTCGTGAACCAGTTCATTCAATGTCTCTGTTGTCCAACCTTTGTATAATGCCAATTCTTCAATTTGCGGAGTAATGTATTCCTCAAAGTCAGAGGATATGAACGAGTCGTCACGCAGACCTCTGGCGTATCTGTGTAATTCAGAATATAAATAAAAATAACATATATCTTTTTGTGTATATCCTAAATCAACTAAGTACTCTATTACCTCTGGAACATCTGGATCTGGGCTGTAGGCATCAATGTTATTGTCTGACGATAGTTTAAGGGTGTATCTTGATTCACCTCTAGTCTTAGCTTCATCTTCGCTCATCGCTCTTAATTCCTCTCTGTAACTTTCACTGTCGTCATTAATTCTTGGGTTACCCTCTACTAGAACCATAT
This sequence comes from uncultured bacterium, assembly GCA_903936565.1. Lineage (GTDB taxonomy): Bacteria > Patescibacteriota > Minisyncoccia > Phycocordibacterales > CAIZLB01 > CAIJKW01. The sequence continues at coordinate 181,222 of CAIZVZ010000001.1, read as the reverse complement.
CAGGCTTAAAATCCATAAATGTCTGTTTTAAATTTAGAAACATTGGGTTGTCGACATCAGATGAATGTCGAACTCCAAAATAATACAGGGCTCGCTCGTCATTGTGCAATTCATAACAATACAAATCGTCATTTGAGATACCTTTCAATCTTTCTCTATAGCCTTTAGAATCCAGAATTTTGCCTTTGATGGAATTAAAATATTGATATTCTTTTATTAACTTTATATCTGCAAAATCCTTTTCTCTACCCATTTGTTCTTTTGCATTAATTAGCATTTCCAGACTCATAAATGGTACACCTTCAATATAAGTAGCAAGAGGTAAAACTTCTTCAAGAGAATAGTTTTCCTTCATAAAGTCTAACGTGGTCTTCGCTCCACATATCTTATCTTTGTCTTGAAGAATATTGTATTTCGGATGCTTTTTCCAACCGTCTTCTTTTTCTAATTTTTCATATAAGCGAGGGGAGACTAGTATATCCATGTCCGCTGCTTTGCGTATTCCAAGTACATCCATGATCGCACTGCCACAAACAAAGAATTCACCCTCGGGTAAATTAACGGCCTTAACACGTGATATATAGTCTGACATAGGAATATTGTATCATACCTCTCGCACTTAAATCTCCCGTGGTATAATCTAGATATGAATTTAGACATAAAATTCGAATTAAACAAGGATCTGGATAAGGAAATGGCTTTTGTTTTCACTAGTAGATCAGGTAAGGTTGGAGGTGTCGATTTTTCTAGAGGTGTTACAGCTGTGCATCCAGAGCTTGAAATAATCAAGGATCTAGATGACTCTGAAAGGAGAAATGCTATTGATATGTATTTTGATAAATATTATGAAGATAATATGAAGGAGTTGGAGGGCGACCTATTAAGATGTAAAAACGATTGGAAAAAAATTGAGGATGGATTCGCAGTTCAGATAAACAAAATATTTAAAAATCCGATTAAACCAGAAGGGAAGTGGACTGGATATTTATCAATAATTAATTGTAATCCAAGATTCTTGAACAATAAGACTTTTCAAGTTTTTTATAAGCATAGAAGTGGATCAAATAGCGTGGCTATTCACGAGATACTACATTTTTTCTTTTATGATTATGCAGTTAAGAGATTTAATAGTATCTTTGACGGGCTAAATACTAATAATGGAATATTTTGGACGTTGGCAGAATTATTCAATGATGTTGTACAAGCGTTGCCTGAATTTAATGAATTGCAGGGTGAGGTGGAGGTTTTTGGTTATCCAGATCACACCAAGCATCAAGAGTATCTTCGAAAGCTTTGGTCCGATGAGCCTGATGTAGATAGTTGGATACCGAAGGCTTATGAGTACTTAGTCGAAGTGTTGAAATAAGACTCCATGGTGTGGGTGGGTGAATAGAAATATAACTTTATACCCCATAACAGTCGTGATATAATTGACTAAGCATTGGATTACATAATTAACAAACTAATACAAAAACATGAGTATAGTAAAAGTTGAGCAAAACAGTTTTTTGGGAGGAATTTGGATGGTGGGCTGGTTATTTACAATAGGGTTTCTTAAGTTATCTTTTTGGAAAGGGGTCGTTGCTATAATTTTATGGCCATATTTTATCGGCGTGCTTGTTAGTTCATTTCTACCTCAATAGGAGATTGTCGTAAATAATTCTTTAAAATAATTAAATTATAAATATTATGAATTCTGATAATCAAAAGTGTGACGGATGTTCTAGTAAGGGAAATTGTGAAAGTTGCATGATGCCATTTGATAAAGACACCGGCATCAGGGAGAATGAAAAGTATTGTTCGCTATGTTTTAAAGATGGTAAGTTGTGTTATGAAGGAAATAATTTAAAGGAATTTCAAAAGAAAGCAAAGGAATCTATGATTAAGGGTGGAATGAATCCACTTAAGGCCTGGTTATTCACTAAGATGATTGCACTAGCTCCAAGGTGGAGGAAATAATTATTTATGAAATTATTCCTCACCTCAACCGGACTATCAAGTCCTAAAATCATCGAAGGATTTTTAAAGATTCTGAATGGCGTACCTGAAAAAACGTGTGCGCTTGTAATTGCGTATGGTCAAAATGAAATAGAAGAATTCTACATTGAAGAATCCAAAAAGCAGGTTCAAAATTTGGGAATTAATACCACGAGTCTCAATATGCAAGATTCATTTGAAATAAATGAATTACCAAATTTTGATGTCATGTATGTTTGCGGAGGAAATACCTTTTCAATTCTGAACAAGATGAGAGAAGTAAGAATCGATGAATTTATAAAATCAGAAGTAGCTCGAGGTGCGATTTATGTGGGAGTTTCTGCTGGTAGTATAATTGCAGGGCCAAGCATTGAGATAGCGGGCTGGGGGACTGGTGGAGACGAAAATGAAATAGGATTAGAAGATCTCATAGGTTTTGGATTTACGAATATAGCGGTTTCTCCTCATTTTGATATTTATAGCCAAAAAGAGGAAATTGAAGAATTTAAGAAAAAGGTAAATTACACAGTGCAAGAATTAACAGATGAACAGGCACTTGTTATACTTGATTCTGATAAATATATAATTAATTAAAACAAAAATACTAAAATGAAAGACCCAATCAAAAAGGCTGAGGATATGGTTAAGGGAGTACATGATGGAGCTGGTAAATATACAAAGCCTGTTTTAAAACGCTACCCACTGTTGTTTTCCTTTTTGTCTGTATTTAGCTTCGCGGCAATTCTTCGGGGCTTTGATATGTGGGTAGAACAAATCGGTTTATTTGAAGAACATCCTGCGGTTTTAATCCTTATAGGGGTTATCGCCCTATTGTTTACAGGTACTCTGTACAAAACCCTGGAAAACGTTAAGTAGTAATATAAAGATTAGAGACGTAGGTATTAGGCGACGGTATTAATATATTTTGATATAATCTAATATATGCTATATACAGACTTTTTGAAGACAGTTACCACATGTCCGTTTTGTGATATGTCGAAAAATAGGATTATCCTTGAGGATGATAGTGCATCATTAACGTACTCCATTGCTCCATATCACAAGCATCACTTAATGGTGGTGACCAAAAGGCACATCGAAGTGTTTAAAGATTTGAATGAAGTAGAATCTAAGTCAGTTGATACTTTGCTCCACAAGGGTGTCGAGATGCTTATAAAGCTGGGGTATACGGATTACACAATCGTATTGAGAAACGGAAAAGCAGTTGGAAAAAGTGTACCTCATCTTCATTATCACATTGTTCCAGCTGTTGTCATTGGAGATTTAGATCATGCCGGTCAGGAAAGATCTGTTATGACTGAAGAAGAAATGGATCAAATTTCGGAAGATTTTGATAGAGTAAAATAAATAAATTCAAATATGAAAAAGACACCCTCAAAAGTTACAAAGATATCCGAAGCTCAAGCGCTTGTTAAGAACTTTGCTAAAGGTAATAAATGGTCAGATGAGCCAAATATTGATAAGTTCGATCACTTACATGAGGAGTTATCAGAGATGTCCCGATTACTTAGATATAAAAGCTCTTCAGAAATGAAGTTGATTATTAAGGGAGACAGGGATTCTTTCGAGGATGGAATTGGTGATTTATTTTTTGGTTTGTGCCGGTTGGCTAATCAGCTAGAAGTGGACGTCACCAAATCATTCAATCTTGTCTCTGGTAGAATATTAGCAAAATATAAAGACAAACAACATGAATCAAAACCTATTAAAACAGCTAAAAAATAAAGGTACAAACAAGCCGCGATACAAAGATGGTTTTATTGGGATAGTTGCAATGTTGCTAACGGTCTTGATTATTGGTTTTTTCATTCTGAAAACTGGTGCGTTCATTGGAAAAGAGAATGGTCAAAATATCATTGATACAAGCAAGAGTGCGATTGATCAAGCAAAAGCAGCAAAAAACTTAATTGAACAGGATAATCGTAGGGCTATTGAACAGCAGTAATTTTCTATTAATATTTTAATACTTTTTAACAGAAACCTTTAATCCTAAGTTTTGTTCAAAAAAATCCCTCTGTACCCTGAGAGTATTTTTTGGAAGTTCAGAAAAGTAATCGTATTTATCTGACTGTGCATCCAAAACAATCTTTTTGTTACCTTTGGGTGCTACAAGCAAAGCTAGAGCAACACCTTTTTCATATTCATTTTCGTAATTACTATATTCTATATAGCCTAGTAATTTAATAACATCTATTGTCAAACCAATCTCTTCTTTTGCAACCCTCTTGGCTGTATCCTGTATCTTTTCACCCTTCAAAACGGTACCGCCTGGTGTGTGCCAAAGTCCGATAGCAGGTGCTATAGCCCTTCTTGTGAGTAGTATTTTATCACCTTCTAGTATGATTACTTCAACTGATAACTTGGGAACCTTAGTATAAACTTTCTTGAATTCTGCAAATGGCATTTTTTGGATTTTTGTCATGTGTTTATATTATCACACCCTAGCGCGACAAAACAACTTTGAAAAACTGAAGTAATGCTAACTTATTATTTAATAAAATAATAGTAATAATATCCGACAACTTCTCTAGCGATTGAGTAAATATCTCTCAATTCAAAATAATTAGCATGTGCAGAATATACTTTTTTAGCACCAAATTTATTTAGTGCCAATCGTGTTCTGGAGATGTGATAATAATTACTGACTACCAATACTGTCGAAATATTTTTCTGGTCCATTATTATTTTTGAATTCCTAGCGGTATTAAAGCTGTCTATGCCCTTACCATCAGGTATTATATTTTCATTTGGAATTCCGTGCTTAATTAAGTAATCCTTCATCACTATGGATTCATCAAATCCCTCGATTCCAATTCCTCCGCTTACCAAAATAAGTGGGGATGTATTTTGTTGATAAAGTTCGATGCCCTTATCAAGCCTGCTTTTAAGCCTAGCTGACGGGTTCCCATCTGGTTCTACTCTGTTTCCCAATATTACTATCATGTCACTTTTCTGGACCTCATCATTTAAGCCGTCAAACACAATGGCTGCTGCAGTGACTAGGACAACAATAAAAGCTGTGAGTATAAGTCCAATAAGAACTTTGCAGATTGTCGAGTAATAAGCGCTTTTATTTTGATTGTACTTAAGTATTTTGATCATAAAATTATCGAATATTGATTTAACGCGACAGTATAACTTTAAAAAAGTGATATATATAAATTATTGATATTTTAAATGAACCTTGAGACTTGAGTCTTCTTGCTGAAGTTTTGACAATAAGTTTTGTATCAAATACTACCAATCCCTCCTTAGACATTCGTTTTGCTGTGTCTGTATCGTCTCCGTAGAAAGTTATGTCTGTATTGTATCCGCCAATCTTGGAAAGTGTTTCTGCTCGCAGTAAAACATTTCCACCAATAAGTACGGCTCCTTTATCTAATTTCTGCATTAAAAAATTGAATAGGGAATAGATGTACTTTTGGAATAATAGTGAGAATATTCTAAAAGTCCATCGTCCATCATAATAATCATAAGGTCCACCAACTGCAACAACTTTTTTATTTATAAAATGTTTAATACCACGTTCTAGCCAGTCTGGGGTAGGTAGGCAATCAGCATCGAGGTTTGCTATGATTTCACCAGTTGCTACCTTTCTACCGCATTCTCGGGCCCACTGAGTTCCTTTTCGCATCTCATATACAACTGTTGCCCCCATGTTCTTTGCTATTTCAGCTGTTTTGTCGGTGCAATTGTTATCCACTACAATCACTTCAAAATCAGAGTAATCTTGTTTAAATACAGCTTCAAGAGTCTCCATAATCGAGGACTCTTCATTAAACGCTGGGATGATTATTGAAACTTTCATAATTCAAATATGTTACCTAACTATTATACTATCTTATTAGTCTTTTGGCTTTGCTTTTAAGAACCATCTCTCTATTCCGTAATATGATATGACAGCGAGTATGAAGACAGACAACAGAGATAGTATAGCGAATATTATCCATTGTACTGGAGATGTGTATTCTATGCTAAATCCAAGCGTAGAGGCTACCAGTAATACAATTATGAACGCAAATACATGATATGAATAGAGTCCATAAGAGATTTTTCCAAGAAATGTTACCGTCTTTAATTTACCAATTTTGAATAGAGATTTTGTCGATTCATTTTGTTCAAATATTATAAATGCATAGGTAAGTGCGAGTAGTAGTGGGATAATTGCAGTAAATATATTGTAGAAGATAATACTAGTTGTGGTACCGCTTTGATTAAATGCATCCAATATTAAGTGTCGGGTGAATACTAGCGCAAACATGAATATGTAAACACAAAGTATTTTTGCTCCGGAGATTGACCTAATAAATGATCGAACCTTCTCTGTTGTGTGACTTTTTGTATAAGTGAAGATTGCCAACGCAGAACCTATTGCCAAATCTGACATCACGGAGAAGGTTGAATAGGCAATTACATTTAGAGAAGATGCATTGAAGTATCTATAGATTGTTGAAATCAATATTATTCCGCCGATGAATTTTAATAAATGCCTTCTTGGGAAGAATGCAATGATCCAGGGCCAGACAAGATAGAATTGCTCTTCAACTGATATGGACCATAAAACATCTGTTGGGACGCTCGCGCCGCCGTGAAATGCGAGACTGAAGTTGGCTAAGAAGAATAGATAGAATGGCAAGACGGAAAAAGGTGGAGCATTATAAAGTAGGGATGGGTTGCTCGCTGAAGCTGAGAATAGGCCCACTATGATTGGTAATAAAAAGAATCCAACAATAAGTGTGATGAAGTACACTGGCCAAATTCTTAGTATTCTACGGGCGTAGAAGTTCTTTAGTGAAATTCTACCGTGATTGTCTTTTTCTTTGAAAAGCAAATAAGTAATAAGGAAACCTGATAATACAAAGAAGAATGACACACCCACATCACCATTAACCAAAATATATCTTTTGACGAAAAGCCAAAATGGAGCAGTACTGTTGTATCCAATAAAAAGCGCGGCGTGCGAAATAAAGACAGCTAAAAAAGCAAAAAATCTGAGACCGTCAAGGTTTTTAAAGTATACTGGTTTATCGCTAGTCATCTTTTTCCGTTTGTTTCGTGAATATTTATTCAGTTAATATACCATCAAATTCAGGACCGTCTTTTTCTGCTTCTTCTTTTGTGGCTCTTTCGATACCATCTTTGTGGTGTGCTGGGGAGTAGATTGTATACATCTTTAATTCGTCAGTAGTGGAGGTGTTTATGATGTTGTGCTGTGTTCCTGATGGTATAACAATAGCGTCACCATCAGTAACCTCGTACTCTGTCTCTCCAATAATCACTTTTCCGTTACCTTTTTCAAATCTAAAGAACTGATCATTTTCAGTGTGAGTTTCCATTCCAATGTCTTCACTCGGCTTAAGTGACATTAAGACCAATTGCATGTGTGCTCCAGTATAAAGCACTTTTCTAAAACTATTATTTGCCAACGTTTCGCTCTCAATATTTTGTTTAAATCCTTTTTTCATATAAATACATTGTACCATACTTACTATATAAGATTAATTTGGTGTATAATAGACATATAATTATGCATTATAAATTCTTTGCTAATTCACAAAAAACTTGGCAGGCTATGTATGAAGCGATTTCAGGTGCAAAGGAATCTATCTATTTGGAGGTCTATATTTTTCAAGATGATATGCTCGAGTTTGATTTTCTGAGTCTAATTAAAGAGAAGGCGCAAATGGGACTTAAGGTCAAGATTATTCTTGATTCCTTCGGCAGCTATGGTTTAAGTAAGAAGGCGATTGCTGACATAAGAGAGTCGGGCGCAGAATTATTATTCCTGAGTTATTTTTTACATAGGACGCATCGAAAGATATTGGTGGTGGACGGTAAGATTGCATTCATTGGGGGTGTAAATTTTCATCAAAGTTCATCCCTTTGGAATGATATGGTGGTTAGGGTTAAGGGTGGAAAGCTTGTGGGTTCAATAATAAGATCCTTTGCAAAAACTTATATTGAATGTGGGGGAAGAGATTCAGAAATTATTTTGAAAAGCATTAGAAAAAATAAATTACATAGAAATAGCAAAGAAAAGAGAAAGATAAGGGATTGGCTTATTGAGCATTCACCAGTGAAGAATAATTATAAATTCAAGAAGATTTATTCAAGTCATATCTTTTTGGCGAAAGAAAACATCACACTTGTTACACCGTATTTTATGCCCAGAAGATGGTTCATTGGATTATTGCACCAAGCGCAGCTACGAGGGGTACATATTCATATTCTAGTACCAGAGTGTACAAATCATTATTTTGTCGACAGAGTCAATTATCACTTCATGAATAAGCTTTCTAGGTTGGGAGTTGATTTCTTCCTTGAACCGCAAATGAATCACGCAAAAATTATGATGATAGATTATAAGGAGGCGATTGTCGGATCCAACAATTTGGACTTCTTATCTTTTGAACTAAATTCCGAAATAGGTATTTTCTTTAATAATAGAGTTGCTATCAATAGAATTTCAAATATTATAGACCGTTGGAAAAGAGATTCTGTTTTGTTTGATGTGCACTCCTATAAGATGAGATTGTTTGACTATGTGTTAGCGCCTATAGTTAAAATATTTGCAAAGATTTTTTAAAGTTTATACTAAATAGGTATTGTGTCTTTTATAAAGACTCTGATGCAGATTTTCCAGCAACGTAACCCGTTGACCAACATAATTGAAGGCTGAATCCACCTGATGGTCTGTCTATATTAAGAATGTCACCCACGAGATATAAGTTGGGGAATAGGCGAGAGGACATTGTTTTAAAATCAACTTCATCAAGTAAGACTCCGCCACTTGTTATAATTGCCTTATCAGCTCCCAATAGACAATCTGCCTCCATTGGAATACCTTTGAGTAGATTTATGAGTCGGATGCGCTCTTCGCGTGTGACGCTGTTACATTCCTTTTCTGGGTCAATCAATGATAGGTCAACAATTATTGGAGCGAGTTTGGTTGGGACAAGGTTCGTGATGGCGTTTCTAAATTTCTTTTTATCATGCTCTTTGAAGAGTTCTTGAAGTTTGGTGTTCAGAGTTCCATTATCCTCTGATGGAAGAATATCAAGATAGATTGTAACTGGTCCATATTTTAAAAGATCTCCGATGTCCCTACTCATATTTAATATTGTAGGCCCGCTTACTCCAACGTGCGTGAAAAGGATTTTACCTTTCTTAAAGAATTGTTTTTTACTATTTTGAAATACTGAAATTTTAATATCAGTTAAACTAATACCAGCAAGGCTTTCAATCCATTTGTCCTTTATCGCAATAGGAACAAGTGATGGGGTAGGGGTGATTATAGTATGACCAATTTCCTTAAGCCAAGCGAAACCGTCTCCTGTTGATCCCGTATGTGGTGCAGATGCACCACCTGTGGCGATAATTACTTTCTTGGCATGTAACACCTTCTTGCCTTTTAATGTGACACCCATCACTTGTTTATCTTCCACTGCAATGCCCGTAACTGGAGAATTGGAAAGAACTTCAACTCCTCCTTCTCTCATATACTGAACTAGAACATCTAAAACTGATTGAGATCTATTAGAGACAGGGAAGGTGCGTAATTCATTCTCAACTTTAGTCTCCATTCCTCTTTTGTGGAAGAAATCCAAGGAATCTTTATTGCTGTGCTGTGAAAAAGTGGAAAATAGAAATTTACCGTCATCTTTGAATCTTTCCAAAAACTTTCTAATATCGAATTCTGAGTTAGTGACATTGCATCTTCCGCCACCTGTAATTAAAAGCTTTTTTCCTAGGGATTCATTTTTTTCAACAAGAAGAACGTGGGCACCATTCTCTGCCGCCTTTCCCGCTGCAATCATTCCAGCTGGTCCACCACCAACAACAATTACATCCCATGTAGTATTAGTTTCCATTGGGGTATAGTAGCATTTTTTGAGCATAGTCCCAAATAAAACCGCACAACCAAAGTGGCTGTGCGGGGCTGGAGTTTAACGTCGTCCAGTTAGACTATTTTTGTTTTGTATCTGACTACTGCTTTTTCGAATCGTTCCTCGCAACGAGTAATGAGAAGAGGATCATGAGAGACCCCGACATTATCCACGAAGCTGGAATTCCAAACTTGTTTGCAATATACCCGCTCGCAATGAGTCCAAACATTCCACCGAGATGGGGCGATATGGATTCAAAGGAACTGATTGTTGCTCGCGCGTGTGAGGGAATATTGTCTTGAAGGAACTTGTCCTTCAGAGGAGCGAACATCCCCCTTGGAATTTCATGAAGAATAAAAAGAGTAATCCCTAATGGAAACGGCAGAAGTGTTACCACCACCGTCCCAACACCAATCAACATCTGACAAATAATCAACGCTTTCTTTTCGTCTTTGACAAGCGCCAAGAACTTGCTGGCGAGAAATGATCCCGCCGTCAGGCCAAGCATCATACCGGCCCAGAGATACCCCAAGAATTTTTTATCCTGAAAGTACTCAAGGAAATACGGTGTCCATTGCATGTTTAGTGCTTGAACAGCGAAGATTTGAATCAGACCGATTATTAGGAGGAATCGAACCACCTTATTTTTCAGTCCAAACTCAATGCTTTGCATTGTGGTTTCCTTCATTGCCAAGAGTCCAAGCTTGAATGAGAATTTCTTCCTGACGAAGTATTCTTCCTTGATCCAAAACAATGTGATTGTTCCGGTTATGAAAGACATAATTCCCAGCCAGACGAATGGTAACGTAATGTCGATGTCTGATATTTGGGCCCCGATGAGTGCTGCGATAATTCCGGCGATTAAACCGAAAGCCTGCGACTTGGAAAAGATCTTGCTTAAGGATCCCGTGTACCCATGGTGTTGAAGTTTGTCTACAAGCCAAGCTTTGAACGCGCCGCTTGAGAACGTCGAACCAATCGCCAGAACTGCCTCTGAAGCCGCGAAGCCCCAGAAGGTTGTTGACGAAGCGTACATGAACGCCCCGATTGAAGCGATAAAGCTAGACAGTACAAACGACGACTTCCTCCCAAAAATATCGGCAAAGGCTCCGGTTGGAATCTCGCAGATAAAAAGGGTGGAGTAGAAGATGAAATTCACCAGCCCTACGTCAAACAGATTGAGTCCGTGTGACAGCAGGAATGGAACGTAGATTGTCGCAATTACACCCCTTGCGAAGCTTGTGAGCGACATCAGTGTCAAATACTGTGTGATGGTATTTTGGTCGCCATCCGAGGCAACGATGCTTTGTGTTCTCATGTTCGTCTTTTCTATTTGTTTTGTTTTTTTGTGCTTTGTTTTCGTGCTTGTGCACGCTTGTTTTGTGTGATTCTGTCGAGTATGTCGGAGCTGTTGCGCCGGCTTTCAACATGGTCGTAGAGCTTCATCTGACCCATTAAGGGTACTATTTGGTGTTGCTGAATATAATCCAAGAAAAATCTCGGCTTTTACTCAGCCGAGATAGTTCTAAAATAATTGGGTTATTTTGTATCTATTAGTTTGAGTTAAAATTATCACGGCTGAATATAAGCGCTTTGTTCCAATCTGATGTGACGACAAAAATCGCCCCATTCTTTGAAGGAAGGGTAGCGGCGTGCATATTCATTTGTTGATAACATTGAGTCATATAAATATGTTAACACGAGTACTTAAATGTGTCAAAGGCAACCACAAAAAAACCGCCAAACGATGTATGACGGTTTTTTTGTTAAGATTTAGATTTGACTAAATGTTATATAGTTGTGCCTTATATTTTACTTCAACCTTTGCGGGTCTAATTTATTTAACTAACTAGTAGTTTGAAGTTGTGAATGTTGCAGGCCATGTGATACTTACTCTTCCTGAGATACCAGTAACATATGCTAGGTAGTAGTATGTTGTGTTTGGTTGTAGGTTTTGTAAAGTAACAGTTTGATTTGTACGATAGTTTGTGTCAAACATTGCGGTGTTTCCAGATACATCAACTGAGTTTAGATGTTCGCCTAGACTAAGTGGACTTGTACTATAGTATACGATTCCCTTTGCGTTTTCATTTGTATACCAGTTTATTGTAGCTGTACTCTTACTAACATTACTAACACCAGCACTTGTGATTATTGGTGCAGAAATGTTTGCTCCAGCATCTGATCCATTTAACATCTGCTCATTTATAACGGGAAGAGTTGATGGTCCAACACGTCCTACTGTTGCAATGCCGTTACGTGATTGGAAATTTGAAACAGCTGACTTTGTTAGGGAACCGAAATATCCTGTAACTAATCCCTGAGGATAAATTGTAGGATCTTCAGCTAGGAAAGATTGAAGTGATGAAACATCAGCTCCACGTGACCCTAATTGTAATTGACGATAAAGAGTATCTGCATTTGTAACTGCTGGAAATATTACAACAAACAATGCTGCTGTGATTAAACCTAATGTGATTATAAAACTTTTTGAAGTTTTAGCTGAATTTATTATTTTATTCATAATTTTATTTATTATTTAGCGTACATTTCTACTAATGTAGATTTGCTGCTATTTATCTAATATTATTAAGAAGTAAAAACATCTAGAAAAGTTAAAAACGTTAGGCTTGTGACCCTTTGTGATTAAACTTTAATTGAATACATTAATAGAGAGCTTTTCAATGCGGGAGGGGAGAAGTTACCGCAGTCGATTTTTAAATGAAAATTCCAAGCTCTAGTATGTATTCGTAATGAGACATCCTTGCGACTTAATAAGTATGTTCCTACTCTTGACATGTGTCAAGACAAATTGTGTTCTATGACACACTTGTGGGGTTATTCCTAATTGAAAGTTTTTGCGGTGTGTGGTATATTTTCTGCGGGCGTGGAAGTTCTTTGTGCTTAGGGTGGGGGCCGCTGGTTTTCACTTCTGTATGAAATTGTCTTAGATGGATTCGCGTAATCTTCGCGGGTGCGATCCGTTGAAACACAATTGGACCTAGAGATATGTAATTGATATCCACGGTTGTGCGCCCCTGGCAGGCGCGTGTTGCTGTGATGTAAATTACACTAGAGAATCACTTATTTCTCTTGAAAAAAACGGAGGAGAACTTCCTCCCAACGCTCGGGTAGTCCCACAGAGGCTTCCACGCCCACTTTCACCACAAGGTAATAAAACTTTACCTTCCGCCGTCGGCCCCAATCTGGGTGCCGGCTTTTTTTATGTTATAATTTATATTGGAAACGGAGGAATATGAAATGCCACCAGAACCAAACAATCCACCTATTGCAGTTTTGGCTGCGAGGGTGATGGAGTTGGCAAATACAGTCGTCGATATGACGGTTGGAGATGCCATTCGCACTGTTGCTGGAGGGGACATAACCCTCAGAAAAGCAATTGGACAGGAGCTGTCCGCAAGGGCAGTTAAAGCAAAAGCACTAAAGAAACAACTGGTTCAAGAGGAGAGAATGGAAGTTGAGATGGCCATATTGCGTCAGAAAACAAGGTGCATCAAAAGACAGTGGAGACGTGATCTTGAAATACGTCAACGCGAATACGAGGAATCCTTCGTCCTTACTGGTCATGAAGATGACATCTGATGACATGTAAGGAATTGATTATTCAAGTTCGGACCTATGTCGACAAGGCTGTTAAGACATCAAACTATCCTTCTTTGAACCCAAAGTAGGGGTGAGCGAGAGAGAAATACTCGCCACCCCTCTTCTTTTTTGATATTATTTAAGTATGGAATATATAATTCACCTTTTGGTTTTAATTTCAATTTGGTCAATACTTGGAATCAGTCTCAACCTTGTAGTGGGATACACGGGGCTGCTTTCAATTACACACGCCACGTTCTTTGGGGTAGGGGCATATGGCACGGCAATACTCATGACTTCATATGGTTGGAACTTTTTCTTTGCGATGATTGTTGGAGCGATAATCGCAATGATTGTCTCCCTTGTCCTTGGAGCGATTCTCGGCAAATTTAAAGGGGATTATTATGCACTAGCATCCTTTGGTTTTAATATTATTGCATTCAGTATAATGCTGAACTGGCAAAGTCTAACAAGAGGACCTCTCGGAATTCCAGGAATCGGACGCCCACAAATATTTGATTTTATTTTTAAATCAAATTTACATTTTTTGATTCTCTCTGCCGTTCTCGCACTTCTTGTATATCTGTTGTCACAATATGTTGTTGGTTCAAGCTTTGGTAGGGTAATAAAAGCAATTAGAGAAGATGAGCAAGCAATCTCTGTCTTTGGATATAATACAAAAATATATAAAATGATTGTCTTTGTGTTGGCCGCAGGAATGGCAGCTATTGCTGGCGCGCTCTTTGCTTCTTACATTACATTCATTGATCCATCAAGTTTTTCATTGAATGAATCAATCTTTATTTTATCGATTGTAATATTAGGAGGGCTTGCTAGCAACAAGGGAGTGTTCTGGGGAACAGTGTTCTTGATGCTACTACCCGAAGCACTGCGCTTCGTTGGCTTTCCAACAGACGTTGCCGCACAAATGAGGCAGGTTGTTTATGGCTTACTCCTATTGTTCTTGATGATGTATAGACCACAAGGATTCATGGGGGAGTATAAGCTGTAGGCTTGCCTTGTATTAGTCATATCGGGTATAGGCCTTATTTCTCACTAATTTCCCATACTTGCTTCCATAAAGTTATCATTAGATTTGCAAATTCTTTGTCGTGCACGATAAAAGCGAATTTGTCGCTTCCTCCGCCAGAAAATAAAACCCTATTGTCGTAGATCCAATAGCTCATGTTCCAATCAATATTTTTGGGAGCCTGTCTAATATTTCTAAAACTATTCCAACCCTCTTTAAGACCCTCGGTCTTATCAAGTTTTTTATCTTCCTTTTTTCTAATTACATTTAATACAATCTTGTATCGTAGGCGCATTGAACTATGCCATTCGCTAAACTCTGGTCCAAGCATGTCTAACATATACTTTGTGGACCACATTAGATAAGTTTGTTTACATTTCTCATTCCACATTGTATCTCTAAAAGCTTGTTTAATTCCTTCTTTACCAAAATAAAATTTTATCTTTGGTTTTGAGGAGGGGTCTTCACGTTCTGTATTTTTTATATACTCAATTAATTTACTTTGATTGTCTCTGAGTTCATTGATCTTCTGTTCGCTAATTTTGGCAATCTGTTCTTTGTCTGCAATACCAAAAACCCGCCCTCTTTCTTCAGAGTATTCTATGACTAAACTTTGGGTGACTAACTCGTCTAGGGAATCGTAGACTGTTGATTTAGGCATATTCAAAGAATGAGCAATGTCTTTAACAGGGGACAGTCCATGCTTAATTAGGTAGTCCAAAACAAGCTGAGCATTAGGCTTAATTTGTAGTGTTTTGAATAGATTCTCGGTCGTTGTTTTTTGGGTCATATTTTAGTTGTTATTCGTAATTCGCCGAACTATTTAACAATAATAACACATAATATACAATATTGTCCATCATGAAAAAAATAATGTATTTGGCAATAACTATAGCTGTGATTGCTGGTCTGGTATTTGTGATTAGTGCAAATAAGCAGGGTGGTAATCTGTCTAGTGATAATAAGCCTATAAAAATTGGAGCCATGATTTCTCTAACTGGAGTTGCGGCTGATTTTGGAGATATGTCCAAAAAGGCGATGGATTTGGCGGTTGAAGAAATAAATCAAAATGGTGGTATAGAAGGTAGACCTGTGGAGCTCTATATTGAGGATGATCAAACAACACCGCAAGGGTCAGTTTCCGCATATCAGAAACTTGTAGGAATTCAAAATGCTGATGCTGTAATTGGTGGTATTTTTGATTTTACTGCACAGCCAATTTTTGCTCTAGCACAAAAGGATAAGAAGGTTTTCATATCTCCTGTGAATTTCCAAATAGACGGAGTGTTTGAAGGAAATGATTATAGCTTTGTCTTATATCCTAACTTCAATCAGGTTATTTCTCAATTAGACTCTGTAATTGCAGATAACAAAATTAGCAATCTTGCGATGATTAGGTATAAGTCTGGTTTTGGTGAGTCGATTGAACATACGCTTGCCAACATCATGAAAGATAAAGGTACTTTTAATGTTGAATCTTATACGGCTATTGGATCGAGTGATTTTAGAACAAATATTCTCAAGTTGGTTGATAAGAAACCGGCGGCAGTTTTCTTGGATATGTTAGATTTTGATATTGTAAAATATCTCGACGTTGCAGAGGGACTAAATTTCAAACCGCAATTAATTGCCTATACTACAATGAGGGATGTGTTCAATAATCAAAAGGTAGATAAGCGTAAGTTAGAAGGTGCAATAATGATTGATTGGGAAGTCCCTTCAGATGAGTTTGTAAAAAGATTTGAGAAAAAATATGGAGAAAAGCCAAGAAGGGGAGCTAACAAGAGTTATGATGCAATTTATATTCTTGCGGAATCAATTGCAAAATCAAAAACTGTTGAAGAAATACCAAAGTATATAGAGAGTAATACATTCAAGACTGTAAACGGAGAGACATCCTTTACTGCAAAACATTCAGCAAAAGATACGCCAATAAATATTTATAAGATTAAGGGTGGGGAGATGGAGGTAGTTAAGGAAGTGAGGTAGTTTTATGGAGATTGAAATTAAAAAATAACCAAAAGTTTGACCCCGTTGACTTGCGTCTTCGGGGTCATCTCTTTGCTTGGAAAGAGTAACTTGTTGTCTAGCGTTTTACCGCCGACGTTTGATGATGAGGCATGCGCCGAGTCCCGCAAGTAGCCACCCTGATGGCTCCGGCACAGTCATGGCCAGTAAAGCCGCGGACGGTGACACGTTGATCTTAGCATCCGAGCCAAAGCTGTAGGATAGGAATGCATAGCGGTTTGTGTCGAGGTTCAGACTCGTGTTGCTCTCAACTTCCTCAAACTGAAGGGCGTTGAACACTAACGTTTTCACAATCTTGGTGATCGGGTCCTGTTGGAAGTCAATGATCTCCAGGTAGGTGGTTGACATGTTAAGTCCGCGACCACTGCTAGCGCAGTCAAAACCCGCCTTGCTTGCGCTTTGAAATGGCCAGCGGTTAGCCTGATAGACTCCAGCGGTAAGGGTCTGACCCGCAGGACCGTCAAGGTGAATAAACCAGTATTGGTTGTAATTACCTTCGACCATCCTTATAAAGATGGAGCTATCATATGGTTGGTCAAGGGGTGTGGATAAAACCCAACCTCCTTGTCCGTTTGATATATAACCCGCTGATCCCTGGGCAATGTAGCTTCCGGCTGACCCTGCTTTGTAGAAAAAGCTTGTGGTGGCGCCGGCGGCGAATTGGGCTTGTGTCAGTGTGGTTGCGGCGATGACTGCTGACGCGATGTTGTTTTTCACGATTTCTGTGTTTCTGGGGTGTGTAGTTGGTGAGCGTCTGTCCGTGACTGGAAAGAGCTGAATATTACTATAATATACTTAAATGGTATTGTCAATATAGGTATATAAATTTATGCAATATTTTGTATACTATTTATCATAAGAATCCGCACCCTTCCACGACAGTTCAAAAATCATCCGCATCATATTGTGAATGGTTTTGTCTTGTATTATTGTTCCTGTGAAGTGGTTTTTATTTAGATTAACAATAGAAACTTTATCGTCCCCGTAAATCGTTATCTCGCCCTCAAATGAAAAATCTTTCTGTGAAATATATTTCATGACTGGCCAGTATTTTTCTGCAATACCAATTTTTGTATATGTATTATTAACAAAATCAACATCGTATTCTGTGTCTGGAATAATACCCCTAGTTGTCACGCCAAGCTTTTCTTTGGTTTTCCTGTAGTTAAGAAAGAAGTCAGATTTTAATAAATCGCTTAAATATGTAGTATTCGCCCAAGCAAGCATTTCATATGGCTTTTTAACATTCAAATGGTCTGCATAAATTTGCATAACATTTTCTTGTCCTTCAAAATATGAAATCTTTGGTTTATCTGCAAAAAGACTGTACAGCCCCTCAATTTCAGGAATCAATTTATTCGCCTTTTCCAAGTGATCATTGGCGATAGTTACTTTGTCCTTAAGATATCTGGTGAGTTTCTCTGGATTTTCTACTTGATAAAATAATTTCCCCTTCTTTTGAATTTCACTTATCAGTCCCTTAACAGAGAGGTCTAGGAGTATTTTGTAAACTGTGCTTCTGTTTAGCTTAGTTTCCTCTGCAATCTTGGATGGATATGCGCCACCAGTCTCCAGTAGGGCAGAGTAGACGATGGATTCTTTATCTGTCAGCCCGGTCTTTTCCAGGCGAGATTGTAATTGGTCTATTTCTAACATGATTGTATTATCGCAAGATGGCTAATTTCTGTCAATTTTTACGAACAAAAATATACTGTGGTCTAAAATGGGGCCATTAATATAGATAATTAACAGGGCTGTTGATAATGCGATTACACAAAACTAATATACGTGTCATAATCTTAACATAACTCAAGGGGGTTATTTATAAATTAAATTACTTACTAAAACATGAAAAAGAAAATTATTATATTGGGTGTGATTGTTATAGCAATCCTTGCAATCCTTGCAACTTCAGGAACATTCAATAATAAGATTGTGGGTGAAAAGCCAACAATATTAATTGGTGCAACACTTCCATTAACTGGTCCCGTTGCAGTTCTTGGACAAAGTAGTCAAAAGGCAATTGAGCTTGCTATGGAGAAATTGAACAAGGAAAATACAAAATATAATTACAAAGTTATATTTGAAGATGATAAATTCAGTCCGACCGTAGCTGCTACGAATGTTAATAAATTAATAAGTGTAGACAAGGTTGACGCGCTGTTCTCATTCGGATCTCCAGTTGGAAATGCTGTAAGTCCAATTGCAGAATCTCAAAAAATACCCCATGTAAATTTCTTTGCATCTGACTCAAACGTTGCAAATGGAGATTACAACTTCTTGCACTATACACCCCCTTATATTGATGCGAAACTATTCGTTAAAGAATTAAATAAGAAGGGAATTAAGAAATTAGTTTTCTTTGAGATACAAGGAAACGCTGGTGCAACTGCCATTATGAAGGCATTCGAAAAGGAGATTGAGGGAACTGATATTAAGGTTCTTGCAAATCAGAAGTTTAGCGCAGGCACAAGAGACTTTAGAACTCTAATTTCAGAGGTTAAGGATATGCACCCAGATATCTATGTTCTGCAATCATCAAGTCCAGAAATCGAAACTGTGTACAAGCAATTGCGTGAAATGGGTGTGAAGGAGCCTGTAACCTCTGTCGAAACATTTGAATTTGCCGATGATTTAACACCATTCAATGGTTCATGGTATATCAATTCGGCAGACGCACAAAATTGGTTTATTGATTCTTATAAAGCAAGATACAATGAATCTCCAAAGTTTGGTGCAGGTAACGCATACGATGGATTTAATTTGATAGCAAAAGCAGTTGAGGGTGTTGGCGATGGAAAGATGGTTCCAACCAAAGATCAAATTAAAGAAGGTCTTACTGGTATCAAGAGTTTTGATGGAGCGCTAGGAAAGGGATTGAAGTTTGATTCAAATGGACAATTGATCTCAGGTGCTGTAGTTAGAATGATTAAGGATGGTAAGCCTGTGACAATAGGGGAATAATAATTCCAAAGAATAGATTGACTGAAAACAAAAAACGGGCATGAAAGTGCTCGTTTTTTGTTTTTAAGCTTTATCCACATTTCACACTTATTTTATAATAAAAACTTTATATTTGATGGCCATAAACAGACCTCATAATAATTTGTAAATGAGCATTTTCATGTAATTATTAAGCTGATGACAAGTCCTAAAATTAAAGATTTGAGAGTTGGTGTATTTATTGATGGCTCAAATATGCTTTGGGGAAGTAAGGCGTCGGGAAAAAAATAGACTTCAAAAAGCTAAAAGAATACCTTAATAAATATTTTGCACCAATATTGTTTAATTATTATGGTTGCGAAGATAATAGTCCAAAAGGTGAAAAGTATATAAAAAGCGCAAAAGAACAGAAGAAATTTCATTATAATTTAGAAACTTTTGGATATAAGGTTATAAGAAAGGACCTTAAGCATATGGCTTGCGGTATCGTTAAGTGTGATATGGATATTGAGCTTACTATTGATTTAAGAAAACATGAGGACGATATTGACTGTATTATATTGTTTACAGGCGACAGTGATTATTTATCGGTAGTTGAATATTATTGGAAATCTGGAAAATATATAAGAATATTTTCTTTTAAAGATTTGTTAGCTTGGGAATTGAAGACTTTTACCATCAATCATCCTCGTTGTAATTACAAATTAATAAATGAAATTAAGGGTAAAATTGAAAGATTCTAGTGTTATTAAATAAATACAAAAAACGCTTGACAAAAAATAAAAAAGGAATAATATATTACGTATTAGATCTTACCGCCACCCTTCACGGGGTGGCGGGTCTTTTTGTATAAAAGTGTTTTAAAATTAAAATTCGCCCCCAAATGTCTGTTGACTCGCCTACACCGCAAGGGGTAGAATGGGGGCATGAATAAAAAGATTATAACCACGATTCTGGCGGTAATTATCGTAATTTTGATTATTATCAGTGTAGGTGGAAAGAAGGACGACGGGGTGATAAAAATCGGCTTTATCGGACCCCTAACTGGAGGTGCTGCGTCGTACGGTGATTTGTACAAGGCTGGTGTTCAGTTTGCCTACAGTGACCTTCTTAAAGATGGAGAAAGGGATGGAAAGAAGTTTCAAGTAATATATGAGGATGGTGGATGTGATTCAAAAACGGCAGTGAGCGCTGCTCAAAAATTAATGAACGTGGATAAAGTCGATGCGATTATTGGAGGAATGTGTAGTGGAGAGACTATGGCAATGATTGACTTGGTTAATCAGAATAAAATTCCTGTTATCACAGCTGGATCAAATCCAGAAATAGCCACAAAGAGTAATTATGTATTTCAAATTTGGCCAGTAGATTCTTATGGAGGAAAGGTAATGGCTGATATGGTAAAGAAATATAGTCCAAAGACAGTTGCTGTGCTTTCTGCAAATACAACCTATGCGCTTGGAATTAGTGATGTGTTTATAAAAGAATTTGGAAATGTGGCAATGTATGAGAAATTTACAGAAGACCAGACTGACTTTAAAAGTGTTGTGGCAAAAGTTAGAGACATCAAAGCTGATGCTTTAATCATTAATACACAAACTCCTGGAACTCTATTGGTTCTAGCAAAGCAATTAAGAGAGTCAGGTATTGAAACTCAAATATATACCGCATATCACAATAGTGAGGATGTTTTGAAATCCCCACACCTTGCGGGGATGAGAACAGTGGTTGTTCCCGTGCTTGAAAGTGATTCAAAAGACCTAGTTAAAAGATTTAAAGAGAAGACTGGAACAGAAGCTTCTATGCCATTTATAATCGCTGGTGGTTATGATTCATTAGATCTATTTATAAATGCCTTCAGTGAGAATGGTAAGAACTCAGACAAGATTGTTAAATATCTTGAAGGTATCAAAGACTATAAGGGGTTAACTGGAAAATTCAATTTTGTTAATCATCAGGTTAATGGATTGAATCTACCAATCATGGAGCTTGTTAATAAAAAATTGGTGGATATAAAATAATAGCAGCAATAAACAGCTAATTAAAAAACAGACATGCGAATGTCTGTTTTTTAAATGCCTAGCCATTTTGTTGCACTACTTCGCCGATCCCCACAAATAATCAAAGTTCTTATTAAATGACTCTACGATGATTGGGTGCTTAATACTAATCGCAACTGGGTTATCTGAAATGATGGAGATTAGAACCTCGTGCGGGGTTGTGTCTATTGCCCATGGTCCAAAGTATTTGGAGGGGAGAGTCTTGATATCATAAATATTTATTCCAGCTCTTTCTTTCTTAAATAATCCCTGAAGCTCCTTTTGCATTAAGACTTTTGCAACACCACCTCGCTCTTGTATACCTTTATCAAGATTAACGAAGAACTTTCTAAAATCATATTGCTTTTCATATTCCGTATTGTAAGAAATTATTTTAACTTGATCTTTGTTGTTTACTTTCTTTGTAAATTCCTCGAAGGCTCTTTTGAATCCGTAATTACCTTCATATACATTTATCATATTTCTATCGCGCTGTGCGGAAGTGATTTCCCCGAGCATTTCAGAAATTGCTTTCAAATCTCCAATATCATTTTGCAATTGATTGATTTGCCTCTCAGGTGTTTCTGGGTTGTAGAATTTAATATTATTTATTACCTCATAAGAAATGAAGCCTTTATTTGTTAGGGAAGAGACCGCTTCATAAAAAGCAGAGCTGGCTACCTTGGTATGTTTAATAATTGGTCCGGATTTTGATCTGCCGTTCTTTAGTAGATACTCATAAATCAAAACTTCGTTATTTGTAAATCCCTGCCTCTTCAAGATTGAGCCTATGTTCTTCTCCAGAAGTGGAGAGTTTGTTTTATTTTCCATACCCAATATAATACAACAACATTAATAATTAAACAATAGTAATCATGAAAAAAATAAATATTACGGCCGTAATTGTATTAATAGGGGTTTTAGGAGGATATTTGTATCTCTCTGATGATAAAGGCCTAAAAGAGAGTGGAGTCATCAAGGTGGGGCAAATATCGGCCTTGAGTGGCTTTGGATCTGATGTCGGCCAAGAAGAGCGCAATGGAGCCCTGCTTGCTGTTGAATATGTGAATAAAAACGGCGGAGTGGGTGGAAGGAGGTTGGAGATGATAAGTGAAGATGTATCTATTGATAAGCTAAAGGTTACTTCATCGGCAGTGCAAAAGCTTGTGACTGTTGATAAGGTCTTGGCGATAGTTGGCCCACAGTGGGATGACTCTGCTTCAATTGCAGTCCCATTATCTTTGGATTTGAAAATTCCAATAATCAGCCCAAACTCTTCTCCTCAAGTTGAAGAGAAAGTTTCTTCACCATATTTCTTTGGAACATTCTATTCCGATGAAGTTGGAATTAAGACTATACTAAAGTTTGCAAAGGAGAATGGGTATAAGAGAATTGCAATTGTAGAACCTGCCAACTTTGGATTTTGGAAATATACATCGGACTTGATGAAGAAATATGCAGGGGATTATGGTGTGGAAATTGTTAGTGAGGAATATGGAAATGATTTAGCTAATACTGATTACAAGACCTTGATTGCAAAAGCGAAGCAGTCAAATCCCGATGCTGTCTTTGGGTCATACGCAGATTTAGAATGTCTGTTTATTCAACAAGCAAAGAATCAAGGTTTAAATGTACCACTTCTTTCAACAGGATCAGCTGGAACACCTAAGGCGTTGGCAAATTGCGCTCCGACTCTCGAAGGTTCCCTTTATTACAGTACTCCAGGGCAAGATTCAAAATATGCGGAATTTGAAAGGGCGTACGCAGTAAGGTTTGGTTCTAAACCACTTTCACCAAGTGCTGTTACTTCATACGATGCAATGCTTGTTGCTACAGAGGCGATGAGGAAGGCGATGGCGAGTGACGGAGAATTGAGTAGAGAAGGAATAATGAATGAACTTACAAAAATAAAATTCACTAAAGGATCTTCAATGCCAGAAATTGTCTTTGATGAGAAGGGGTTTGTGATTACCGAGGATGGTGCGTTTGTTGTGAAGGGGGTTGTGGGTGGGGAGATGGTGGATGCTAAAATCTAAAGCATCTTATCTGTAGGTACACATTATTGATAAACATTGCCCATTTGGCTAGAAAACCCGAATAAAATGTTGTAATACAATATCTAATATGTCAACTTATTACTTGACATAACTGTATTTGAGGATATGATAATGCAAATAAAGATCTTTAAAAGAATTGTGCTTGTTAGCTATAATTAAAGATTTAAATTCTATTAAATAAAGGGTGTCAATCGTACGGATTGCATTTTGAGTCTTTGACTATGGCTAACAACAGCGATAAAAACGGTCGCGTGACCTTCACGCAAGCGTGCAGCTTAATCTGCATTTTCATCTTCGTCGGAAATTTGACGTGCTTCCTCATGTCTTGCGACGATAAAAAACAGAAGGCTGTGGTGTATGAAGTGACATACACCACAAGGGGGATGCTGCTCGGTGTTGATCCTACTGGGAAAGCAACCGTCGAGATGCCCATCGGCGGTATTTTGTCTCATTACGAGACCAAAGACTACTTATTGGAAAATCAAGTAGATGGTGGCTACTGCAAACCGATCAATATTATCCTCCGTGGCAATGTACGAGTAGGCGACCCAGTCAGGGTTATTCGGAAGGTTGTAGTCCGCACACTCAAGAATGGCGAAACTTGTGAGGAGTGCCTTGCTGTATATGCAGTAGCTCTGCGTCCAGCTAGGTCTAAGGCAAATAAAGGGGTTGATGTTACCGTCACTCCTTGATGGTCGCCGCCGTCTAATGATGGTATCCCCATCTGGTAATGTATGCCATTGGTTATATCCCATAAACATCAAGATAGAGCCCGAACCTCGAGAAGAGAGTAGGGCTTTTACTTTTGCTAATTTTATCCCAACTCCACTAACTTTCTTGCAATCTTTTCGTTCTGATCGTATTTCTTCAACATGTACTTTGTGGACTTAAACATTTCAATTAACAAATCAAAAACATCTTTGTTCTCAATTATTACAGCAAAGTCTTCATACCAGTTAACAATTGCAACTTTCTTATTATCGTACAAATAAATCTCAGCCTTTGTGTCGTTAAGAAAGCCTTCAGGTAATTTTGCGGTGTCGGCGCTTCTTCCGGAGAAACTATCAAGTAGTCTCTTTTTATCAGTAGGGGAAAGTGATTGGACCATACTCTCGGTTCCGCTTTCGTGGATGATTCCTTCAACGATAAATTTTGATGATTTGACCCTCTTGTTGAAATCAATGATATCTTCCAGTCTGTTTCGATTTATACCACCAACAATTGAAGCTTCAGGTTGAATTCCGTAGAATCTACTGTGTGGTGGTAGCTTTTCCATATCTCTAAAAACATTAACAGCCTTATTCTTTCCATTGTAAAAATAGACCTTAGATCTTGGAGAAATTCTCTTGATGAAATTATCCCCCGTGTTAGATGTCTCAACTATGCCTTCTTCAATCTCAACTTTGTTGGATCTATGCTTTTCAAAGAATCCATCAATGGTCTCATTGTATATACTTCTCCAATACGTCTTCCTGCTTCTTCTAAAAGATTCGATAAAGCCACGCTCCACCAAGTGGGGTAGGGCATAGTATAGTGAGGTTCTTGGTATCTCCGTGTGTGTAGCGAGATCTTGAATTATAAATTCTTTCTCCTTCAAGGCTTTGAGGATTGTAACTTCATAATCAGTTAAACCAAGTATTTTTATCAAGTCTTTGGTTAATTTCATGTGTTAACTATACCACTTTGTCGGAAATTCCGTCAAGCGATATGGAATATAGGGCTGTATATAGTGATAGAATATGTGTCATGTGCATAAAATACCATATTTTACAATACTCCATAATTGTTACATAATTTAGTTATTAAAAATTAATCAATCAGAGTCGCGCCATATGGACGGAGGCGCGACATGATTTCGCAAAATCACATGAAAAACAAAAAAATAATTATTGGGGTATTGGTTCTGATACTGATTGTTGTGGGAACTGTATCTTACAGTAACGGCAGCAAGCCAGTGGCAAATAACAAAATAAAGGTTGGAGTTGTTCTACCTCTTTCAGGTCAATACGCATCATTTGGTGAAAGCGTAAAAAATTCAATGGAAATGAGCTTGAAAGATTTGAAAAATAATAATATTGAGCTTGTATTTGAAGACGATCAATACGATTCAGCAAAAGCACTTTCTGCATACAACAAATTACAATCAGTTGATAATGTAGATATCGTTGTTGGTCTTGTAAGCCCAACACTTGAGGTTCTTAAACCAAAGATTAATCAAACAGATGAGTTGATGTTAACTGTTGGTAACGAATCTGCGGTTGAGAAAGACAATGTCTTTGAAGTAATACCTTGGGCAACAGAGTTGTTCAAAACTTTAGGAAAGGAAGTTTCTGGAAAGTATAAGAAGGTTGCAATTGTTTACGCATCAGACTCGCAACTCTTCATGACAAACAAGAATATGATGATTCAAGGAATGAATAATCAAGACTACATTGAGGTTCCTGTATCATCAAACTCTGACGTTAGAACGGAGGTTTCAAAGATGCTTGATCAAGGAGTTGACTCATACACAGTTTTCTTGGGAGTTGATCAAGGTGTTAAGTTTATCAACGAAGTTAATAAGCAATCAAAAGGTGCTAAGCCTCAAATAATTTGTGATGGAAACATTGAACTTTCAATTGGTGACTATCTTAAAAAAGGCTTGACCAATAGTTCGTTTGAAGGATGTCTATCAACAATGATTGCTGACAACACAAGCAAAGATTATCTACAAAGATATAAGGCGGCCTACAATTCAGAACCAAACTTCCTTGGAGTTTATGGATATGATGCGGTACAAGTTATAGGAAAGGTTCTTGCTAGTACAAATAAGAAGGATTGGAAGTCGGCACTCGAAAGGGACGGACTATCAATAGAAGGAATGTCTGGAAAGATAACCTTCGACAAGACTGGTTCGAGAACCTTGGTAAGTGAACTACATATCTTTAAAGATGGAAAGTTTGTGAAGTTTGATAAGTAGTTTGAAAGACGGACTTATTTTAAAGTGTGATTATGTGAAAAACCAACAGCCGGAAGGCGGTTGGTTTTTTGCTTGAGATGAATATCTGCATATGCTTTAATATAGTTATGAAAACAAAAATATGGGTAATTATTGCATTAATAATCATCATTCTGGTCGGGGTTGGTCTGTCTCAGAATTATGGAAAAGCTAAGGGCGGTCCTATTAAAGTTGGAGCAACACTTTCCTTGACTGGAGCAGCTGCCTTCTGGTCAGAATCTGCTAAAAATGGAGCTGAAATGGCTGTTGAAGAGATCAATTCAAAAGGAGGGGTTAATGGCCGCCCAATTCAAGTTATATATGAAGATAGTCAAAGTAATCCCTCAAAGGATGTGTCATCCTTTCACAAGTTGGTCAATGTAGATAAGGTTGATGTGATGATATCTGATGTTTGGGCATTTTTGTCTAATCCATTGGTTCCTCTTTCTGAATCAAATAAGATAGTAACAATTTCTCCAACAGTTATGGATAATTCAGTAGAGGGAACAAGCACATATTTCTTCACAATGGGTCACACTACATCAAGTATTAAGGGTGCTATTGAAAAGTTCTTCGATGTTAATCCATCAGCAAAAACAGTGGGTATAATTTGTTGGAATGCTAACACATGGGGTGTGGCATTTACAAAAGCTTATGAGGATGTAGCTAAGGAGAGAGGAATAAAGATTGTTGCCGAAACATGCAGTGGTGACTTTATGGTTGACTATAGAATTGAGGCAGTGAAAATGAAGGCAGCTAATCCAGACGTAATACTGGTGGTTGGTTGGGGAGATAGAGCTGTGAAGACCTTAAAAAATCTTGGAGTCAATATCCCTATTTTAGTGGATAGTAATTTAGTTGATGGTTTTGAAAACTCAGATTCAGTTAGTTTGGAGCAACTAAAAAATGTCTTTGTTATAGATTGGAGACCTAATCAAGAATTTGCATCAAAATATAAGAATAAGTATGGTAAATATCCTGTGCTGGAAGCTCAAAATAGTTACGAGCTAATTAGATCTATTGCCAAGGCATATGAAAATAGCCCCAATGATTTACTGGCTGGACTAAAGAAGGTTAAATATGAAAGCGTCGATGGAAATATAGATTTTACATCGGGAACTAATATTAATCCAAATAAGTCTCAAGCGGGATTATTCAAGATTCTCGGAAAGGGAAATTACGAGGAGGTAAAATAATTACTTTCAAGAATAAAATTTATATAACTTAAACAATTCTCAAAAGGGGTTGTTTTTGTTTATTCCAATGTCTTCCAAACATACTGAAATATCTTCTTAAGCATTTCTGTTACGATGGGTGATTCTACAACAATAGAGTAGACTTCCTTTTCATGGAATGAAAAGAAACAAACCATCTTGTCACAAATATCAATTGATCCCGCAAATGAAAACTCTTCAGGCATCATTCTTGTTTCTCTATACTCATCACTTCCATAATCAGCGCTCATTGGAGTACCGTGGGGGACTATAAGCTGTGTATAAGATCCTGTTTCCTTATTCTTTCTATCTCTCCATTCCTTAAAAAATACTGGAAGCTGTTTGGTTAGTAAATTATCAGTATAGGCGTATATTATTTGGGTTTTATTTATCTTCGCACTTTCAAGTATTAATTCAAATGTATGCTTCACACCTTCTTTTCCTAAATACAATTTTGCCTTTGGATAAATTGATTTAGTATCAAATAGTCCCATTAGTTCTGGCATGGCATTTTGCAGGGCGTCTTGCTTCTTTTGTGCAAGGTCCTTTAGACGATCTGGGCTTTCTGCAGAAAAATATTTAACACCATTTTTAATCCAACTAGATACGAATCCTTGCTTCTTTAATGACTCAAGAATCTTATAGGTTGTTGTCCTTGGTATATCAACCTCTGTAGCTATCTTATAAACCGGTAAATCTCTATTTGATAATAGGAAAGTATATATCTTTACCTCTCTTGGCTCAAAGCCGAATGTCTCTAGGTTTTGCATTAAATTACTCATGATTAATATTCTGTCACAAAACAGGACAACAGTAAACATGTGAATTGTCCTTATGTGAAGCCATCGCATAGGAAAAATAATTATGCAATTAAATTTCATGACATCAATAGCTATGGGTGTTATGCTTTATTCCACTAAATATTAAATATGCATATGAAAAAAATAATAAAAATAGTTTCCGTAATAGTGGTCGTGTTAGTATTGATTTTATTAGCTGCTCGTAATTATGAAAATGGTGCAAAGATAAAAATTGGAGTAATCGCTCCTCAAACAGGTTTCGGTGCATACTGGGGAGGACCCGTCGCTAAGGGGGTGCAAATGGCTGAGAAAGACCTTGAGAATATGTATGGAAAGGGAAAGGTGGAGGTTACAATAGAGGATAGTCAATCCTCAGCACCAAGAGGTGTCTCAGCTGCTCAAAAACTTTTATCGGCTGACAAAGTCGACGCACTATATGTTGAGTTCTCATCTGTTGCGTATGCTGTTGGTCCAGTTGCAAAGAGTGCAAACAAAATAATGATGTACAGTGCATATAATCAAAAAATTGTAGAAGAAAATCCTAATTCTATAAAAACTTTTCTAAGCTTTGAAGTTGCATGTAGGGAGTTTGTAAAAAAGATTGATGGCTCAAATAAGAAATATCTAATTGTAAGTGCTGTTGGTGATGTTGCGTCGTATTGTCAAAGTGGTCTTGGGGAGAGTTCAGTCCCAATGGAAAATATAAAAGTGGTGCAAGGTCTAAGTCCAAAAGATACAGACTTCAGAACAATACTTCTTCAGAATAAATCATTTGCACCAGATTATATTGTGCCAATTATGTATGAAGATGGATCATATTCCATTCTGAAGCAAGCAAATGACATGGGTATTAAGGCGGGGTTCTTTTCAGATAAGCAAGATTTGGTAACTGAGAAAAATATCGCCAACTTACCTGCGGAAGCAACAAATAATGTATATTATTTTGAGGCTCCAGTAAATCAAGTATTTGCTGATAAAATTAAAAAACTATATCCAAATATGAATGTCGATGATATTCAAGCTGCTGCGAATTCATATCAATCAATAATGGCGCTAGGAATTGGATTGGCAGATTGTGAAAAAAACAAGGATGTCGAATGTGTTGCCAATAAGCTTGCAAATAAAAATGATTTGCCAGTAGTTGGATATGAAAATGCTAAGTTCGTGAACCGTGTCTTGGTATCAGATTTGGTTTTTGGTAGGGTGGTGAATAAGGAGAAGGTGGAGATAAAATAAACGGTCAATATTATTGAGTGAATAAAACAATAGTTCAAAAATCGGCAGCCTTGGTTTAGCTGCCGATTTTGGTTGGTGTGGGGTTGTGTTCCTGGACTCAGGCCTGACCATGACCATCAATTTGACCTCGATGTGAGCCTTCAACGACCAGTCTTGTTGAAACTGACGTGAAAGCCGATGATCTGTTTTCCATTTCGGACATCATAAGGGCGAACAAGGCTGGTCTAATTGTCACCTCATTTTCATCGAGCTTCGCAATTTCGGCGGTCAGTTCCCGAAGTGCAACAAGCTTATCTCCTGGTTCGTCTGCCTCGTCAAATTTCATGGCGCCCTTCCTTGGGACAGCTAGGGCAATGATTTGTATTGCTTGTTCGTCAGTACTGAGGGGGGAGCCCCCCTTAAGGATCTCTTTTAATGCATTTGTGTTTTTCATATACGGGGTATTGTTCGGGTTGGTTGTAGTTGAAAGACTTAATGTTTAGCCATTAGGAATATAACACAAAGCTATGGATTGTAAATTACAAAACCCCAAGTTTAATATCTTGGGGTTTTGTGTGCTATTTGATTTGAAACTAGGTAGTGGTGGGTTAGATGGCAGCTTTAGTTAAAAGGCAATCTCTCGACAACCTTCATCTCGCCTCCTTCAATCTTCTTGATTGTTAGGTTGGGGATCACCACTCCTTTACCATCAAACTTAAGATGTCCACTAGCACCTATTTCATCTGTCTTTTTAAGACTTGAAATCCAAGCACTTTTATCTTTGTTGTAATTCTCCATGTATACCATGAAGGCATCGTATCCGAAGTCTGATGTGAATCCAGGGTCTTTTCCAATTACTGCCTTATACTCATCGATGAATTTTTGATTTGCTTCAGCTTCAGGAACAATTGTTATTGCTCCGTTTATCTTATTCAAATCTCCAAGTTGATCTTTGTAATACTGAATACCTGTGTTGATTTGAATGTCATAAATCAATTGAGTATTTTTTGGAACTAGTTGTAATAGCTCCTTTGTAAGTATTGCACCATTCTCGGGTGTCATGAAGAATACAATTGCTGTTGGTTTCAATCCCGCAATCTTTGTCGCGTCAGTTTTAAGTGAGCCTTTTTCTGATGAAGCTACAAACTCAGTTGTCTCACCCTTGAAGTTTGCTCTGAACTCTTTTGAAAAAGATTCTTGCGCTGCGTCCTTTGAGTGAACAACTACGATATTGCTTTTATCAAAGTTCACACCCTGAAGATAGTTTGCGTATTTATTCCAAACACCATCGTTACCAAGTGTAATCTGAAAGGTGTTATCGTCGGCGACATTATTTGCCTGAAAGAATCCCATCATGATTGGGTAGGGAAGAGTCTGGCTAGGAGTGTAAATTGCATCCATTGTACTAGTGAATGTATTTATCATTCCATCTACTTTATCCACCTCACTTAGCTTTTTGAATGCACTAAGTCCCTTTGTTGCTTCTCCGCCATCATTTTCAATTACAAGTTCAACTGTATTTCCAGTTTTCTTCTCGTATGCGACTTTGGCAGTTTTGATTCCATTGACGAAGTTTTCACCAACAGCACCGAAGTCCCCAGATAGGGGAGCGATAACCCCAATTTTTAGAGTCTTTGGATTATGCGCAGTATTTGAGTTGTTAAAACCTACTACTGCGATAATTGCAATGACGATGATTAATAGTATTCCTATAATTTTTTTATTCATAATTTATAATTTATTTATTACGATATTATTATAACATCGCGGATGGTTAATTTCTAAAATTTATAATAGGTCCATTATAGTTGATTGATTTGACATGGTCTATAAAACTGTGTCATTAAAATTGTTTAGCGTTTAAACTGCTTTACAAGGCCATATTTTCATATATCTAATTGACTAAAAATTAGTTATTTGCTATATTTAATACATGAATTGGTATAGTAAAACATTCAAAATACTTGGATTAACCGAGACTGAAATTGAGGTACTTAAGGCCTTAGGCTTTGCAAAAAGCCCACAGGACATCAAAAGACTCACGGGATTATCTCGTACGGGTATTTTGTACGTGCTGGAGAAGTTGATGGACAAGGGGCTTGTTGAATGTGTGAAAGTTGGTAAAAGGTCAGTATATATTGCGATTTGCAAAAAAGAATTATCGTCAAGGTTTAAGGATGTATTTGACGAAATAAATATAGAATCAAAAAGCGCTGGAGAACTTCGTGGCGCTAGAGTTAAAACATCTAAAGAAAATGAGTTTATCATCCACGTCGGTGCCAAGGAAATTGTCCCAGCATATCAGCGAATTTCATCAGTAAATAAGAATGAACGTATCAAAGCTATTCAGCACCATAAGTCATGGATGGAACTGCAGGATAAGGTTAGCAAAGATCAACTGGTTGATTTCAATAGGTCTATTGTTAAGAATCATTTGATATTGGATGGGATGCTTAATGAATCTGCATACGACTCATATTTACAAGAAATAAAGAAAGACCCAAGAAAAAATAAAGAAACAGTGGAGAGTTTGAGTGGAAGAATGGCAGACTATACTGTTTTTCCAAATAATTTCTTCAATCATAATTGCGAAATCTGGTTATTTAAAAGCACAGCCCTTTTGATTAATTGGCATGAGGAGGTGGCAATTGAAATTACAAACAAGAGTATGGCGTTGTTTCTCTCTGATATGTTTGAGTTTGTAAAAGCGGGCGGCAAGAAGATTGACCACAATAAGGCAATACGTGGGGTGATGGAGAGGGTTTAGATTAATTTATACTCATCTTGTCTACATTGTGCCCCATAAATTTGAAAGCCTTAATTCTTCTATTTTTTATTTCATCTAGATTATGACCCTCTTCACTTGAAGAAAACACCAGATCTCCAATGTGTACTAATTTTTGTCTCTTAATCTTGTCTAATAGTTTTGCATAAATTTCTTTTTGTGATTCTTCTGGGAAATCAAAACGCTCTAGGTTGGCAATTAGGAAATCAATAACATCATCACTCTCCGCTCCAAATAATCTACCTTCAATATCACCTAATTCCTCGCCTCTACTTGCGTAATCATTTACAACGGAATCAACAAAAGTATTAATGAACCATTGTACTTTTGAATGGATAAATGAAAATTCAGCAACATCATCTTTGGGGTATCCTAAAAAGGATCCAAGTGCATAGTGGTATTGATAAGAATAATCAACCCAAGCTCCCGCTCTTTGTATTCGTTCAGCGCGCTCTGCTTTTATTTTACTTAATACATCATCAACACTGTCTCCGTATTCTTGCAATACTTCATCTTCTGAATATATAGTTTCTAATTTTTGTCTATTAAATATGAAGTTTTCTACCAATCTCTCAGGGTCCGTATCAAAAAACTCAAGACCGTCGGCTTTCATTTGTTCCATAATCTCATCAGTTAGAGCTAGACTGGTCAAGACAGCAGGTCTCTCTCCAATGTATAGCATTTCAAAAGGAAGGGTGTCGTGGCTGCCCTGTGGAAGTGATTGAGAAAATCTCTTGCCTGATTCAATGTTGTAAAAATTACTAACAGCCCCAATCGCCTTTCTGAGTCTAAATTTTATCTCATTTACAGTACAGCATCTCTTTAAGGCCTTTTCGACAGACCTATATCTTTCTCTTCCTTCTTGCCATTCTCGATTGTCCTCTTGTTCAAGGTTTTCAGCCGCGTTGGGTTTGTATTCACCTGTGGGAGTTTTCATATACAGTAATAATAACTTATTTATAAGACTTAAGTCTAGGAAACAGCGCTGTTTATGTGGTTAAGTCTATGGAATACTGACTTTTAAGTTCTAGTTTGACCCTTTGTGAGGCATTCTTAATTTTTCAATTTTGTATTATAATATATCTAATGTCCACATTAAAACTTCACAACTTCAATAAACACTTCTATGGCGTTAAGGCTGTTAATGGTCTTAGCCTAGAATTCGAGGCTGGCAAGATAACGGGTCTAGTTGGTCCCAATGGATCTGGTAAGTCAACGCTGATTAATTTGATTACCGGTATCATCCCAAAAGACTCCGGTACAATATTCATTGCCGATGGATTTAAGACTGATAAGATAATGGCACAGGATATGTATGATTATAAAATAACTCGTACATTTCAAAACGTTAGAGTGTTTGAACAAATGAGCGTTCTTGATAACTTGATGGTTGTATTGACTCACAGAAATGCACTGGGTGCACTATTTGAGAAAAAGAAAAAGCTGTATGAAGATAGAGCGATTGAAATTTTAGAAAAACTAGATATATCTGAAAAGAAACATGAGCTTGCCGTGAATCTTTCATACGGGCAAAGAAAATTGTTGGAGATTGGTAGAGCAATAGCGATGGATGCTGACATTATTCTTTTTGATGAGCCTTATGCTGGATTGTTTAAAGAAATGATAAAGAAAGTTTCAGAAATTATTAAAGAATTACGAGAGGCTGGGAAGACTGTAATTCTAGTCGAGCACAATATGGAAATTATTAGAGACTTGTGTGATACGGTTGTTGTACTTGATGCTGGAGAGTTGTTGGCACATGGTAAACCAGAGACTGTCTTGAAGCAGAGAGATGTAGTGGAGGCATATTTGGGGGAGTAGTTGCTGGCTAGGTAGATGGGGTGTTTTACGCCTTCAAAGTATTCCAGACTCTCTCAAACATTACCTTGTTTAGCTTATGTAAATCCTCACTTTCTATAATTACACCAATGAAGCCTTCTTTAAAAGAGAGCATTGCAACTTTGTTACCAAAAATTCTAATATCTGAACCAATCAATTCGTTTCCTTCCTCTAGAATCCTCGTTTCTCGATATTGGTCTTTATCCTTTGCTTTAAATTCCTTTATGAAATCATTATTTGTGCCAATTAGTCTGTGTCTTATTTTCTTCTTTAATCTAAAATCTGAATAGTATTCAAGTATATGATACGGCATTAAGTCCTTTGCGTAGTTGGCGCCAATTACGGAAAGTAGCTCTCCTCCAACAGGAATTGAATTAAGTAAATCTTTATAAAGTTGTATGATACCATTTTGCCCTTCGTATTGAACGACTTTAGGTTTGGACCTATTAGACATTTGCAGGCTGTTGAGGTCAGGGAGAATTTCTTCAATACCAAATCTCTTTTCATCAAGTCTCGATACTAAATCGCTTGTGTCTTCAATGTAGAATAAAGTTTTCTTCAGTCTCTTGGTTTTACGAACGACACCCTCTTTTAAAAGTTCTGGTAGGATATTGTACACAGTGGTCCTTTTTATATTAGCACTCTTGGCGATTTCATTTGAGGTTGCTTCACCTAGTTTTAATATAGACATATAAATTGCCGCCTTCTTATCAGAAAAACCAGCGTCATCCATGAGACGCTTCTTTAAATCTCTCTCCTTTAATTTGTTTACCATTATAGACATAATTTATAATCGATAATATATAGTAATATAAGGATAAAATCAAGTCCCGTGAAGTAATAGTCTATTATTTTGTACACAATCCTGTGCTGTTGTATAATATTAGACATTATGAAAAACAATAATTTTAAGTGGATATTGGTACTACTAATTGTAATTGTGCTAGGCATTGTCTTTGCCTTTGCTAATAAAAATGATGGAGAAAAGATAAAGGTAGGATTAATTATGCCTTTAACTGGTCCAGCCGCATCTATTACTGACGATTTACAGAAATCAGTAAAGATGTATGGTGAGCGCGCAAAAAATATACAGTTTGTGGCACAAGATGATCAATGTACTGGAAAGGGCGCATTGTCTGCTTATAATATTTTAAAATCTCAGGGTATTAAGGTGTATGTCGTTGCGTGTAGTGGAAGTATCCTTGCTCTTGCTCCTGTTGTTAAAGAAGATGGAAATGTAATTATGACAGGTTTTGGTGGTTCAATTGAAATTAGAAAAACGGGGGACGAGGTTATTCGATTTATTCCAGATGGACTTTCTATTTCTGAAAATCTTGTAAATATTGTGAAGCAAAATCCAGACCAAAAATATGTCTTAATGCATGAAAAGCAAGATTATTCACAATCTGCAGGTGATTTCTTGATAAGTCAGGTTGGTAGTCAAATAGTTTCAAGGATTACTTATGCGTCAGATGCGGTAAGTTATAGGAGTGAACTTTCGAAACTAAAGGATTTGAAATACGATGAAATAATTTTTATACCAGTCGCTGATGGTGCTACTAAAATTATCCTAGGGGAAATGGGGGAGCTTGGAATAAGTAATAAAATTCTTGGAGATGTTAATGTCTGTGATAAATTATCTATGATTTCCAAATTTGATATTCATGGACAATGTCTAAAAACAGTACTAAAGAGTGATGGATATAATAAGTATATTTCTGATTTTAAAATGAAATATAGACATGAGCCAACGTATCCTTTCTATAATGCTGTTACATTTGATGTCTTGAACTTTATTGATAAGTCACTTGATGGTGTTGAGGTTGTGGACAGTGACAGGGTCAAGCTTTTAAAGAATAAAGCTCTAGCTGGAATCGACGGGGCAATGACATCATATAAATTCCAGTCAAATGGGGATGTTGTTTCAAGAAAGGATTATTTAGAGGTAACGGAGTTCTAATATAAAAACCACCCTCGTTTATATATCTTGATTCTAATGTAGTTTTTCTAAATCTACCAATCTTCTCGCAATCTTCTCATTCTGATCGTATCTCTCCATTAGATATTTTGTGGAATTAAACATTTCCTTGATAAGTTGGAATATGTCCTTATCTTTTATAATGACCGCTATTTCTTTATCCCAATTCAATAGCGTAACCTTATCTTCATAAAGATATGTTTCAGCGTGGGTGGTAGGCAGAAAGTTATCTGGCATTTTAGCCATATCAGCAGATCTTCCTCCGAAGCTGCTGAGTAATTCCTTCGTAACTCTTTTGTCACTAAGTGAGCCTTTTATGGAATCAATAGATTTTTCATGTACTATTCCATCCATTATGAGATGTTTACTTTTAATACCGTCACAGACCGCTATTGATTTTTTAATAGGTAGTTTCTTGATCACATCTAGAATTGATAGGTCCGGTTGAATAGCAAAAACTCTAGTTCTGCTAGGCAGGGCGGTGATCTCATCAAAGACTGTTGAAAGCTGATCTGTACCATAAAGCACTTTTATGTGGTTGTTGTTCGAGGTGGGGGAGTGGTGAGTAATTTTATTCTCGGTAATGTCTTCAATTGTTCTCAAGAATTTCTTTTGAAAATCTTCATCCCTGCTTTTTCGCCAGAATATTTTCTTGTTATTTCTTTTAATTTCAATAAAACCACGTTTTTCTAATTTAGGTAGCATATAGTACAGGGAAGTGCGGGGGATGCCAGTTTCTTTTGATATATTGATGATGGAGAGGTCTTTGTGTTTGGAGTCCTTTGCTTCTAGGCTATCGATAATAGAAAGCTCCGCCTTTGATAAACCAAGTATTTCCGCATTCTCCTTGCTTATTTTCATGTTTAAATAGTATATTATGTCGAACTTTTAGTCAATATATATTATAAAATACTTTGTATATAAAGGACTATTTGGAAGTGCTTATGAAAATGACCTTACTTTTTACAACTCACAGCATCTGTTTTATAATTTTGACATCAGAAATTAACAGTTAATTTAATAGATAATAATCAAATTAAATTTATGAGGAAAAAAATAATTATAGGAATAGTTGTAATAGCGATAATCTTGACAGCGGTTGCATATTCGTCAAAAGAAAAGCCAAGTGGAAAAATTAAAGTTGGTGTCATAGCGCCAATGTCCGGACAATACGGAGCTCTTGGTGAAAGTATTCGAAATTCAATTTTAATGAGTTTCGAAAAGGATTCAAATATACAGGTTGTGTTTGAGGATGATGCATTTGATCCAAAGAAAGCAGTTTCTGCTTATCAAAAGTTAACTTCAATCGATAAGGTGGATGTGATAATAAATGTTGATAGTCCGTCATTGGATGCTAATCAGGCTCTAATTGAAAAAGATCAAATTTTAACTTTTCACTTAACTGAATCTAATACAAAGAAAGATGATACGGTTTTCCAAACAATACCATTCAGTTATCCAATCTTTAGTGCTGTTGGAAAAGAGGCTTCAAAAAGATACAGTAGAATTGCTGTGGTATACAGTGGGAGCTTAGATATATTTAAGACTGACGCTGAATACTTCAAAAAGGCTTTGGGTCAAAATGTAATTACAGAGGATTTTAATATTGCTCCAAATGGAGACCTGAGAACAGAAGTTGCGAAGATACTTGCGTTCAATCCAGATGCTATGACGGTGATTGTTGATAAGGATACTGGCATTAAATTACTTAAGACTCTTGGAGAACAAAAGGGTTCAAAGAATGTTTCAGTGATATGTGATGCTAATATAGAGTTTGTTGTTGGAGATTATATTAAGGCGTTAGGAAGCGATAAGATGCTACAGGGATGTATATCAGCTAATCTTCCATCAGACACTACACAGAGCTTCAAAGATGCATTTAAGGCCAAGTACGGTTACGATCCATTGTTCATAAGTGATTATGCTTATGACTCTGCAGAAATCATTAAGAAGCTAGGAGGTGTTCCTAAGAAAGATTGGAAATCAGTGGTGGCTAAAACAAATTTTGATGGTGTGTCAGGAAGAGTTTCCTTTGATAACCAAGGAACAAGACCAGCTGCGTACGAGCTACACATATTCAAGGATGGGAAGTTTGTGAAGCTGGAGGAGTAGAGAGTTTGAGATTATTGATATAAAAAAACAGCGGATTTCATCCGCTGTTTTTTGTGGTTTTAAAGAGGCTTAAATAGAACCCTTTAAACTGACCTAATTTAACCTACTTAAAATTTGACACTTATTTGCCCAGCTTTCTGATACCCGAATTATCTATAAGTAAACCCATCTGATGAATTGCAATTTCATTTAACTTAATTAATCTTTCTCCTTGGCTAAGTCCTTCCTTGATGTATTCTGAATTCAAGTTTTCTAAATTAACTAAACAGACTAATTGTATGATATTTGCATAGTCTCTGATGTTACCTCTAAGCTTTGTGTTCGCATCTCTCCATTCTTTAGCTGTGATACCAAATAAGGCTTTATTTAAAACATCGGCTTCATTGGCATAAACCGCCATTGAATCCTTTCCAGATAACTTTTGAGGCATGACTATGTTTTCTTTTATGGAATCTGTGTGTATCTTGTAATTTATTTTAGTTAACAATCTCCTAACATTCCATCCGAGATTCAGTCTATCGTTCTCCTCATTTTTTAACCTTTGGAACTCCTTAATCAAATACAGCTTAAATTCAGAAGATACCCAACTTGCAAATTCGAAAGCGATATCTTTGTGGGCAAATGTCCCGCCATTGTGACGCCTAGCTAGTGTTTTAACGCCAATAGCACCAGTCAGCTTGGTCCATCTTTCTGGGGATAGGGTAAAACTGTTTAAACCAGCTTCTTTTTTAAGGGGGTCGAATTCGACCCCCTTAAAATGAGGGTTGTTTATTCTTTCCCACAACCCTAAAAATTCAATAGTATTTTTATTTCTCATCCAGTTTTTTACCACATCCTTCGGTTCATGTGGATTCTTGTAT
Source organism: uncultured bacterium (assembly GCA_903936565.1). Taxonomy (GTDB): domain Bacteria; phylum Patescibacteriota; class Minisyncoccia; order Phycocordibacterales; family CAIZLB01; genus CAIJKW01. The sequence goes on along the minus strand of CAIZVZ010000001.1, from coordinate 141,858 downwards.
CTAGCTATGTCTGTCAGCGATATATAATCATCTCCCATCTTTGATAAATTGATTGTAATTTCTTGATTCTTTATGTTTATTTTTGTCATGCCGACAATTATAAATAAAGGGTATAATGCCTCTATAAAGAAATTCTAAATAATTTATGTAATTTGACTCAGTATGTGGAGGTAGTATAATTTCAACATAATGAATAAAAACAAATTATACTGGATTGCCGCTATCGTAATAATCGTCTTTATTGTCGTATTCAGTGGTTGGAATAATAATTCTGGTAAAGATAGGGTGCTTGCGATACTTCCTTTGAGTGGTTCTAATTCTCAACATGGAGAATGGGCAAAAAGAGGTTTGCAGCTAGCGTCAGAGGGTAAGAATCTTGAGATTATTTTTGAAGATAGTCAGCTAGACGCTAAGAAGGCTATATCTATCATTAATCAATATAAAAATGATAAAAGTATTAGAGCTGTATTTTCACTTGGAAGTCCAGTTGCTATGGCGATTGCACCTGTAGTCAATGAAAGTAAAATACCAACATTTAGTATAGTAGCGGCCCCACCGTATTCAACTCCTAACGATTATACTTTTAGAATAAACGGTACAACTGATGTTGAAATGTCTACAATTAAAAGCACGATATTAAAGGACGGCAAAAAAAGAGTAGCGGTTATTTATCTTAATAATGATTATGGAAAGGGGATTGCAGATGCATTTACTAAAAATTTTGATAAAGATAATATAGTGGCATCAGAAGGTTTTTTGCCAACAGATACTGATTTAAGATCTCAAATAATAAAAATAAAAAACGCAAATCCGGATGTGATATTTATTGCCTCATGGGGAAAGGAAGCGGGAATTTTTGTAAAACAAGCAAGGGAGCTTGGTGTTAATACGAAGATATATTGCGGATCGGCATGCTATAGTCCAGAGTTGATTAATATGGCGGGACAATACGCAGAGGGTGTGATTATAATTTCGCCTTCAGTACTGTTGGTAAATAAAGATTTTGGGACGTCATATCTGGAGAAGTATAAGGAAGCTCCAAACTATGTGACTACTAGAAATTATGACTCCATGAAAATACTAATTTCTTCCCTAGATAAATGTACAACAGGGGACAAGAATCTGTGTATAAAAGATTATGTAGCTGGTATAAAAGATTATCCGGGTCTAACTTACTCAATCAATTTTGACACCAATGGTGACTTACAGGATCAATATCAAGTCTCTACTGTTGCAGATGGTAAGTTTGTGGATATTAAATAGTATAATATTATTTGAGACCCTCCCAGACCATATCAAACACCTGGTGAATCGCGTTTGCTAAATCAGTATTCTCAATTATAACTCCATTAAGATTCTTGAGATCCATGATTCTTACAAAATTAAGCGAGACATCTATGGAAACGGTTGATGAATATTTTTCCGGGTCTACTAATTTCAAATTACGATAAGCATCTCTGTTATTTTCAACTTGACCTTTCATATATTGATGGTCCGGGGTTATTCCACTTATTTTTACTTTTCTTTTTAATAGATCTTTTGACCATTTCGTAAATAACGCTTCGTATTCCTTAAAATTAGTTGATGGCTTAGCAAAGAATCCAACCATCTCGGTATCATTTATCTCATCGAATCTGTAATAGCATAAATCTTCTAGACCTTTCATTCCCTCAAAATAAAAGACATTAATATTATTTGAACTTTCCTTAAATATACTTTTAAGTAAAGGTAGGGTGTTGAGGACGCTAGTAAACTTCTGTTCAATAATATTGATGAATTCATCGGGGGACTTTGCAGTATAGACCGTACCTCGCTTTGAAGGGGTCTTAAGAATAAAGCCTTTTTGCCTTAGTGTTTCAAGAATTACATACACGGTCGGTTTTTTGATGGAAGAGTCCTTTGCAATTTTATAGGCTGTGGCAGTCTTTAGTTTTAAAAGAATTAGATATATTTCTGCCTCCTTTTGATTTAGGCCAGCGTTCGTTAGTGCTTTTAGTATTTCATTCATATACAACATTTTATCAATATTTGCAAAATAGTCAATATTTCTGACTACCAATTATGTATGACCATATTAGCTCTATAAATAGGCCTAATATCGGTTAGTCATATTTATAAACTTTGACTCTATCTGTACATTGCCATAAAATGATGTCATAAAAATAAATTAAAAAATATGAAGAAAAATAATAAATTAGTAACAGGTTTGGTAGCAATAGCAGTAATTGTCATCATCGTCATATCGCTTAATGGTTCAAATGGTAAGCAGGCAGACTCAATTAATATAGGTGTTATAACCTCACTTACAGGTTTAATATCTGGAGGTGACAACTTGGGTCAGGGTTTTGCTAACGGAATCACTTTAGCCAAGGAGGAATATGCAAAAGCACATCCCGAAAAGAAAATAAATGTATTTATTGAAGATGATAACTTTGACTCAAAAAAAGGTGCGTCAGCGTATCAGAAATTAGTTTCTATTAATAAAATTGACACGCTAATTAATCTGTCATCTCCAACAATAGATGTTATCTCTAAGGATGTTCACGATAGCGGAATGCTTACATTTCAACTTGGAGCGGAGAGTGATCCAATCGCAGATAACATATATCAAATATATCCTGATCAAACTTCAATTGGGGTAATGGGTGATGTTGCAAACAAGGATGAGGTAAAGAAGGTGGTAATTGCCATGCAACAATTTAAGGCTTATGAGAAATTTGTTTCTGACTTTACTAAAACATATAAGGGAGAGGTTGAAATTCAGAGAATAAGTACATCAGAAAAGGATATGAGTAGTATTGCACTGAAAATAAAAGAATCAAACCCGGATGGATTACTTATATTTATGGAGGCAAAAGATGGAGCAAAGCTTGTTCGTAAGTTGAAAGATTTCAATGCTGTGCCTAAACACATGTACTTTGACATCAATCTACAATTTGGAATTAATGATTACAAAGATGCACTTGGAGGTCTGAGTACTCTTAACGGTTCAAAGAGTCTATACTCTGCAGCAGAGATGACTAAGGAGTTTCAAGAGAAATATAAGGTTAGATTTAATCAGAACGTATCTATGTTATCAGGCTTTGGATATGACGCTTATATGACCGCTATTAATTTATACGATAAAGACCAGTCTAAGTGGAAGAGCAATATCGAGAAATATAAAGCAATGGGCGTTACCGGAGAAATAAGATTTAATGACGTGGGTATGAGGCCGCCACAATTTAAGATAGGGGAGATTATAAATGGAGAATTAACAGTGAAATAATATTTAGCTGGAGGGTAGAGTGGAAAACAGTAGGAACTCCTGCTGTTTTTTACTTGCTCTTGTTTTTATCCATTTTTTCCTTCATGTAACTATTCATATCAAAGTTTGGTGAGTAGTCTTTGATGAATTCAAAAATAGACATAAATGCTTTAACTAGGTTTGAATCAGAGACTTCTAAAATGGCAGGTCTATCTAGCATAAAAAAGTAGACACGATTGTTATAGATGAAAATCTGCCTATTGTGGTTTAGATACTTTTTATTAATCGTGTGCACTTCAGTGGATCTTCCCATATAAGACTCGGTCCAGTCCTCACCAAAGTGGACCATTTGAGTGTCAAAGACAAATCTGGTGCAAATTGCCTCAACAATAATATTTGAAGCTTTAATCTTTTCATTGAATTCAATTATTTTATTCTTTCCAACTGCGGTGTCGTAGTCGTTCAAAATATTATCTCCACTCAAGATCTGAAGACGAGTTTTGGATGGCGCGCTTATTCTATCGAGTACTTTAAAGATATCCTTTTTGTCTGTATATATCTGGACTCCTGGAGTAGGGGAGGTGGGGTTACTTACTGGATGAATTGTGGTACCTCCGTCCTTACCTATCAAATCATTCAATTCAATATTTGCATTTAAGAACCATTTTCTTTTCTTTAAAATCTTAGTGCTGTGTACTAAATTTCTAATCTCTAATTTCTCTAGTGTAATGTAAACGGTGGGGCGGGGGATTTTGGTCACAGCAGATAATTCAAGTGGGGTATTGTGCTTTTGTATATTAGCCAACAATAGTCTCTCATTGGCAGAAAATAGATATGGATTTTTGGTTACTTTTCTTGACATTGTGATTAATTGTATGTCTTTATCAATAAAATGTCAATATTCCTGACATATTGATTAATAATATAAGCCTTTAAACATAGCCTAATTGTGTGCATAATTGCCAAAATACAAATTAAATGTCTTTAATTGTGAGAGGGTTTATAATGATTACATTAATTATTTAAAAGATAAAATTATGAATAAAAAAGTTATTGCTTGGGTGGTCGCGATAGTGATAGTTGTAGTGGCGGTTTTTGCATTTGGTGGAGGACAAAAGGATGATCAGGTTTTGAGAATTGGTCTTATTGGTCCTTTCTCTGGTAACTATGCATCTGTTGGTGAAACTTTTAGAAACGGTGCGTTACTTGCTGTGGAGGAAATAAAAGCAAAAAATCCGGACAAGAAAATTGAGTTGATTGTTGAAGACGGAGCATTTGACCCTGGTAAGTCATTGTCGGCTTATAAGAAGTTAAAAAGTATAGATCACATAAATGTATTAATTGCAGTTGATACAATTACTATCGATTCCATCTATAATGATGTAGTGGCGGACGGAATGCCTGTCATCAACGGCGGTGAGCAATCACTTGATCCAAAGGATGACAATGTTTTGCAAATTTATCCTGGGAACTATGCAAGTGAAGTTGCAATGGGGCAAGAAATTAAAAAGGATGGAAAGCAAAAAGTTGTAATGGTGACAGGAAATCACGCTGTCTTTGCAAGATTTTCTAAGGGTGTTAAGGAGGGTTATCAAGGAAATGTAGATGAGTTTGTTGTGAATTTTGGAGAGCAAGATATTAGAACTTTTGCTTTAAAGATTAAAGCTCTGAATCCTGATGCTGTTGCCCTTGTTATTACACCTGACTTAATGGCAAGATTCCTTAAAACTTTCAATGAATTAGGAATGAAGAACGTATCGTACTATTTCGATTGTGATCTTCAAAATGGTTGGGAGTCAGCAACGAAGATTGCGAGCCCAGAGATGTTTAACGGAAGTAAGGTTGTGGTTGTTGGAAATTTCAACGAACCTGCCTTTGTTGCCTCATATACAAAAAGATTTGGCAACTCAAATATACTAACTGGAAACGTTGGATATGATGCTGTAAATCTACTATCTAATAATTACAGCTCTGATAATTCAAAATGGATGGCTAACATCTTGAAATCAAATTCAAGTGGAGTTAGTGGAAAGATTGAATTTGATTCAGTTGGTGTTAGAAAGCCGGAGTTTAAGATTGGAGTTATTGAGAATGGGATGTTGCCTAAGTAAAGTCACACTACTGCAGAACGGCACCTGATTTACATAAACTATGTAGATGGGTGCCTTTTGTATTTATCCCAAATTTAAGTTAAAATATAGGTAATAAAACATCACATGAAAGAAAACGAAAATCTCTTAAGACTAGAAGATATACACGTCCACTACGGTGGAGTTAAGGCATTGGACGGTGCGACCGTATATTTAAACGACGGAGAAATCTTGGCCCTGATGGGTCCAAACGGCGCTGGTAAGTCTACAATTCTAAAAGCCCTATTCGGTATAGCACCGGTAACGCGTGGAGAGATATATTATTATGGTGAAAGAATTTACCCCGTACCGCATGAGATAGTGGAGCGTGGGATTTCCTTTGTACCACAGGGAAGACAAATCTTTAAATCTCTCACCGTTCTTGAGAATCTAGAAATGGGAGGATTTTCAATAAACAGTAGAGCGGTCTTGAAATCAAACATTGAAGCGGTTCTTGATCTTTTCCCAGACCTCAGGAAAAAGCTAAAGGTTCCAGCAAAAAACCTCTCAGGTGGGCAGCAACAAATGGTAGCAATCGCAAGAGGTTTGGTCACAACTCCAAAGGTCCTACTTCTTGATGAGCCATCACTTGGTTTGTCACCAAAGGTGGTGAAGGAGGTTTTTGCCAAGATAAAGGAAATTAATCAAAAGCACGGAACATCCATTATGATCGTTGAGCACAATTTGCAATCAGTATTGGAAATTGTAGATAGAGCGTACCTTTTGGATAAGGGCCAAGTTGTGGAAAATAACACGCCACAGCATATAATTTCTTCAGGATTATTAGAAAAGGTATTTTTGGCACATAAATAAAACAGATAAAAACGCGAACACACAAATTAAAATAAAACAAAATGAACTCAATAATTCCACAACTCATCGTCAACAGTATAATCGCAGGTTCAATATACTCACTGGTCGCGCTGGGATTCAACTTAATTTTCGGCACAACCAAGTTTTTCAATATCAATCATGGAGTTATTGCGACAATTGCAGGTTACACGGTCTTTTCACTTTCCAAGAATCATGGAATGGATATTTGGTTGGCGATAATTATTGCGGTAATATTTACTGGATTTGTTGGATATCTATCTGAGAAATTTGTCTTTTTGAAAATGAGAGAAAAGCGAGCGTCTGGAATGGTGATGCTTGTTGCGTCGCTTGGCTTATTTACTGCGCTTCAAGCGATCATTGCAATTATCTTTACAAGTCAATTCCAAACAATCTCAACAAACTTTGGGGAGTCAAAGGTCTATAATATTTTTGGTGGAATTATAACTGAGACTCAACTCATTATTCTAGCTGCGGCAATTTTGATAACGTTGGTACTCGGTCTTTCGATGAAATATACTAAGTTTGGAAAGGCTGTGAAGGCGATTAGTGATGATGTGGAGGTTGCGAAGATTGTCGGAATTAATGCGAATAAAATCATAGCCAAGGTCTTTTTCATTGGATCAATGATTGCGGGTGTCGCGGGAATTGCAATTGGATTTGATACTGGAATTGAACCAACCATGGGAATGAATCTGTTGCTGAAAGGAGTTATTGCTTCAATTATTGGAGGTGTTGGAAATGTTTACGGTGGAGTCTTAGGAGCATTCTTTTTAGGGTTTGTTGAGAACTTTGGTATCTGGAAAATTTCTGGAGAATGGAAGGACGCCATTGCGTTTGGTGTCTTAATCCTGTTTCTAATATTTAAGCCGGGAGGAATAATGGGGAAGAAGGGGTAGTTAAGTGGCGGTGATAAATAAATTCAGTAGACCTTTACAAACGTGCTGTGTATGGTATGGTATTTGTGTTGAACTTAAGCGGTTCAATTGTACAAACACTCAACCATACACAAATCGAAGGAGACACACATGAATATCACCATTAAGTTTATCTTGACGCTTGCTTACTTCATTGTTGGCGGCATCATTTCGGCACCTTACACGTACCTTGCAAATGGAGGCTTTGAAAACTACATACTAACTCAAGTAATCGCTCCAGTTGCGGCATTGTTCCTGGTAGTCGTGCATATGATCGAGCGGGGGCAGTTACAACGAAAGTCTCGTTGGACGCGAATGCTCGGGGGTTGGTTCTTCTGGGTTTTTGTGACTTACTTCTGCCTTCCCATCATCATGAACGGAGCTTCGCTCCTTCTGTGGTCGATGGGTTTTGCTAAAGTGGGTTACCGCGTCTTTGAGTTCCGTTATGCAGCAATACTCCTTGTTCCGGCCCTACTCGCCGTCACTATCCTTATTACATTCTGCGCTACAGACATGTATGAAAGATACAAAAACAGGGTCAGGTCACCAGCCAACATTGTCTGAAATGACGGTACAGCAATTGAGCCCCGTGGGATGCAATCCCCGGGGCTCACTTTATTTATATATTATGGCTTTATTATTTTTCAATAACAATTTCTTCCTTTGCAAATCTAACTTTTTTGTAGTTTGCAGATTCATCAGCTGAAGATCTGTATCCAATTGGACACATTAATACGGATTCAAGTCCAAGCGTAGCTAAGCTTAGAATTTCATCCACCTTCTTGCTATCAAAACCTTCCATTGGACATGCATCTATCTTTTCTATTGCACATGCTGTAAGGAGTGTTCCAAGCGCAATGTACGCTTGCTTTGCTGACCAGTCCTTTACCGCCTCAACTCCACCTTTCTCTGTTTTTGTCTTGATGGCGCCCTTCATCATTTGACTATACCCCTCAAGATTTATAACATCAACTCCGCGAGTTGTGGAAACTATGTTAATGAACTTATCAACGTAAGTCTCGTCAACTTCCTTTTTTATTGCAAGAATTAATAAATGTGAGGCATCTGTTGTCTGGGTTTGACCCCATGAAGCATCCTTGATTTGTAATCTTAGACCTTCGTCTTTTACCACAATAATTTTCCAAGGTTGTAGCCCGTAAGATGATGCTGAAAGACTTGTCGCATCAATAAGGTCGCTGACCTGTTCGTCGCTAAGTTTCTTTTCTGTGTCAAATGCTTTTGTGGCATATCTCCAATTCATTGCGTCTAATATCTGTGTCATATTTTATTGTAGCAATTGCTTGCCTAAAATTTATTAATTAATAATGTTTAGATATTATATATGCGAAGTACGCAAAGGCAAAGGAAAAATTGTAAAAAAGCGCATTAAAGTGTGGTAGAATATTCGCATGAGTAGAAAAACTTTAATTTACATATTCATGATTATTGGAGCAACTCTTGGTGGGTATGTTCCGTTACTTTGGGGTGATACGTTTTTCTCCTTTACTTCTGTGATATTAACAGCAATGGGTGGATTCTTGGGAATTTATATTGGATTCAAGATTAGTCAGAATTTATAGGGCGGGGTAGTGGGTGGGTAAGAGAATTGTAAGCTTGTTTTTGTGTCTGAGTTGTGTATTGACGTGTATTATCGTATATGTTATAAAAACATATGACCACGGTTGGTCAGTTGGCCCACGCGGGCTGTTTTTGTTCCTTGTTCTTAATTCTAACCACCATGAATCCATGCTAGCTCAGTTGAAAATAAGTTTGCAGAGATCCCGTCTTGAAGATCGTCTAGGGCGATATCAAAAGGAAAAAGAGATCTCCAGATGTCTGTCTGCTGCGATAATCTCACTCATCAAAATGGCAGATTTTGACGATGCAGCTAAGAGAAGGGGGTCTGGAAAGACAACTCCATCATCGGACCTTCCTCGAGTTACTCCCGCAATCCGGAGTTCTATCTTGAAGTACACAGACAGTGGGTGTTTCCTTCTTGATGGTGAAAAGTGGCAAATCTGTGAAATCGATGACTTGAAACACGTTGGTTCAAGACTTCAGATTTTTAGGGTCGGATGTCCTAATTGCCGAATTCGCACCTTTGAGTCCCCACCAGCCCCACTGTCAGTAATCTGAAATCGTACCCTTGCGTCTCAGCTCATCTCAACCCTCTACGGGATCGAGATGAGCTGAGGACTGCGGGGCTTTTTTTATTGCTTAAATTTGCGCACTAATTGGGTGTGGTTGATTTTGGAGAATCATCCAAACGATGATTTTGGAGAATCACCTACTGGGTGGTATAATAGAGGGGTTATCAGCTAATCGACAAAAATATGAAAATCATCACAAAAGGTATAAATATCAATATAACCGAATCAGTCGAAGATTATCTTTACAAAAAGCTATCTTCTGTCGAGAAATTTATCAATGATGATACAAAAGTTGAAGTTGAGCTGGAGAAAACTACTAATCATCATAAGACAGGTGATATATTTAGAGCAGAGGTTAATATTTTAATTCATGGAAAAATGAATAGAGTGGAGAGGACATCGGCTAATATGTATTCATCTATCGATTTAATACAAGAAGAATTATTTAATATTTTATCCAATAAAAAAGATAAAAGAATTACTTTATTTAGAAAAGGTGCACAGAAAATTAAGAATATTTTCAAGAGGGGGTAATAAAATTTCCAGAAAGATAAATATTTTTCGTCAAATACGAGATTATTTTTGCGGTGCTTTCAGGTTGAAATATGTGGTATGATGTAATCATGAATGATAATTTAAATAAAAATATCAGAAACAATTTTGCAAAATTAGTTGATTCCTATGCAAAATATAGACGAGATTATCCAGAAAAGTCTTATAAATTAATTTATAATTTTTGCCCAAGCGTGGAAGCGATAGTCTTGGATATTGGTTGTGGTACTGGTATTGTTACTAAACACTTATCGTCATATTACAAGAATATTACAGGTACAGACAGGGAGATTGCCATGACAGACTTTGCTAAAGATGACAATAAAAATTTAAAATTTATTTCCGCTAAAGCTGAAGAGCTTCCTTTTGAAAATGAATCATTTGATTTGGTTACAGTAGCCACAGCATATCATTGGTTTGATTTTGATTTAGCTGGAAAGGAGATTTTTCGAGTACTAAAACCAAGCGGCAAGATGTGCGTATTTTGGAGAATGGATATAAGCAAGTCTAGAAATTATTTACCACAATTTGCCTATGATAATCTTATAAAATTAATTTCAATTATTCCAAAAGCAAGCAGAGAGCCAATCACAGAGGAAATATTTACAAGGGTGGGGTTCAGTAATGTTAAAAAAGAGGAATTTGCTTTTGAAGACACGTATACAAAGGAAGAGATACTTGGTTATGTTCAATCGCATTCCACGTTTAATTTATTGGACGATAAACAAAAAGAGGAGTATATAAGACTTAACGAGGAGGCTGTTGATCAATATTTAGTTGATGGAATATTTACTTTTGAACAATTGGTGAGAATGTTTTTTATCGAGAAATAATTATTTCCTCCCAATACTCTGCAAGAATGAGTCCCACATCATCATACCTCCCCCTTCGGGAATTACGCGAGTAATTTGTAATTGATGTCCAGCTTCATTGTTTTCATGCCAAAACGCCTCCTTTATTACCACTCTAATCTTTTTATTTTCTCCCTTAATCATTTTATCAGCAAAGAAGTATGTTCCAGGCCATTCCTCAAAAGCTCTGATTTTTAGAATGTTCTTTCTTTGTTCCTCTGGTTTTGAAAGCCACGGATTAATTAGGCCGTCTTCTTTTGTGATTTTTTTTGTGAATGTAGCCGATTCGTGCTTTTGCTCCTTAAGTTTTAAATCACCTGCAATATAGTCGTCAATATTTTCTGCAATTAAACGGGCCCCGATATTGGCTGTAATTAATTCTAGTTCAGAGTATCCTGTTGGCCACTTTGCAATTTCCGCAATATCAACATTGTCCTGTGCAAAGATTGGTCCGTGGTCCATATCCTTATCCATTTTAATAATTGTAACTGCAGTTTTGTTTTGATCATTAAGTATTGTGAATTGAAGTGGGGCAGCACCGCGCAGTTCTGGAAGTTTGGAAGGGTGAATATTTAGTGCTCCAAACTCTGGGATTTCTAGGAATCTTTCAGGAATTATTTTTCCGTAAGAGGCAACGATAAAAATCTTTGGTTGCTCTTTTGACTGTGTTTTAATTTCCTGATATGCATCATCGTTCAACTTTGCAAATTCAAGACAGGGGATATGATGATCTTGCGCCCAAATTTTTGTTGGGTTTGGAGTTAATTCTAATTTTCTTCCTTGTGGTTTATCTGGAACGGTAATTATTACGTTAGGTGTGATTCCGTAATTACGAAGCGCGTTCAATACCTTAACTGACATCAGGGATGATCCGAAAAAATATAATGGATAGTGTGATGGTTTTTGTTCTTGGTTTGTCATGGTTTATTAGGTTTAGCTTTTATTTTTCGTCCTCTTGGCTAAAGACTTCCTCGGGCTCATATTCTCTGACGTCTTTTGCTTTATCGATAAAAAGAATTCCATTTAGGTGGTCTACTTCATGTTGGAAGATGTGAGAAAGTAATCCGCTTGCTCCACGTGTGAAAGAATTTCCTTCTCTATCTAATGCTTTTATTGTAACTCTAAGTGAACGTTGCACTTTTCCATAGAACCACCGAACCGATAGACATCCTTCGCCGTTCATCCATTTTTTATCTTTTGAGGTTTTTATTATTTGTGGATTAATACAGACTAGATCCGGGGGAATAATTATTTTGTGCTTCTTCTTATTTTTCTCGGCTTCCATCAGTGCATCTCGGTCATCGTCATTCAAAAATACTTTTCCTGATACCATGAAGAGTTGAAGGGGAACACCCACCTGAGGTGCCGCCAGACCAACTCCATCAATCTGTTGTGCTAGCATTTTACTCATATGAGAAATCAAGTTTTGAACATATTCACCCTTGATTTCATCTTTAGGAATTTCAATTGAGGCCATTCGGAGTGCCGGATGATCCTCTGTTACAATCTTATTTTCAGGCTTAAAGTGGGTAAACTTTTGCATATGGGTATTGTAGCATATTCAAGAATTTTTGAAATTAGGGCGCTTTCCATCCAAAAAAACAAGACATCGATTGGGATGTCTTGTTTCGGATATTAATATTGATCGAGATTTTAATTATTCTGAATCTCTGCCTTGCCATCCTTAACTATCTTTATAACATGTCCACCCTCCCTGTCTCCGTCCGAGCCAATTGTTAGGGATCCAGAGAAACCTGGATAATCCTTTGTTGTTCGAACCCATGCCGAAATCTTTTGTGGGTCATTTCCATACTTCTTAAGTCCGTCTTTTAAGATGTAAAGCATATCTCTTGTGGCTTGAGCATATGATTCATATGGAAATGATTTACCGAACTTAGTCTTGTACTCATTTTTAAATGCAAGATATTCTGGTGTATCTGGTCCTGCCTTTTGCTCAGCGATAACAACGCCCTCAAGAAGATCTTTGTTTTTTGCGAACACTTCTGTGCCAACTGTGAATAGCGGATTACCAATCATTTGGACCTTCCAATTCATCGCTCTTAGATTACTTAATATAATCTCTCCTGCTGCAGGTGTTGCTGGTATTAAAAATATAGCATCAGGGTTTGTTGCTTTTAGTTTTGTTAAGGGAGTTCGAAGGTCTGTGCTTTTGGTATCGAATTTTTCTTTTGTGATTTGAACGTTATTTTTTGCTAGAATGGACTCGAATATCAAGGACATGGCTTCTGAGTATTCTGAGCTTTCCTGAATTATTGCAATATTCTTCCAACCTTTTGAAATAGTGTAATTAGCAAGAGCTTCACTTAACCCAACTTCACTTGGAATTGTTCTTGCGAATAGTGGGCTTACATTTTTCAAATTACCACTTGTAGCAAAAGACGAAAAGACAAAAACACCATTTTGTGTAGCAATCGGAACTGACGAAATTACTCCACTGCTACATGTTGTTTCGAGTACAATTTTTACCCGATCTACGTTTATAAGTTTTTGCATTGCACTAACTGATTTTGCAGGATCACATTGGTCATCCTCATAAACTAATTGTATTGGTTGTCCATTAACACCACCTTCTTTATTGATCTTTTCAACTGTCATATCGACAGTATTTTTTGCGAATTCACCAAGTGAAGCGCCAGGACCAGACATCGGGGCTATGACTCCAACTAAAATTGGCCCTGTAACTTTTGGTTTTTGATTGGTGGATATTATGATTATCAAAGCTATTATAATAATTGCACCTATAGCTATTTTTAAATTTCTGCTCATGTTTTTGTAAGCCGTACTTAATTTATAATTTATCTATATTATAACAAACTCTCCGGATGTACACTAACCGTAAATTCAGGAGGAAGGTTCGTTAAAATATCTCGTAATTCCTCGTCAGGCCAGAGCTTTGGCGACATTGAAATTAACATATGTAAAATGGAGCGGCCTCCTACTGAAGGAATAAAGGCGGGGAAGATTACCGGATTCCACTTCTCAAGCCATACTTGTAGCTTACCCATCTCCTTCGCTGCGGTTCCTTTATCGGCTTCGATTGTGATTTTAATGAAAGTTGCAAATGGTGGGTAGGAGAGAGCCTTTCTGTCTGCAATTTCTGACTTGTAGAAATCGTTCAAATTTCCACTTTGAATATATCCCAAAAGCGGGTGAGTGGCGTTTCTTGATTGAATTAATAAATATTCTTCCGCCAGAGTTTGGGCTTGAAGAAGTATGTGGCAAATTCTTTCATTGATTCGGAAGTCGGGGAGAGAGAATAGACTATCCATCGATGCGATGGCCACATGCTTTATAGGCTTTAAATAATTTAAAGAAAATTCTGTTCCGACTAAAATTCCATCAGAACTCTCGTGGAATTTTTTGGCGATATCTCTTGCTTGCTTATCTGTGCTTGCTGTATCTCGGTCTAGTCTATAGATTGGTCTGTTGGGAAAACGTTTTTTTGTTTCTTCATATATTGTGTCAGATCCGATGCCGAGAGTTATTAATTTCCAGCTTGTGCAATTTTTACAACCTTCAAGTGCAGTTCTCTCTCGTCCACAATGATGACACAGGAAGTATCTTTTGCTTTCCACTTTTGAATTATGCAAAACAACGGGCGCCTCACAAACGGAGCAGGTAACTGTTGTTCCACAATCTCCACAAACAGTTTGCGGAGCAAGCCCTCGACGTGCGGTAAAGATTATGATTTTTTCTTTTTTCTTGCCGGCGTATTCAACTTGAGATTCTAATTCTTCAGAATAAATTAAGTTATTCTTTGAATGTATTTTATCTTTTTCCTTCTTCGCCTTTTCTTTTCGAATTGGCTCGGACATGTCTACGACAATGGTGTTGGGACGCTTTTCTATTCGCATTGAAATGGGGAAGAAATCAAAGACTTCTCCTCGCTCTCTTCTGTATAAGGTTTCTACTCGCAAAAGTATGTCCCCATAAATTAGGCGAGCTTTCAATTCTTTTGACCACTTTTGGAATAGGTATCTATAGTCAAAAAGTGGCTTAAACATTGTGATGTAGCTTCTTGATGATTCTCTCTCAACAACAATCGTTGCAATATCTTCTCTTGGAAGACCAACAAAAGATGGTGTTGTGATTAGGGCGATAGTGTGTGGTTCGTTTAGTGCCTTTCCCCAAATCTCTACTTGCTTCTTTTTATTTATCCCGCCGTGAAGTAGGTAAGCGTAGTCACTGATTCCACGAGAAAGTTCCTCGTAAATTTCTTCCGCTGAATTTACTGTTGGGGCGATAATGATGACGGATTTTCTCTTTGCGAATTCTTCGCGAATGATACTTTTGTATGTACCGTATCTGTCGGTTGTGTTTGTTTGAAAGACGAAGATGTCGCGAGAAGATGGCTGTCCAGTGAAGCCGTCGTCGTCATCCTCATCCATAGCTATTCCTCCGATTCTTATACTAGAACTAGTGCCTCCGTCGCTCTCATTGTCTTTGGTAGTATTCTTTGTTTCAGATTCCTTTTCAACAGAGCTTTTTGTTTTTTTGCTAATAGCCTCCTCAGCATAAGTTAATGCACATTCTGGAATAATAGTCTTTATGATCGAACCAATCGGATATGCAAATTCTTTTGAAACAGCTTGGCATGCTTTGATAAGAGAAGGGGAGACAGCAGTGATTGTTTTTTTTGATTCGATTTTTCTTGCTATGAAATCTGCATTTTTTATATCGGCTTTTGATTCCGTTGCATTCATGCAACTTTCAACAAGCGCTAATATATTTTTATTTCTAAATGGAACGTAGATTATTGAACCAGCCGAGAAATTATGAGGAGCCCAATAGGTTAGGGTTTCTTTGAAACTAGATCTCTGAATTGGGTGAACGGTTAGAATATACACACCTAAATCATCGCAGAAAATTGGGTTTTTTTCAATAGGCGATTTGCAAGCGTGCAAATCGTGTCGAAATCACCAGATTTCGACAGATTTTTAGGCGTAAAAATTGTGCCAAAATTAGCAGATTTTGGCCATAGTTTATTAGACGTGAAAAACGTGCTGAAATCAGCTGATTTCGGCCAAGACACGTCGATGTCAATCAAACCATTCGTCAAGTTGTAAAAAAGGACAACGTGCCTTATTATATAGCCATGGCATTATTTTCTAAAAAGCTCGGGATTGACCTTGGAACTTCTAATACCTTGGTTTTTCTTCCTGGGCGTGGAATTGTACTGAACGAGCCTTCCGTTGTTGCTGTTTCTGAGCAGGATAATCAAATATTGGCCGTTGGAATTGACGCAAAAGACATGATTGGAAAGACGCCTGATAATATTATCGCATATAGACCAATGCGTGATGGCGTTATTGCTGATTATAGAGTGACCGAGGCGATGCTTCGATATTTTATCAATAAGGCCTTGGGACGATGGAATATTTGGAAGCCTGATGTGATGGTCTCTGTCCCCGCTGGTGTTACCTCCACAGAGCGCCGTGCTGTGGTTGAAGCTGCAATCAAAGCTGGAGCAAAAAACGCCTATGTCGTGAAGGAGCCGATTCTTGCAGCAATTGGTGCAGGAATTTCTATTCAAGAGCCGAATGGTCACATGATTGTTGATATTGGTGGAGGAACAACTGACGTAGCTGTTATTTCCTTGGGAGGAATTGTAACTTGTAACTCTGTAAAGTGTGCGGGAAATAGAATTGATCAAGCGATTGCGGATTACATCAAGAAAACTTATAACCTTGCGATTGGTGATAAGACAGCGGAGGAGATGAAGATAAATGTTGGATCTGCTGTAACAATGGATGATGAACTTTCTATGACAATCAAGGGACGTGATTTTCTAACAGGTCTTCCTCGTTCAGTTGAGATTAAAACAAATGAAGTTGTGAAAGCTGTTGCAAAAGAATTACGTGAGATGATTAAAGCAATTAAGGATGTTTTGCAAGAGACGCCACCAGAGCTTGCATCTGACATTATTGATAACGGAATTATAATGACAGGAGGATCCTCACAATTGCGTAATTTGCCAGAGCTTGTTTATAGAAGAACAGGAGTTAAGGCGAAGCTTGCAGATGATCCTCTATACTGTGTTGCAAAGGGAACAGGAATTGCACTTGAGCACTTGAATACTTACAAGAAGAGTATAATTGCGAAGAGGTAATTTAGGGCGTGTAAAATCTTAATAATTTAAAGATGTATAAAGCAATAATTTTTGATTTTTTTGGGGTGGTGGTATCTGATATGTATATTGATTGGATAAATAAGAACAATCTGGGTCATCTAATTCCAGATTTAAAAGAGAACTATTTTAAAAAAACTGATACAGGAGAGATTTCTGCTTCTGAACTACATAGTTATCTTGCGGGCTTGGTTAATAAATCAGTATTGCAAGTTGAAGTTGAACTCAAGAGTTTTTTGATTATAAATAATGAATTGGTAGATTTCATTAAAACCATAAAGCCAAAGATTAAGATTGCATTGTGTAGTAATGCTCCGACTGATTTTGTAGAGGACTTTTTGAAGGAATCTAATTTGGATGTATTGTTTGATGAGGTGGTTATTTCTAGCAAACTTGGGACAAGAAAGCCTGACGCAGCTATATTTGATAAAACAGTAGAGTTGTTAGGGGTTGATGCTATGGAGGTTATTTTTGTCGATGACACATTAGAAAATATTGAGTCTGCAAGTATTCTGGGTATTAAATCAATATTATTTACTGATTTTAAAAGCTTCGAGAAGGACTTATTTGGATTTACGCTTTAATGATATAATTAAAACACCATGCCTCTAGGAATTAACGCGTATTCAAATGATGTGTGATAATATAAAAATATGATAATAGAACCAGATTTATATACAATAACGAGAGGTGATTCGGAGGATTTAAATGCTTTTTTGAATTCTGACAAAATTGAGCTTGGAGGTTATGCAAGTGCTTTCGTTGTGTCTGATGACTTTAAAGTTTCAAATAGTGGAGAGACTATTAATATTAGATTGGTTGGTTTTGATAAAGACTTATTAACAAGCGAAATACTCTCTGAAATTGAGAATGCTGGCTATAAATTACCTGATGCGGAGGATGCTATTTGGTTTGGTATTAAACACCCTGAAGTTCAATGTAAATTTCCCATAGCTTTTCTCCATGAACCGTGGATTAGACCAGAGACGGGAGGTAAGAATGTTTTGATCTTAAGAAACTATGGAGATAAAAATTATCTGCATATGCACCTTTTTGATAGTAGATGGTATTCCCATATTCGGTTTGCCGTAATAGAAAAAAATAAATAAAATGAAACTCAATCATCACGCATACATAATAGAAAAAGTTTCTGATGACGGCCTCAATGTCATCTTGAATTTTATCTCTCACGTTTTGGAAACTGAAAAAGATCCTCATTCATCACCAAACTTCTTACATATAAAAAGTAATCAATTAAGTGTGGACGATGCAGGGAAATTAGTTGCATTCAATTCGCAAAAATCTTTTGGACAAAATGGCGGGGGGAATAAAGTTGCCTTAATTGAAATAAACGGAGCGGGACATCAAGCGCAGAATGCATTGCTAAAAACACTAGAGGAACCATTTCCTAATACATATTTTTTCATTATGATTTCATCCGTTTCGTTGTTGTTGCCAACAATTAAATCTAGAGTCGAGACTTATAGCTTGGCAGAGTTTTTAGATAAGTTTAATCTCGCAAGTAGTCCAATAGACGAATCAACAATCTCAGTTGGGGTTGTAAAACATTTCCTTGGCGCTGGACTAGCCGAGCGAATGGAAATTGCAAAAAAGATGGCAGAAGATGCCGGAAAGGAAGGGGAGGATGACTCGTCGAAACTCTTTCAGTTTTTGCATGATCTAGAAATTCTTCTCAAAAGCCTTGAAAAAACAAAGCTAAATAGACATCTAAGTAAAGAAGAGCTTAAGACTCTAATTACAGTTAGAGAGTATTTTGCCGATGGGGGAGCTTCCAAAAAGATGCTTTTGGAGTATTTGGCTTTAAAGCTGCCGATTTTGAAGAATCTGTAGAAACCTATACGAATCAAGCTGAAATGGGTACCTCAAAGTAGGGCCTTCAGGCTAATTTTAATAAACAACAACTTTCAGCTCAAATCAAGCTCGCTACATTGTTATTGTTAGTATATGTGTTATACTGTTAGAGTTCGTAGTATCTCAATAGGCCAGCGGAGTTTCCTGTGTGGTTGGCGGAAGGAGGTCGGCTATGGACGATTAAAAGTAACGCAACACACACAAAAATGGAGAAAAAGTTATATATCGGAAACCTTGCTTGGACAACAACAACAGAAAGTCTTAAAGCAGCGTTTTCAAAGGCTGGAGAAGTAGTAGACGCTATCGTTATGACAGAGAAGATGAGTGGACGTTCACGTGGATTCGGATTTGTCACAATGGCAACCGATGAAGCAACAGACGCTGCTATCGCTATGTGGAACGAACAAGATCTTGAAGGAAGAAATCTTGTAGTTAACAGAGCTCGTCCTAAGACAGATACTCCTATGGGAGCACCAAGAAGAGATTTTGGTGGAAGAGGAAATGATCGCGGTGGAGACAGAGGTGGAGACCGTGGTTTTAGAAGAGACTACTAATCTTTAGCTAGATTTAGAATAATCGTCTAATAACAAAAAACGTCCGTAGAAATACGTGGCGTTTTTTGTTTGATAAAATTATGTAAAAGAAAACCCGCCCGTCCCGCGGCAGAGAGTTTGGGTTTCTCTGCTGGGGTTAGGGGCTGGGGTAGGTTGGAATTTTTGATAGGTTGTTATTCAATAATAAATTGCCAAGCCAAAGGCGATGACAACAATTATGAATAAAATAAACTTGGCACGATGTGTCTTGTCGTTATAATCATCGATAAATTTCAAGGGCTGCATAACGTATAGATCTACATCCGCTAAGAATCTATCAAGTTGGCTGTCAAAGGTTTGTGCAAAACCATCTTCCGGAGCCTTTATGTCTATGGAGCAATTGTGATAGGTGCCCCCATCATCATTTTGGTCTATGGTGCGAAGAGACAAGTGCAGGGAATGGTGTAGTTGCCAGAAAACCTCCCCGCCAAGGTGTTTTTTTAGAACACCTTCCAGTTGTGTTATGGCAAGGAATCCTGCATTTGTGACATATCCTGACACTTCACTTTCACTTAAGGCTACTGTTTCGTCTCTGCGAATTAATTTGCGCGGAGCTGACCGGAGGAAGGTGTAAAAAGGGGAAACTTCTCTCAGTGTTAACTTAATCATTGGTATAGTTGGTGCGTGTTTGATTGTGAATTGTGACCAGTTCTGATTTGAAATCTGATCTGTAACTATAATAACATGATTGAGTGGCTTTGTCAAAAGATAATAGAAAAATTAAAATAAAAAAACATCGAATTGTAATTCAATGTTTTTTTTTACAAATTGCTATTAAATTATTTCGTAATCCCTTTCTCCGCCCTTTCTCTTCCTGTCTTTGTTAAATACTTCTTACGTAGTCTTGCTGAAGTTGGTGTGATTTCTAGATATTCATCCTCACACATTATTTCAAGTCCACGCTCGATTGTAACCTCAAGTGCTGGGGCAAGATAAATTGTCTCATCAGTTCCTGAAGCACGCATGTTTGTAAGTTGCTTTCCTTTGGTTGGGTTAACTTCCATTTCTTCTCCCTTTGAAGTGTTTCCAATAACCATTCCAGCATAAACTTCAGTTCCTGGTGCAACATAAAGTGTTCCCCTGTCTTGCAGGTTACCAAGTGCAAAGTGAAGTACTTTTCCACTTTCCATTGAAATCATAGAACCAACAGCTCTTTTCTCAATTGTGCCAACGTGAGGTCTGAAGTCTTCAAATCTTGATGACATGATTCCTTCACCTCTTGTATCGATAACGAATTGACTTCTGTACCCAAGAAGACCGCGAGTGGGGATATCGAAAGTCATTCTTGTGATGCCTCCATGATCCTTCATTGAGGTCATGATTCCTTTCCTTCTTCCAAGCTTGTCAATTACAGCACCTGAGAATTCACTCGGTGTATCTATAACAACCTCCTCAAAAGGTTCACATTTTTCTCCGTCAACTTCTTTTATAATAACTTCAGGTTGAGAAACTTGTAGCTCGTATCCTTCGCGACGCATTTGTTCAAGTAAAACGGCGATGTGAAGTTCTCCACGTCCATAAACCTTAAGAACATCAGCTTGATCAAAATCAACATGAAGACCAACGTTAACTTCAAGTTCCTTTTCTAATCTGTCTCTAATTTGACGTCCTGTAACATATTTACCCTCACGTCCTGCAAATGGTGAATCATTAACAAGAAAACCAAGTGAGATTGTTGGCTCGTCAATTTTAATAGAAGGTAGAGGTTCTGTATCTTCCTTGTCGGTTATTGTTTCTCCGATAAAAATGTCAGAAAGACCTGCGATCATCACAACATCTCCTGAATATGCCTCCTTAACTTCTTTTCTTGAAAGACCGTCAAAAGTGAAAAGCTTTGTGATTCTACCAGTTCTTGTTTCTCCTGTATCTTTTTTAATAAATAGAGTTTGACCCATCTTAAGAGTTCCAGTCCAAATACGAGTAACGGCCATTCTTCCTAGGAAGTTATCATAGGCAAGATTGAAAGGTTGAGCCTCAAGAGTTTCTTCTGGTGCACTCTTTGCTGGGGGTACTTCCTTAATGATGGTGTCTAGTAGGGGATCTAGGTTTACGAATTCTTCGTCCAAGCTTAGCTTTGCCTTTCCTTCACGACCGATACAATAGACCATAGGGAAGTCTAATTGATGATCTTGAGCACCAAGTTCGATGAAAAGCTCTAGTATTTCATCATGTACTCTAGTTGGGTTTGCCGCTGGCTTATCGAGCTTATTAAGAACAACAATTGGCTTAAGTCCAAGCTCTAGAGACTTTTTAAGAACGAAACGAGTTTGGGGCATTGGACCCTCTTGGGCATCTACGATCAAAAGCACACAGTCAATTGAACGAAGAACACGCTCCACCTCTGATCCAAAGTCGGCGTGACCTGGGGTGTCGATAACATTGACCTTTGTTCCTTTGTACTCAAATGAAGCGTTTTTGGCATATATAGTAATACCACGCTCAAGTTCAATGGCGTTAGAGTCCATAGAAACTGCATCTTTGACAGCTCCTGTGTATTTCATAATGGCGTCAACGATGGTTGTTTTACCGTGGTCAACGTGGGCGATAATCGCGATGTTTCGTATTTGCATAATTGAGGGTTCATTTAACCACGGATTTTATATTAAGGCAATCATATTTAGATAAATAATTACATGTGATTGACGGATTAATATAAGGGTGGTATATTCATGCCAGTAATTGGACCTTGCAAAATGTCGTTATTTGACTGCATCTTTGAGGATATAGAGTACTTAATATATCTTGAAAGATGTAGTCATAAACTGGGCTGCATATCGAAACAACCAACCGTTACTACGAATGAAAATGATAAGACTGTTCACTAAGACAGCCCTCGTGCTGATCCTGCTCACATTAATTTGGACCTCTCGCCAGGTTAGGTCCGAACTGGATGCCGGGCCGGGATTCTTGAATCAACAGTGGGAATTCCTAAACACTGTAGATGAGACAGAACTCCCGTTGTCCCAAAAGAAACTGTATTTGGAGGCCTGCCAAGGCCTCGTGAATACCAGAAGTTCCTACTATACCATGGAGCGATTTCGCGGGTACGGGAACTTTGCTATCATCGGCCTTGTCGTTTTTGTCGCGATTTACGTCGCGTGCTCCGGCAGGAAGGATTGATATGTCGAGTACCTGAAATGGACCGAGACACATGACACATGCAAGGGGCTGAGAAGGAATAAGTTGTCCCCGCCGAGAAAAAGTCACCGCACGCGCTGTGACCCACACTCGTGCGGGGGCTTTTTCTTTTTGCAATTTTTAATTTTATTTACATAACCTGAGGAATTACTGATAGCCAATTTTTGTTTTGAATACTTTCCAAAAAATATGCTATAATAAATACAAGTATGAAAATAAATATGAAAAAGTTTTTTAACAGATTTTGGTCTGTCTTGAAATTAAAGAAAGTGTATATTCCTTTAATTGCAATTATTCTTATAATTGTTCTATATAAGTCCTTTTCTTCAAATTCTTCTACGGAAACCATAATTACACTTGCGCCATCTACTTTTGTCCAAGAGGTCTCTGTGACTGGTAAGGTGCAGGCGGCTAATAATGTTGATATGGGTTTTGAGGCGGTCGGTAGAGTTTCTAATGTGAATGCTAAGGTGGGCCAGCAAGTTAAAAAAGGTGATCTTCTGGTTTCTCTAGCAAACGGTGATGCTTATGGAACAGTTTTACAACGCCAAGCTAATTTGAGCGATATCGCAAATGGAGCTCGTAAGGAAGATATTTCTATTGCCGAATCAGATGTTCAATCTGCGCAATCTACATTGGATCAAAACACCCAAGCTTTGATTGATAAAATAAAAGAAGTTTATTCCGTAACTGATGATGCAATCAAAACAAAAGCTGATCAATTATTTACAAATCCTAGAACTGTAAATCCTGAGGTTATTGTCTTTAATAATGGTCGTGATGATTATTTCAATTTAAAAATTTCTATAGGTGCAAAGAGAGTTAAGGTTGGTGAAAATTTAAGCACACTATCTTCTAAAATTTCGGCATTGTCTGCTTCAAGTTTGACTAGTGATTATGTTAGTCAAACCAGAGAGACTTTGAATTTGGTAAAATCACTTCTAGATGACTTGTCGATGGTTGCTTCATCGGTGCAAGTGAATACGGGGGTCAGTCAATTGACTATTGATGGGTATAAAAATAGTATTTCTTCAGCAAGGACCACGGTTAACGCTGTTTCCTTGGGATTAACGACTGCGGAGCAAGGATATAACGTAAGTAAATCAGGACTTGAGCGTGCAAAGCAACAATTGGCACTAAAGAAAGCGGGATCTACTTCAGATGAGATTAAGGCAGCTCAAGCTCAGCTTCAATCAGCTCAAGCAATTCTTGCTAAAACTTTGATTGTCGCACCATTTGATGGAATCGTTACAAAAATGGATGCTAAAGAGGGTGAGAGTGTAAATCTTGGATCTACTTATGTATCCATGATAAGTGCTGCAAACTTTGAAGTTGAAAGTTATGTTTCTGAATCTGATATTGCAAAGGTAAAAGTTGGTCAGCCTGCAAGAATTACTCTTGATACTTATGGTAAGGATGTGATTTTCCCCGCTGTCGTATATGAAGTTGATCCAGCAGAGACGGTAGTAGATGGTGTTACAACTTACAAGATTAAATTATCATTCAATCAATCGGATGAGCGAATTAAATCTGGAATGACTTCAAATATTACAATTGAGACTTCAAATAAACCTTCTACTTTTGTGATACCACAAGAGGCACTGTTTCTAAATGCTGGAGAAAAAATGGTAACAGTTGATCAAGGTGGAAATAGAATCAATAAGAAAGTTGAGACTGGTGGACTAAATGCCAATGGGGAAATTGAAATTATTTCTGGGTTGGTGTCGGGGGAGAAAATCGTGGTAAAGAATAAATAAAAAGACATCAAATAGAATGCTTCCAACAAAGAAAAATATTAATATCTGGCGAGTTGGTTTTTTCCTAGCATATAGGCAGATTAAGCGCGCCAATCTTTGGACTACAATTTTAATTGTAGCTGTGATGGCACTTACATTCTTAAACTTGGTCGTTGTAAATGGAGTTCTTGTTGGTTTAATTCAAGGTTCTGTTGAGGCACACAGAGACAGGGGAACGGGAGATATTGCGATTACTAAACTTACTCAAAAGACTGAGATTGAAAGAACGGAAGATATTTTAAATGTTTTAAGTGGATTATCTCAAGTTGAGCATGTAGCAACTAGATATACTGGGACAGGTTCAATAAATGCTGATTATAGGAAGAAATTAAGACAAGATCAGGCCCCAAACAGAGTTGGTGGAACAATAGCTGGTATTGATCCTCTTAATGAAGATAAAATAAATGGTCTTTCAAAATATATTGTTGAAGGAAGTTATCTTCAAGACAATGATGCTGATGGAATAATCCTTGGTGCAACTCTTCTTTATAAATATACCCCGGTGGAATCTGCTGGTTTTCAGACACTTAAGGATATCAAAATTGGGGATAGACTGAAAATTACAGTTGGAAAGAATTCTAAAGAAGTAATATTGCGGGGTGTTATAAAAACAAAGGTTGATACAAATGACTTTAGAATTTTTATGATTGAGAGTGAGGCTAAAAAGCTGATTGGAAAAAACAATGTAAATGCCGATGAAATATTTGTAAAATTAAAGTCTGGTTCAACTTTAGTGGATGCTGCAAATGTTCAAAGAGTCTTGTTTAATAATAACTTCGATGAAGGTGCAAAGATTCAAACGTGGTTGGAGGCACAGCCAAAATTTTTAGGTGATCTTATATCAACTTTTGCGCTTCTTGGAAACTTAATTGGCTCAATTGGTATTGCCGTGGCTTCGATTACAATTTTCATTGTGATTTTCGTTAACGCAATTACTCGAAAAAAGTTTATCGGAATCTTGAAAGGGATTGGAATTGATTCTAAGTCAATTGAGATTTCCTACGTTCTTCAATCTATTTTCTATGCTTTAGCTGGATCTATAATTGGTTTTGCAATTTTGTATGGATTTCTGGTTCCGTTTGTGGATGCTCACCCGATTAACTTCCCATTTAGTGACGGTATAATTTATGCGCCGCTTTCAGGCACTCTTGTAAGGGCTATTGTGTTAATGGTTACAACTGTGATTGCTGGATATATTCCCGCAAGGATAATTGTTAAAAAGAATACATTAGATTCTATATTAGGAAGATAAAAATATGAATAAGAAAAAACATAACAATTCGAATAGTGATGGAGCTGAAACTAGTATTCTTATTGGTGATTCTTGGAAGAAAAAAATTACAAAAACTGGGGATTATATAATTAGTACAAAAGGTTTGAAAAAGAGCTTCGTCGACGGATTGAAGGAAACAACCGTTCTTAAGGGTGTCGATCTGAATATAAAAAGCGGAGAATTTATCTCAATTATGGGTCGTTCTGGGGCAGGAAAAAGTACATTACTTTATCAAATAAGTTTACTGGATCATCCGACGTCTGGAGAAATTATTATTGATGGACTAGATGCCCACGATTTATCAAGCGAGGATCGGGTGAAGTTTAGATTGCATAAATTAGGTTACGTTTTTCAAGACTATGCGTTACTACCTGATTTAACTGCCGGAGAGAATGTTGCTGTTCCTTTGATTATGCAAGGGTATGACAAAGAGGATGCATATAAAATTGCACAAGAACAATTGACAGAAGTTGGACTTGAAACTAAATTTAATAATTTACCAGCCAAGCTCTCGGGTGGAGAACAACAAAGAGTTTCTATCGCACGTGCAATTGCTCACTCACCGACAATTTTGTTTGCTGATGAGCCGACTGCTAACCTAGATAATGAATCATCCGAAATGGTGATGCAGATTTTCAAGAAGCTACATAAGAAAGGACAAACAATTGTAATGGTCACTCACGAGGAAGAATATGGAAGCTTCACGGATAGGGTCATTAAGATGAGTGATGGATTAATTGTGTAAGGCACATCGATTATTTATTAATAATATTTAAATAATATCCACATGCATCATAGAATGTATGTGGATATTATTATTGAAAAAATATATCATATATGATATAAAAAATGTAGACGCTTGTAGTGTCTGTTAAGGCAAGGTGCCCAAAATAGATTTAAACAAAAAGAACAAAAAAACCAAACAAAATAGAATCCATGAATCATGAATACGTTACGAAATGTTAGTTGTATGACTGGGGTTGATTCGTTTTTACCTCTACTGCTCAGTCAAGGACGCGTTAGGGAAAACAAATTCAGCTGCGCCGTTTGTGGAGTTATTAGGAGAGGTGCCATGATTGCATTCTCTGCTGGTACACATTCTACCGTAGGTGAAGGATCAAATGTCGAAGCCACGCCGAAATCACTTTTCGACGTTGCATCTGTTACAAAAGCCATCCCGATTGCTCTTCTCGTGCTTTGGGCGGTTACTCAGCGTCTTATCAAGTTGGACGATGATGTGTGCCGCTACTTCCCGAGTCTTCGAGTTAAGCACGGACGGCGATTGACAATCAGGCATTTGCTGACTTACGGATGCAAGTTCGAGCTTGGTCATATCACACCACCTTATACTGAGTATGGAGATTCCGCTTGGTTGTTGAATGAAATATTGTCTGCCGGCGTAGAGGTTATGCCGACACTGTCATATGGAAATTATCCTCCAATTCTGCTTGCGTTAATTCTTGAGCGGGTGACGGGTAAAACAATCCAAGAATTATCCCAGGAAATACTCTTTAATCCCTTGGGTATGAACTCAGCAACCTTTAATCCGCCGAACGATAAGTTTCTGGTGGTTGAGACGGAGATTGACCCACTAACACAACAACCGCGCTGTGGCGTGGTTCACGATGAATTGACTGCAGCCCTTGCATTACCAGGTTCAGCCGGACTCTTTGTAAATACGATTGATTTACTGCGAATGCTCCATTTTCTGCTCAACGATGGCGGGACTGGAACACAGCAGATTATTGATCCTGAATTGATCCGAGGAATCGGGAAAAATCAATTTAAACAAGGGGATAACGGCTTCGGGTTTGGCTTCGGACAGTGGCCAGTTTTTTCTAGAAACTTGGGTAACATGAAGGATGACCTCTGTGGTATGGATCCAGATTTACTTGCTGGTGCCTACTTCAAGAACGGGTTTACTGGGACTAGTGTCTTTGCTTTTCCGAAATTAGAAATCGGCGTAGTGATTAACACAAACCATGTCCATCCTGTTCGAAAAGGTAGTCAACTCTGGATGAATCTATTCAGGTACGTCATTGTAATGACGGCTCTAACTGGTAGAGTGCCTGTAAGTAGCGCTAAGCTGCTCTGGGGTAGTCTGCCATAAGAACCATGAGGAGGTCTGACCTTCATTTGAATCAAAACAAAACGGCGCAGCCCCTAGAGGGGGCTGCGCCGTAGTTCATTTCCATATTTTATTTCTTATTCGACAATGAAAACATAACAAAAACCCCTTGCGTATGTTTTTCTACTTTTATACACTTAGTAAATGTTTAATGAATATTATGAAGCAAAATTGCTTAAGAAAAATCATCCAGAGTTGCGTGTTATCAATCGACAGAATATAGATATAAAGAATTGTAAAAAAATTCACATCATCGGAGTTTGTGGAACAGCCATGGGGACATGTGCGCTGATGCTTCGGGATTCTGGTTTTGATGTAACTGGATCGGACGTATCGTTCTGGCCACCAATGGGCCCGCTTCTGAAATTGAAGGGTGTAAAAATATTTGAAGGATGGGACGCTAATCACATTGAAGATGATGTAGATTTGATTGTAGTTGGTAACGCCTGTGCACCAGATCATATCGAAGTAATTGAGGCGATTAGGAAAAATAAGCCATTAATTTCCATGCCAGAAATTATGGGGCAATATTATGTTGGAGATGATAAAGAATCATTTGCTGTTTGCGGTACTCATGGAAAAACTACAACTACCGGACTTTTGGCTTATGTTCTATCTGAAATCGGCGAAGACCCAACATATTTAATAGGTGGAGTGATGCAAAATTATTTTTCCAAAATTGATAAGGAAAAAACCATTGAAGGCACAAGTCATCATGTGGGGAAGGGGAAATATGCAGTGTTTGAAGGGGATGAATACGATACTTCTTTTTTTGATGCAAGACCAAAGTTTCTACATTATCGTCCGGCGTATTCCATTATTACCTCTGTAGAATGGGATCATGTTGATATTTATCCAGATGTTCCTACATACACAAAAGCATTCGAACATTTAATACAAATAACAGAAAAGGGGCTTGTCGTGTCTGATGAATATCCGTTACTAAATGAATTAATTTTAAATACACAACATAAGGCCAAGGTTTTAGTTTATGGAATGACAAACACTGCGGACTTATATCCAGTTTTGAAAATGATTGATACGGAAGGTCAGCACTTCGAATTATTTATCAAAGGAGAGTCTTATGGTGAATATACTATACCAATGTACGGTGAATATAATATGCTTAACGCTGTTTCTGTGTTGGGAGTAATGCACTTAGCAAATATTGATATAAAGAGTGAGAAGGTCCGAGGCGCTATTTCAAGTTTTCCTGGAATGAAGAGGAGGCAGGAGATTGTTTTTAAAAATAATGACTTTGTGATAATTGATGATTTTGCCCATCATCCAACAGCGGTTGCTGAAACTGTTAAGGGAATTAAAGAAAGATTTCCAGATAGGAGAATCGTTGCTGTGTTTGAACCAAGATCAAGCACAAGTCGTCGTAAAATATTTGAGCATACTTATCCAGTCGCACTTGCAGAGGCTGATATAATCGGCATTAAAATTCCTCCATTTAAAGCGGAGGTTGATTCTGGTCAGGACTTACTTGATCCACAAATTGTAAAGGAAGAAACTGAGAAATTGGGGAAAACTGTGATACTCGCAAGTACGGCTTTGGAACTATCTGATTCAATAATACCTATCTTAAAATCAGGAGATGTAATAGTTGTGATGAGTAACGGTTCATTTGATGGAATACATAAGATGATCGAGGATGGGGTTTTAGGTAAATAGCTTTTTCTGTTGAGATAAAATAGGGGTTTATAAACTTGCCAACCCTTTGTTGTGCAAATTTTGTACGTGTGGTATAAAGCTATCCAGATGAACACGATGCCTATGACCCGTTTTGATGAGTTCTGGAGAGCTCTCGTCACGGATGTAAGTAGTGCTCTGTTTAGCGAAAAGCAGTTTCAGCAAGTCAAGTTTCGAATACACACGTGGCGCAAATCAGAATCCAGCGGTTTTGATGAAGTGACCTTGTCAGGGGGGAATATGTGGAGTGACAAGAATCCCTCCAGCCCCTTTGAACTTCTATGTAATGGTCAGCGGATTCTCTCGGATGAATTACTTGGTAAGGACGAACTTGAGCTGGTGTTCGATTTGCAAGACTTTACTTTGCAAATCTTACTTAAGCGAGTTCCTTACGGTAACCCTCATTCGTTCAGATACCTGTTTGAACACACCTGACTTCGCTGTGTCTACAGTCGCTTCAACTGAGCATTAATCTCCAACCCCGCCCGGCCTTCCTTGTGAAGACCGGGCGTCGCTCATTCTTATCTTATCTATCTATTGTGATGTTTTACCAAACCCGCCCCTTATGATATCATTGTGAGTATTATGACATACGATTTTTCTTCATTTAAACAAAAAACAAAGGGTACAGAAGAGTGGTTGGTAAAAGAATTAGCTGGGGTACGAACTGGTAGAGCAACTGTTTCATTTCTTGATGGCGTAAAGGTAGATTCATACGGTAGTATGATGCACCTCTCTGGTGTTGCCAGTCTAAATACTGAAGATCCAAGAACAATCAGAATTACTCCATGGGACAGAAGTCAAACTCAAGCGATAGAGAAGTCTATTAACTTGGCAGACTTAGGTGTCGCAGTGAGCGTTGACGATAAGGGGCTCCGTGTCATCTTTCCAGAGCTAACTGGAGAGAGAAGACAACAACTTGCAAAGATTGCTAAGCAAAAGCTTGAGGAATCAAAAATCGCCCTAAGAAGAGAAAGGGGTGATATTTCTGATGATTTGAATAAAAAGAAAAAGGATGGAGAAATGAGTGAGGATGAAATGACAAGATCGAAAATGGAAATGGAAAAAATCGTAAAAGAATGCGAAGCGCGCCTAGAAGAGGCTTATGCAAAGAAGGAAAGTGAGATTTTAATTTAATACATAATAAATAATAGATGATATCAACCACAATAATTTTTCTACTGGTTCTAACTTTACTTATCGCTGTCCATGAAATGGGGCACTTCCTTGCTGCAAGACTCTTTAAAATAAGAGTTGATAACTTTGCAATTGGTTTTCCACCAAGATTGTTTAGTAAAATGATTGGCAAAACTAGATTTTCACTTAACCTAGTTCCACTTGGAGGGTACGTTACAATTCACGGTGAAAATCCAGAGGATAGTATTACATCTGATAGTATTTTGGCAAAACCAAAGTGGCAACAAATTATTGTATTAATCGCTGGAGTCACCTTTAACGTTATTTTGGCATACATCTT
Source organism: uncultured bacterium (assembly GCA_903936565.1). Taxonomy (GTDB): domain Bacteria; phylum Patescibacteriota; class Minisyncoccia; order Phycocordibacterales; family CAIZLB01; genus CAIJKW01. Next base: position 111,061 of record CAIZVZ010000001.1, on the reverse strand, counting down.
CTTGGTTGCCACACTGATGTTTGGTACAAAGGTCTCAGTTGATACATTTCCCGGAGAAGTAGTTCGTGATCCGAAGTTGATTATTACAATGGTTGCCCCAGGTTCTCCAGCAGATCTAATTGGTATTAAGGCGGGAGATGAAATTCTTTCTATTTCAAACGGTAAGGATTTGTTTGCAAGTACAAGTCTCTCTGTTTTGAATGTTCAAAAAACTATTTCAACAGCCGAGAGTAATGTTTCCGTGACTGTTAAAAGATCATCACTTCTTACAGTAGATGATGGCCGATCTCAAAGCACATCAACAGTTGAGAGAACTAAGGAGGAAGCAGTTGCTTATAAATTTGCGCCAGTAACAGGAATTGTCCAAGGAAAGAAGGCTGCAGGAATTTCTATGGACATGATAGGGGAGGCGAAGATAGGATTCTTTAAATCTTTTTACTATGGAGCAATTCAAACATATAGTTTGATGGAGAATATTACCGTGGGCCTAGCTGGATTTATTGGTAATGTTTTTGTTGGAAAGGGAAGTCTTAAGGAGGTAACAGGTCCAGTCGGAATTGCGAATGTGGTAGGAAATTCTGCAAAAACAGGTGTTGCCGAGCTTTTGATGATTATTGCTGTCATCTCCGCAAACCTCGCTGTTATTAACATGGTGCCATTCCCAGCTCTTGACGGAGGTAGAGTTGTTGTGGTGATTTTAGAGGCCATAATCAGACGTCCAATTAACGCAAAAGTAATTGGATGGGTAAATGGCATAGGTTTTATACTCCTTATTGGCCTTATGCTTGTGGTGACCTTCAAGGACGTGTTTTACCTGTTTAAATAGGCGTTCTATTATAGGCTGTGACAAGTTGATTATAGTCTATATTTTATATAGAATGGGCCTTATAAATCATGTTCAAAAATATCAAAGACAAATTTCTAAAGATGACTTCAAACGAGATCGGTATCGATCTTGGTACAGCTAATACTCTTGTCTATGTTTCTGGAAGGGGGGTTATAATTAACGAGCCGTCTGTTGTTGCGGTAAATCAAAAAACAGGAAGAGTAGTTGCTGTTGGTGCGCAAGCGAAGGCAATGCTTGGAAGAACTCCAGGTCACATTGTTGCAGTTCGACCAATTGTTGATGGAGTTATTTCGGATTTTGAAGTAACAGAAGAAATGCTTTCATATCTAATTAAAAAGGCAGAAGAGTTATCTAAAAAAATGCTTGGTCCAAAGGTTGTTGTCGGAGTTCCTTATGGAGTTACAAACGTGGAGCGTCGTGCTGTTCGCGATGCTGCAAGAAATGCAGGTGCAAGAGAAGTTCATATCATTGAAGAGCCGATGGCAGCTGCAATTGGCATAAGGCTACCAGTTAGAGAAGCAACAGGTAGTATGATTGTGGACATCGGAGGAGGTACTACGGATATCGCTGTGATTTCATTAGGTGGAATTGTTCGTGCAAAAAATCTAAAAGTTGCAGGTGATAAATTAAATAGTGATATAATGTCTTATATCAGAAATGAATTTAAAATTCTGATTGGAGAGAAGACAGCAGAGGATTTGAAGATTGCCATCGCTACTGTGATAGAGCATAAGCCGGCACTTGAAGCTGCAATAAGAGGAAGAGATCTTGTTACAGGCCTTCCAAGAGAGGTGATTGTAACTGATTCCGATATCAGAGAAGCAATTGGTGCGTCCATGGACACCTTCTTGGAATCAGTTAAAGAGGTTCTTGAAACCACTCCACCTGAAATACTTGCAGATGTTATGAGAAATGGAATTCATCTAGCTGGAGGTGGGGCGCTCATCAGAGGTCTTCCAGAAGTCTTGTCAAAGTATGTTGGTATTCCCGTTCATGTTGCTGATGATCCGCTTACCGCAGTTGCCCGTGGTGCTGGTATAATATTAGAGGATATGGATGTGTTTGAGGAAATGCTAATTCAAAATGAAGATGAGCTACCTACAAGGAAATAAATACAATTCAAACTCAAAAAAATCTTTCAGTAAAGTACAATTTATTGGACTGTTAGTTTTGTTTATCATTTGTGTCTTGCTATATGTATTTGCCAGCAAGTCTTTAATCAGTGTAGTTCAAAATGTGAGAGCATATGTGGTAAATGGTTCAAATGAACCAAGGTTTATTCCAAGAAATTTGGCAGAGCAGGCTTTGGTTAAATCTCTTCAAACTGAAAATGAATATCTCAGGTCTTTGCTTGGTAAGACACCAGAGGACTCTAATATGATTTTGGCAGGAGTAATAGAGCGACCCCCAAGAACCCCGTTTGACTCACTTGTGATCGATATAGGATCTGATCAAGATATCCTGGAAGGGGATATGGTGTTTTCTGATAGCGTATATGCAATAGGTATGATTTCTTCCGTCTCAGGCCACACTTCAACCGTTACATTATTTTCTTCTGCAGGACAAAAAATTGACGCTCTAATTAATTCTCCGATTGAGGGAGTCAAAGATGATTCTGGTGTAGGAACAAGTACGGTAAAATCAAGAGTTAAAGATGCATTGAATCCAGTGGTGGCAGAAGGACAGGGTGCTGGAAACTTTTATATTAAATTGCCTAAAAATATAAAAGTTAAAGTTGGCGATCCGGTCGTGTGGCCTTCAGCAGAGACAATTTTGTTGGGTGCGGTTGAGGTTGTTGAGTCTGGTGAAGGAGAAGCCTATTCCCAGCTGCGCTTTAAAAGTCCTATTAATATGAATTCACTAAGATATGTTCAAGTCAAAAAGGTTTTATAGTGGACTGATAATATTTGTTTCCATATTTACCCTTAGCTGGTGGGTACCGTTGTTGTTGTCGGTATTTGCATCCTGGTTCTATCTTTACTATGAAGCAATAATTTTTGGATTTTTATTGGATTTATTATACAGAAGTGATTTGTTTGTCGTCTTTTATGGCAGGCATATTCATTTATTTTTTACCATACTAATGACGGTGATTGTAATTTTATTCAGATTAATTAAAAAGCGAGTTAGATTTTATTCGTAATAATTAAATTATAATAAGTTATATTTATAATAAAAATGCTTAAGCGAAGAAGAAGATCATCTAAAAATGCAGAGATAAACCCAGAAGATATATTTTTGGATTCTTCTAACTTGCCACATTTTGATACAGACCAATTTGAAGGCAGGATTGAAAAGCCAATACCCCTAAGGAATATAATTATCGCAGGGTGTATTTTTGCTGTTGTTGCCGTTTTATATGTCTATCAAATTGCCAATATTCAAATTCTACAGGGAAATAATTTTAGAAAAATTGCTGAAAATAATCACTTAGATCATAGTTTAATTTTTGCAGAAAGAGGGGCTGTTATGGATAGATATGGAAAGCTGTTGGCGTGGAATAAGATTGACGAGAGTCAAGCGGAATTTTCTTTGAGATCTTACAGGGAAAATGCAGGTACTCATAATTTGCTTGGTTATGTTAAGTACCCACAAAAGGATAAATCAGGATTTTATTATAATACAGAACTGAAGGGTGCTGATGGTGTTGAAAAATATTTTAATAACAACCTGTTGGGTCAAAACGGTATTAAGATTGTCGAGACAGATGTTCACGGAAAGATATACCCAGGAAGCCTTATTAAGCCCACAGTCAATGGTTCGGACCTGATACTTACAATTGATGCCAAACTGCAAGAAGCCTTCTATTCGGCCATTAAGGACATTGCAGGACGTTCTGGGTTCAAGAGTGGGGCGGGGGTAATTATGGATGTTAATACAGGGGAAATATTAAGTAGTGTTTCATTTCCTGAATATGATAGTAACATCATGACCGATGGTAGTGATACCGAAAAGATTAATGGATATTTATCGAATAGTTCAAACTTATTCTTGGATAGAGTTAGTGATGGTCTTTATACTCCGGGATCCATCATCAAACCATTCTTTGCCCTAGCGGCACTTAATGAAGGAATTATTTCACCTGATAAGCAGATCGAAAGTACAGGACAGCTGAAGGTTCCAAATCCGTACCTGCCTGGGGAGTTTACGATTTTTAAAGACTGGAAGGTAAACGGGTGGACGGATATGAGAAGAGCAATTGCTGTTTCTTCGGACATTTATTTTTATGAAATTGGTGGAGGATTTCCAGGACAAAAGGGTCTTGGAATTGATAGAATTAATAAATATTCTAGAATGTTTGGTTTTGGTTCATCTGTTGCGAATAACTATTTTAGCGGAAAGGTTGGAGTGATTCCAAATCAAGAATGGAAAAAAGCAAATTTCAACGGAGATATTTGGAGAATTGGAGATACATATCACACTGCAATTGGACAATATGGATTTCAGGTAACTCCTATTCAAACAGTTAGAGCTGTTTCTGCACTCGCAAATGGTGGATATATGGTCACTCCAACTTTGAATATGTCTTCAACGACATCGGAGTATACAGCGCAGGGAGTTCAGAGAGATGCTAATACTTTGAGCGCCTTTGGTCTACAGGATCAGAGATTAACTCAAAACAAAATTGCAATAGATAAGGCGAGTTACTTCAATGTTGTAAGAGAGGGAATGAGAATGACTGTTACTGACGGAACAATGAAGCCTTTGAATGTTCCTTTTGTAAAAATTGCAGGTAAAACTGGAACAGCTCAACTTGGAACACTTAAAAAATATATCAACTCTTGGTCCGTCGGTTATTGGCCAGCAGAAAAACCTAGATATGCTTTTGTTATAATGATGGAGCGCGGTCCAAGTGATGCGGTTTACGGAGCGACTTCCGTGATGAGATTATTGATCGATTGGATGAATATTTATGCAAGACAATATTTCTTAGATTATGTTCCTCCTAAGGCTGAGGTTGCGCCAACGCCTACAGATTCAAACAATAGTAGTAGTTCTGATAACACTGAAATTGATAGTAGTAGTATAAGTACAAGTACGATTAATAGCTTAAATGAAATAGAGAGGGTGAATTAGGTTAAAATTGATGTCAATTTGGTAGTAAAACCTTATTTATAGCCATAATATAATACTATATTTTTCCGATTTTTAACCTTGTCAAGACCTGAAAAATAGTTTATACTTTGCGTCTTATTTAAAAAATATGTCATCAAAAGATTATTTATCAAAAGCACGATACGATGAGTTAAAGGGAGAGCTTGAAACACTCAAGACTGTTAAGCGTCAAGAAATTGCGCAAAATCTTGAGTTTGCAAAAGCTCTTGGCGATTTATCGGAGAATGCAGAATACAATGAGGCACGTGAAGCTCAGGCTGCACTAGAGGATAGAATTTCTCAAATAGAGAATGTTCTTACTCATGCTCAAATTATTGAATCTCATCACAGTGACAAGGTTGAGATTGGTTCTGTAGTTCATGTTAAAACATCTTTGAGTAAGACAGAAAAAGTTTACACTCTTGTTGGATCAGAAGAGGCTGACATGTCAGCTGGAAAGATCTCATTCAAATCTCCTGTTGGTCACGCTCTACTTGGAAAAAAGAAGGGGGACAAATTCAAATTCACAACTCCAGCTGGGGAGGCGGATTATCATATAATTTCTATCGAATAATTTTTGATGCTCTAGGTTTTGTCTCAATCAAGGCCTTGGGGTCTAAAATAAAAAAGCGCATCCTGGAGAGGGATGCGCTTTTTGCTTTATCACTACTAGTAGGTAGTTTGATATTGTCAGGCTGCTGAGCTAACCTTCCTGATGTAATCTTGGAAGTTTTCGTTCGGCGGGCATTGAAGTTTCTCGACTTTGGTCACTTTCCAGTCTGTTGCCTTGCGTTGCCACAGTCTGGTCCAGCCTCCACATACTGGTCTGTTTTGTGTCGTCTTCTCCAGACGCCATGTCTGACGAAATTTACGGCTAGTTTTGGCAACCTCCTCAATGGCCTGAAGTGGAGTTTGTCCATTTTTGATATTGATTGTGGTGGCGCCCATTAGGTTTACGAAACGAAACAATTGCCTCGTTTCTGTGGAGCCGTCATTTTCAACACCTCCATTTATTCCACGGGCGTCGCGCCCAGTAATATATCGTTCTGTGACCATTGGCTTTTGCTCTTCAGCTAGATCCTTTGGCGCAGGCTTTCTTAGTTGTACCAACGGCGCGGGTACTGCTAGGCTGATTTCTTCGTTAGGTTCGGTTGTCATATCGGTTGTTAGCTGGGGTTGATTGTTTGGCTGGTTTTACACATCAAAACTGTCAGAAAAAACACTCCGCATCACTTTGGAATGTGCTTCTGCCTGAAATACTACAATAATAAAAAGTTATACACAACTTTTTTCTAAAATGTGTTTGCAAGTGTGTAGTAAGTGGTATAAAATGGTAGATAAGTGGGAAATAGTGGTAAGGAACAGAAAACGAAAAAGAGATAGATTTTAAGCCACAAAAACCATGGAAAAAAGAATATGTTAATCGGAGAATATACACACAGCCAGGATGACAAAAAAAGAATCTCTTTACCTGCCAAATTCAAGAAAGAGATTGGCAAAAAGGTTGTGATTACTCATGGACTTGATAACTGTTTGTTTATGTTTGGAATCAAGGAATGGGTAAAGATTTCTGAGAAGCTAGGTTCACTTTCCATGGGGCAGGCAAGTAGTAGAGGGTTCAATAGAATGTTTTTGGGAGGAGCAGTAGAAGTTGATGTTGATAGCGTTGGAAGAATCTTGATTCCAGATTTTCTAAGAGAGTTTGCAGGACTTTCTGATAAGGTTGGAAAAGTGGTTTTTACCGGCGTATACAACAAGGTTGAAATTTGGGATGAATTGCGTTGGAAGAATTACAAGATGGAAAATTTGAAGCATGTCGATGATATTGCTGAGAAATTAGGAGAATTCGGAGTAATTTAATTGATATGACAAAACGTAAAACATCAAAGGGAAAGGGATCTGGTCGAGGCAGTAATAGCTGGAAAAAACAGAATGGGCCTAGGAAGGAATTCGTTAAGGTTGAATTCACTAGACACATTCCAGTTCTTTTACAATCTGTGTTAGAACAATTGGACTTAAAGAAAGGTCAGATTTTTGTTGATTGCAACTTGGGTGACGGTGGTCACAGTGAAGAGCTTGCAAAATTAATGGATGGCGATATTACAATTGCAGGATTTGATTTGGATCAAGACGCAATTGCAAGAGCCAAGGCTAACTTTGAAATGGCTTTCAAAGATTTGCAAAAGAAGCCAAATATCATTTTCATTAATGACAACTTCAGAAATCTAACAAAAGCATTGGATGAGGTTGGGGTCAGTAAGGCAGATGCAATACTTTATGATCTTGGACTTAGCTCTTATGAACTTGAAGAGAGCGGTAGAGGATTTAGCTTCAAAAAGGATGAACCTCTAATCATGACTTTTTCAAACAAGAGGGGTGATGAGTCTGAAGGTGAGATGTCCGACGCTGTAGTTGGTGCTGGAGAGGATGGTACTGATAGTGTTCAATTCACTGCAGAGGACATTATTAATGATTGGGACGAAGAAAACATCAGAACAATCATTGAATCTTACGGAGAAGATAAATTTGCATGGAAGATTGCAAAGGGGATTGTTAAAGCAAGAGAACTGGAGAGAATCACATCTACTTCAAAGCTTGCAGAAATAATCAAGCAATCAGTTCCTAGCTTTGCAAGATTCGGTAAGACTCATCCAGCAACAAAGACCTTTCAAGCTCTCAGAATCGCAATTAACGATGAATTAAATGCATTAAATGAGACTCTTCCACAAGCGATAGAGAAATTAAATGCAGGAGGAAGGTTGGTGGTTATCTCATATCACAGCTTGGAGGATAGAATCGTTAAGAATTTTTTCAAGAAATTTGAAGAAGATGAAGAGGGAAAGATTTTAACAAAGAGACCAATTGTTCCAACAGAGGATGAAACGGATATTAATCCAAGGGCACGAAGCGCAAAGATGCGAGTTTTTCAAAAGAAATAAATCGCGGAGAACATACATAACTTAGCAAAAGAAACAAATTAATAATAAATTAACAAATCATAAAATTCATGACAAACGTAACAAAGACAATAAATACAATCGATAGACTATCAGTAACATTATTCTGGTCAATGCTTTCGATTTTAGTTGTCCTTGTGGGTGCTTATGGATATATGGTTAATACAACAGTTTGGAATGCTTTCAATAAGGATAAGGCTGAAGCAGAAATTGTTGCTTTAAATTCAAAGCTGGGTGATTTGGAATTTCAATATATGTCACTTTCAAATGGTGTTTCAATAGATGTGGCGTATGAGATGGGTTTTCAAAATGCAGTTGGTAAAACTCAATTCGCTTCTCGTGAGTTTGTCGCAAAGAATGTTGCAATGAAGTAGGAATGAAGTAAAATAGAAGTAATGCTCAAATCTAGAATTAGATTAATCTCCATTGCAATAATCTGTTTTGCATTGTTGCTATTTATTAAACTGTATCTATTACAGATTGTTAATTCGGATATCTACCGACAGAAGGCGGATAGACAATATCAAAAGCCCTCAACTGATTTCAATAGAGGGACTATTTTCTTTACTCAAAAAGATGGCGTGCAAATTTCAGCTGCGTCACTAAAGACTGGGTTTGTTTTGGCGATGAAGCCAAATTTGGTGAAAGCAGGTGGGGCAGAGGAAATTTATAAGCAAATTTCGGCTTTAATACCTGATTTGGATCGTGATGATTTTATCGCTAAAGCTAATAAGACTGATGACCCATATGAGGAACTCCGAAAGAAGGTTGATCAGGAGACTGGTGAAAAATTAAATAAGCTTAAGCTCCCAGGTATAACGCTTTATCAAGATAAATGGCGATACTATCCAGGGGGACCTCTTGCGTCCAATGTGCTTGGTTTTATGGGTTATAAAGGCAATGATTTTGCTGGTAGGTATGGACTTGAGAGAACTTATGACAATGTTTTGAGTCGTAAGCAATCAAATGCTTATGCCAACTTTTTTGTAGAGACTTTTTCTAATATTAAAAAGACAGTGATTGATGGTGAGAGTCCAGAGGGGGATATTGTGACAACAATTGAACCAAAGACTCAGGCTTATGTTGAAGAGATGATTACTAAAATTAGCAGTCAATATTCTTCAGAGCGAACTGGGGCAATTATCATGAATCCACAGACTGGGGATATTTATGCCATGGGACTTAATCCGTCCTTTGATCCGAATGATTTGAAAAATGTTAAAGACACTGCACTTTTTAGGAATGACCTTATTGAGAGTGTATATGAAATGGGTTCAATTATGAAGCCGTTAACCATGTCGGCGGGAATTGATTTGGGCGCTGTTACTTCCCAAAGTACATATAATGATACGGGTTCTGCAACTTTCAGTAAAAAAACTATTTCAAATTTTGATAAGAAGGGTAGAGGGGTGATTACACTACAGTGCGCACTGGCAAGATCACTGAACACTGGTTTTGCTTATGTTGAGCAAAAAATTGGGAATGAGGCTTTTGGAAGTTATTTTACAAAATATGGTTTAGGTAATAAGACTGGAATCGATTTGCCAAATGAGGCTTCTGGTTTGATTTCAAATATCCAGCCTCCAAGAAATATTGATATTGAATATGTAACTGCATCTTTTGGTCAAGGAATTTCTGTTACTCCAATTGAAGTCGCGCACGCCTTTTCAGCTATTGCAAATGGGGGAGTTATGGTTAAGCCGAGGTTGGTAAAGGAGATAAATTATAAAATTGGAACTTCCAAAAAGATTCCAGTACAATTTGATGCAAGGGTCATTAAAGAGGATTCTGCGCTTGAAGTTGTGAATATGATGGTAAACAATTTTGATACAACACTGAAGAATGGTGTTTACAAGAACCCCAACTATTCAATCGGAGTTAAGACGGGTACTGCGCAAATGGTAAGAGGTGGAACTGGTTATGCTGATAATATTCACTTGCACTCATTTATTGGAATCTTGCCAGCGTACAATCCAAAATTTTTGGTTTTCATCTACACTATCAATCCAAGGGGTGTAAATTATTCATCAGATACATTAGCGCTACCTTTTATTGATTTAACAAAGTTTTTGATTAGCTATTATCAAGTAGCGCCAGACAGAGCTCCAGAAGGGCAGAGTCTTGATGGGGTAATTGGTGGAGCGACGAGTTCGAGAGCTGTAGTCCCTGTTGGGACAGGAAGAGTAGCTCCACTTAATAAGACGCCATCAAATGGGAAGAATTGTACGCCGTAGAGGTGATGTTCTTGCTTGATAAACTAACGGGCGGTAGATTTGACTTTATTAAGAATAAATGGCACTATCTTCTCTGGGTCAGAGGATCCTTTTTTTACTATGAACTTAGTTCCACAATTATGGGGCGGCCTTCCTAGGTCCGCCGGTAACTTCCACAGAAAACCATTAACCGTTCCAACAACAGTTCGCTGCTATACCGCAAGTAAGTTAGCGAAAATGCTTGTTGGGGCACCACATCGAGTGATTCCCTTCGACAGTTGTCCTAAGGAATTGAAGGAGGCTGGATTGAATCGGCCACCAGACAATCGAGCTGGTATACCCATACCGCAAGATTGTTTCAAGAGACTAAAAGATCCAGCGGGAAGTTTTGACCATCTCCACTTGGTACATATACCTCCTCGTGTTTCAGCTCGAAAGCTCATTTCTACCTTCCCCGGGAGTGTTAGAATGTCGTCAAAGGTTGAGCAACTTCTGGGTGGATTACTCGATATTGAATGTGCAGAGTGGAATTGGGTGATAGTATCACGCAACCCAGATGCTGCGGAAAAGAAAAGTCTGAAGGTTGATACCACGCTCCTACTGAAGCTAATTTACACACAAATATCGTTCTCACGCCTAACGGGTAGAAGATTTTTCAATTGTACTGAACCTGTGTTCAGCAATTATGAGAACGGTTGCGGTGTGCAATTTACCTTCAAAGGGAATGTTATGTTGATCGATCAGGCCAATCGTCCCACAGCTCCAAAATATCCAGTGTTGCTCGATCTTGTGAAGTAGCACTTGGAAAAAGATGCCCCCGACGCCGCTTTTGGCGTCGGGATTTGTTTCCTCAGTAAATCTCTTTTGAGTATTGATAAAATTCAGATTTTATGCGATATTATTAGAGTTCCGCTAAATAAATAGCAAATACATGGCCCTATCGTCTAACGGTTAGGACATTGCCTTCTCAAGGCAGTAATCAGAGTTCGATTCTCTGTAGGGTCACTAGGGGCGAGTAGGCGATTCGGTAGAATCGCCTACTGGGTGAATGTTGTGCACGTCTGTGATTTAGTAAAATCACCTAATGGGTGGTACAATCTAAAACATGAAGAAAACAATAATAAACTGGATTTTTAATTCATTTTTAGCTGTTATTATAATAGTGGTTGCTATACTGGGTATTTACTATTTTTACTACATGCCAAGTAGTGTTGTAAAAATGATTTCTGAAAGAAATGAAGTATTACCAAATACGTACAAAGTCCTTTCTGATGAAAGTTTATGGAAAGACAAAATGGTAAAGAGTGATAATCCGTCCAGCTGGAATATACCAAGTAAAAATATTGAGATTAAGGAATCTGATTCGCAATTTAATTTCTATTGTGGAGACAAGAAGGCTGATTTTATAAAATATTCTTCATATAAATACAAAAATAGTATGGGAGGATGGGGGAGTGTCTCTATTGTTGATTGTGGAGAATATTATTTTATCTATGAATATTCTGACGGTGGACCGAAGTTATTCGGACCTTTTGAGTCTGAAAATTCAGTTGCGACATCATCCTTGAAAACAGAAGCGAGCAATAGTTTACCTGATGAAGTGTTTATAAAAGCATCCCTCGATCCAACAGGAAAAGTTGTTGCAAGGGGGGATATTAACGGCGATGTATATGAAGATGCTGTTGTTAAAGTTTCTACCTGCGGAGCATCATGTTCTACTAATCTGATGGTTGTTTTAAATAATAAAAATATTGATACCGACGTTCTTGATGTAAGTTTTGATCCTGGTTTTAAATCAAGTAGCGCCGCCAAGTCAGATGTAACAAACGTCTCTATAAAAAATGGCATAATTTCATTAACTGGTTATGGTTTGGATTGTGGTAATCCTAATCAGGAGGCAGATATTTGTACTCAAGAAAAGTGGAGTGTTGTTAAAACTATTAAATTTAAACTAATTTCTGCTAACGGAGCCTCGAAATATAATTTGGAGAGAGTTGAAAAGCCTAAAATATATTCCATTAGTCCTAATCAAACTGACCAGCAGGGAGTAGTCTTAACGATTAAGGGAATTTATCTTAATGGATTTGAAGGAGAAACAGGTGTTTGGTTTGAAAATGAAGCTGGTCAGGTTGGTGTTATTGAGACTGGTAATTATCTACCCACAGGAGATACAGCTCTTATTGTAACCTTACCAAGCCGATTATGTACTAAGTCATCAGGTGAATCTGGATTGCCTTGTGCCTCATATATGGATATGAAGCCAGGCTCATATAAGGTTTATGTCAAACCTTCGGGTGTATCAAGTAACAAGCTAGATTTCACAATAATGCAGTAAAACTATCTAAATCCAAGAAATAATAATAAATTAAATAATTTGACCCATAAGTTCGGAAAGCCACGTCTTGGGGTCACAAATTTTTAAGGAGCCGAGGCTCATGCGAGGCGACTGTAAAAATGTGATGCCGATGCACCCAGACTTTTACAAGCGAAGCGAAGTAAAAGGCGTTGGTGCAGGCGGCGCAACTAGAATTTTCGTCCTTATTTTACAATGTATTTTTAGGCACCCCAAAGCACGTTCCGAACTTCTTTAGAAATACATTTCGAGTTAGTCTGTCTATTGTAGGTATGATAAAATGTAATTTATGACAACATTAGAATTATTGCCGAACGAAAATTTAATTAAAACACTCGAGAAGGTTTCTGTAATTGTTACAGGTTTTTTTCGATATGAAAAACTATTAGGTCACAATGTTTATATAACAAACAAAAGAGTTGTTATTTTTAACCCTGTGGTTGGTATAAAATCTCATCTTACAATGTTTTACAACAAAGAAGATTTTAATTCTTCTGATAAGTTGTTTTCAAGTTTACTCATTGATGCTAAGCAAAAAAACAATACAGCTATTTTAATTGGCAAGGGTATTAAATTTAAGATTGAAGATGAAGAGATTGTTGATATTATTTATAAAAATAAATCTTCAAATAACTAATTTATCAGCACTATGTAAGCCCAAACTTTTTTGATTATTCCAGTTATGTTGATGGTATTTATGTAGGGTTTTTAAATTGCTATAATCTATTAAGTAATAATAGTTCTCGAAGAGAGTATCTAATGTCACCTTTTTTGTTCAATAGTTCGGAAAGCCACGTCTTGGTGTCACAAAATATACTTATATTGTATACAATATCCATAGATTACAGTAAGACCATGTATTAATTGGACTTTATATATTTAACAAATTTGGCATAGAGTGGGGATTTATTCTTTAGTCTCGATGATAATTTAAAGAAGGTGGAGATAATTGTCCAATGGTTAATAAAACTAATTGAAAATAAATAGTATTTTAAAAAGTCTATCTTTCTTTCGATTGAATTAAGTTTTTTAAATTTGTATCCTAAGTACTGAATATCTTCTTTAAATATTCTATCGGCTAATGTTCTAGATTCATCGTCATAATAATAACTATAGTGTCTATGTAGTGTCCTGTTTTTCTTAGCTAATCTTTCTTTTGATTTTCCAATAATATTACAAATTTTATTAAAATCACTTTGAAAATTTTCAAATTTACCAACAAAATCAAAGTCACAATCTAAAAGATATTCAGTTTGTTTTCTAAAATGAGCCCTGTAGTCTTTGGTTGAAAACATAATGGATTCTTGTTTGTTTACAATTTTATCTAGTTCAATCAAATATTCTTTGAAGGATAATTTTGGTATATAATTTATTTTTGATAAATAAAAATAATCAGACAGTACTCTATCCCATGGGTTTCTGACAAAAGTAAATTTAAAATATTTTTCAGCTTTCTCACTAGTTATTAAGTTCCATTTGATTAAATCACTGAGCTTGGCGTGGTCTATATTGTCTCCCGCAAGATTATTATACTCATGTCCAATGTGAATTTTGCAAGAAGAAAAAACGTTATCAATAGTTGTTCCACCTGTCTTTGGTATCTGTATAAATATAATTTTATATTTGTCCGAAATCATACAATATCCATTATAACAGATTAAACCTTGTGTGTAATCGATAAAAATAAAACTAAGCCTGACCTTAACTATAGTTGATGTATAATTACTTATATTAGGTTATTTAATGATAGAGGTGGAATTGAATTTTCGTAATTTTTTTGAAGGTAAGGAGTATATATTTGTCACAGCGGTTCATTAAAATATTTATGTTAAATCATTGGAAATGGGGCAACGGATTAATATGGTGGTAAGAAAGAAAATCCTAAAAAAGCTTTCACAAGAATGTGTTTATTTAAGTGTTATATAAACACTCCAAATAGTCTTTCTTACTTCTTCTGTATTTTGTTATAATAGCTATGTGAAATATATAACTCAAAATATTGAGATCGATCTGGATTTAGATAATCAAGTTTTTAAACCCTCCCCACATGGTGCTAAATTTCTTGGAGATGCAATAGAAATAAGTAAAGATGAGACTGTCTTAGATATAGGTTGCGGTTCTGGTATATTAGCTATCTTATCTGCAAAAAAAGGAGCTAAAGTATTTGCAACTGATGTTCTTCATGAAGCTGTTGAACTAACCAAGAAAAATGCCATCAAGAACGAGGTTGAGATAGATGTAAGGCAGGGTAACTTGGGAGAACCTTTTAATGATAAAAAGTTTGATGTAATAATTGCAAATGTGCCTCAAGAGATACTGTCACCAAAACTTCTAGAGAAATATGATACTCAAATAATAAAGGGTATGCACGGAGGTGCTGGTGGTAATGAGATTTTAATGAGCGTACTTGGATCTACTCAAAAAATAATGCATGAGAATACTAGGTTGTATATTGTTGTATATTCAATGAGCAACGCCAGGGAAAGTCTAAAATATATTTCAAAGAATTTTATAGCTCGACTGATATCCTTTGAAACTAGTCCTGTAAAAGATTATGTTTACGAAGATAGGGAATGGTACGAAGAAGATTCAAATAAGGGTGAAATAAGTATATATAAAGTGGGGGATTTGTATTATGCCGATGTGTATGTTTTTGAGCTGAGACTTAAATCATAGAATGTATGGATTAACTTTTGTAAGTATCTTTAATTTCTAATAAATCGTAAAGCCATTTATTGTGTCTAAGAATATAAAGAGCAAAGCAGGTATGTGTTGGTGAGGTCTTGTAATGCTCAATAATTTCGAACTATCTTCTAGTGACATTGAAATATGGTCCATGATATAATCCCATTATATGAAAAAGACATTTGGGATTATAGTAGCGGTAATTATAATTATCTTAATAATAGTATTTAGTGGACAAAAAGGTTCAGATGATAAGGGGTCTATAAAAATAGGATTTACTGGTCCTTTTACTGGGGAAATGGCTTCTTTTGGTGAGAATGCAAAGGCGGCAGTACAGATTGCTGTAGAAGAAGTTAATGCTGAAGGGGGTATAAATGGTAGGCCTCTCGAGGTTATTTATGAGGATGACGCATGTAATGGGGCAAAGGGTGTAAGTGCGGCACAAAAATTGATTAATGTAGATAAGGTCTCAGCAGCTGTATCTGGTCTATGTTCTATGGTTGTTTTATCTTCTGCTACGCTGTTTGAAAAGGCGCATATAGTAAACATTGCCTACTCAGCTACATCTCCCGCTATTAGTAATTCTGGGGATTATATTTTCAGAAATATTCCATCGGATAACTTTCAAGCAAAAAAAGCGGCGGACTATATATACAATACTTTGGGCAAGAAAAAGCTTGCAATAGTTTATGTTAATAATGATTGGGGTACAGGGCTTAAGGCTGCTCTTACTGATTCTTTTAAATCTCTTGGTGGAACAGTCGTGGTGGATGAAGTATATGAGCCAACAAGTAAAGACCTGAGATCTCAGTTTTCAAAAGTTAAGGAATCTGACGCTGAAGCACTGTACTTTGCTGGTTTTCCTGATGGTTCAATTGTTGGTATAAAACAAATAAGGGATCTAAAAATCAATCTGCCAATTGTTGGGGCTGATGCTTGGGATTCTCCAAAGCTTTGGAAAGACCTAAATGGGGCAGGAGACGGATCTGTGTTCTTTGCAGCAAAAACCAGTTCAACGGACGACTTTAAAGCAAAAATGAAACAAAAGGTTGGTAGCGATGAAATAATGTATCCAAGTAACTATGCTTATGATGATATAAGATATATCGCAGAAGTAATGAAAAAAGTGGGAACTGATGGAGAGAAAATTAAAGATGAACTGTACAAAACAACATTTCATGGAAAGGTATCTCAACCGGTATTAAAGTTTGACAAGAATGGAGATCCTGAAGATGCTGTGTACGCATTAAAGAAAGTTGTTGGTTCGGAGATGACAGAAGTTAAGTAGTCTGTAATTTGAGGGCGGGAATAGTTAAAAGATAATCTGTAGAAGTGGTCGTTGGAGGTAAAACCTCCGCGATCACTTTTGGTTAGTGAATATCACGAATGATTTTGATATACTTAAAACATGAAAAAACTACTGTTGATTGGTGTACTGTTTTTTGTCCCGCTGGTTTCTTTTTCAATGAATCCACCAGGAGGAGATCCTTGGTATATAACTGAAATTAAAATTGATAATAAGTCCTTACCCACAGGAGTATCTTGGAATTCAAAAATGGTTCCGGCACGATATAATATAAAGGACGCTAAGAATAATGATGGGAAAGTTAACAAAGTAGCATCGATTGCAAATAAATCTTCAAAGCCCCTCATCTTTATTATTGAAGAACCAATAAGTCCGTACGATGTAGTTCCACCTCCAATCAAGTTGCCTTCAGAGGTTAAAGTTTTAAATTATATTTTTTCAGCTTCAACGACTAAGACTATCATAAAGTTGCAAGACAATAAGATGTATTACTGGGTAAATCTTAAAAAGTTCCGACAGGGTGTAAACGGCGTTGCAGATAACAATCCATACCATGAGTGGTCTTGGGATAATGACTATCTCAGTTCATTGCCTGTATCAGAAAACATAATTAGAGCTTTAGGTTTTAAAGCAGTTGGAAATTTTCCAACACTTATAACTGAAGTATCTGAGAGTTATATGGGATACGCTCGACCAGATAAAGTTGTGGTACCATCTGAGCAAAAATTTAGACTCAAGTCGTTTTTTGATGGTAAAGAAATAAGTATCAATGGAACTATTTCATACTCACTTACTCCAAATTACACAAATCCAAACTGGACATGGGAATCCACAAGGACTAGCGGGGTTAATAAGTTAACGACATCAGAATTAGCGGAGCTATGTTTACTTCTAGTTCTGAAGACTGTACTTGTGATTGCGGCAACTATGGTTGTATTAATAATACTTATTCGACGTAAAAATTTGAGATAAACACGCTCGTTGACAAAAGTGGTGATTGGAATCACCGGCCGTGGGTTGGTGAGTTTTCTGTTTTGTATTTGTGTTACAATTGTAGTTATGAGACTAAATAGTAATCTGGCTGGCAATAATTCTGATTCTGATGAAGAAAATAAAATATCAAAATCTTCAGCCGTTGGTGGTCCATCTGAAGTAAGGAATAATTTCTCAAAATTAGTTGAGGCTTATAAAAAATTCCGAAGAGACTATCCAGATCAGGTATATGAACTTATTTATGCATTTTGTGATGGCAAAGATTCTAATGTTTTAGATATTGGCTGTGGTACTGGAATTGTTACAAATCATCTTGCTAAACACTACCAAAAGATTATTGGAATCGATAAGGAGAGAGAAATGGTGGAGGCTGCTCAATTGGAAGCCGGTGACAATGTTGAATACGTTATTGGTAAGGTTGAAGATATTTCATATCCAGATGATTCTTTTGACCTGGTAACCGCGGCCGCAGCATATAGCTGGCTTGATTATGATGTCGCTGGAAAAAAAATATTTAAATTACTGAAGAACGATGGTAAATTGGTCGTATTTTATAAAAGTGGAAAGGGGATTACAAAAAGGAATATTCCTGAATTTGCCCATCTTAATTTTAAGAAGTATTTTAGTGGCAAAGCAGAGTCAGGTAAGGAGCCAATCACGGCAGATATTTTTTATAGAGTAGGTTTTACGAAGGTTCAGTTTAAAGAACTTGATTTAACTGAGTGGTATACTAAAGATGAAATATTAGGCTTTATTACATCACATTCAACATTCAATCTACTTAGCGATGAACAAAAAGAAAAGTATATGGAAGAAAATGAGAGGAGTGTATCGGAATGTTTGATTGAAGGAATGTTTAGGTTTGATTATAAGGTGTTGATGTATCTAGTTGAAAAATAGGATTTATTATTTGACAACTAATTAGATAAGTCATACTGTTATCAGCAGCAAGCTCCTTTTACAATTCCGTAACAGATAATGCTGACGGGTGTAAATATTACAGATTGTTGTGATACAATTTAAATATGAAATATAAAAACATATCAATATATGTAATCGTTACTATTCTGCTGTTGTTGTTCCCGGTATTTTTTCCAGGAGAACCCCTTTTGTTTGGAATGATTTTAATTCCGATTTGGATATTATTTACTTTGACGTATTTTATGAATAGAAGGAAGGACTCAAATGTTGCACAGGTATCTGTTGTGAAGAAAAATTACCTTGCATACGTATTTATATTACTTTATATTATTTTGATTATTATCGGTGTTCAAGATAATGAATTGTCAATTATCATCGATTCTTGGTCAATAGGTAATTTACTAATTGGTCCAATTCTGGCTGTAATTTTATTAGTCTCGGTAGTTGCGGTACTTAAGGATTTTATTAGATGGATGAGTAAACGAAATGAGTAGGTATTTCTGAGTATAATGAGTAAAACTGTGATCATCTACTCGGTAGCATGTGGCTGTCACAAATATCTATGGTATAGTTCTAATATATGAATTTGAAAAAACATTTAAATGCTGTACATGCAAATTGGGAAAAACATGCTACAACAGACCCACTTTGGTCAATTATAACCCATGATGAGAAGAAAAATTCAAGGTGGGATTTACAAGAGTTTTTTGAAACTGGAAAAAGTGAGATTGATGAAGTTATTTCGTACGTAAAAAATCAATCATTGCCATTGAACTTTGGATGTGCACTTGATTTTGGATGTGGAGTTGGAAGGCTTACACAAGCTTTGGCTGAATATTTCAGTGAGGTTAAGGGGGTAGACATATCACCTACCATGGTGGACAAAGCATCAGAATATAACAAAAATGTGGGTAGGGTTTCATTTCATTTGAATCTGAAATCGGATTTGAGTTTATTTGAGTCTGACTCTTTTGATTTTATATATAGTAATATTACACTTCAACACATGAGTCCAAATCTGGCTAAGATGTATATTGTAGAAATGTATCGAACTCTAAAGCCTGGTGGGTTACTTATTTTTCAAGAACCAACTGAAATAAAAACAAAATATAAAATACTTGTTGAGGTTATTTATCGTGCCATGCTCATCTGGAGACGCCTGGTATTCTTTTTTGTAAAAACTCCTCACATGGAAATGCATTATATTTCTCAAAAAGAGGCTGAAAAGCTTTTTAATAAAATGGGCGCCACGTTATTACTTTCAAGAAAATCTGATGCAGCTGGTCAGTGGTTTAATAGTTTGCAGTATTTCATAACGAAGCCGCATTTGTCTGAATAGTTGATCCTGTTCGTAAAATGGACCTAGAGACGTCCATTAATAGAGTCGAAAGTAAAAATTGGTTAAAAAAGTGGCCGAAGCTGCGGGTGGTTATAGATTAACATTATTTCAGTCTATACCGTGGGTATGAATGATTTAAGTAATTTATGTTATTATTGATCCATGAAAATAAAATTGATGATTCAAGATGTCTATTTCAGAATAACATTTGTAATTATCTTAATAGCGATAATATTATACGTTATGCTTGGATTATTTTCCGGGGACTCTTTGCCTAAAAATAGCCCAGATAACAATCCACTCATCCACTCCTTGAATAGCCTTAGAACAGATGCAGAAATTTATGCTTCTAAGCATAATGATAGTTATGGAAGTTTTAGACTCGATAATTGTACAATCAGACCAAATACAGATGAAGGTTCATTTTTTAATGACCGCACCTCTTATGGACCAGATAATATATTAAAAATATTAAATATTGTTGGAACTTCCCCAATTAATAGGACGAGGTGTTTTGCAAATGGAAATTCTTGGGCTACAGCAGCCTATGTTTCGGGTATGAATAGCTGGTGGTGTGTGGATTCAATGGGGGTATCAAAAAATGTTGGTGATGCTACGCCAATCTTTACTCCAACAAAACTTTGCGATCCTGATAAAGTTGAAGCAACGTCTACTGCGATAGAGGTGTCTGATAAGGTTAAATATGAGTGGTGTATGCAAAATGGAGGTAAAGATGCAACGCCAAATTATAATTCGCCAAAAGTTTGCATACTAAATAGTAGAGTATATCAAAATGATTGCTTTGAAAATGCTAAATATTTCATAGTCTCAAAGAGACTCACCGAAAGTGTTGGATCTGATATTCTTATAAAATACAAAACATCAGTTAATCAAAATATTTCGTGTAAATATGATAAAGAAGATCAAGATTTTGAGATAAAAAATAACGATGGTGCTCAATATGTATTTGCACTAGAGAATAATTTTCTAATTATTGATGAAGGAACTGGACCTGAACCACGCGGCTTAACAATATTTGATCTAACAAAGAGACAGATGGTTTATAATGACTCATATTCAAAACCTGTGACGATAAAGAATAATAAAATAAGTTATTGGTCAAACACATCTGAAGAGGCTACAAATGAAAACTGCTCAAATCTTGAACTTAATAATTCTCGAGGATTGGGATCTGCGATTGATACTTACGTAATCTTGGATTTAAAGACTATGTCGAAGACTGATACGGGTCAACATAGGTGTTCTGAAAGGCAATAATTCTACTAAACAAAAGTAGGCTGATATGTTTATAACTTCTGATAATTTGCTATAATGACCAAATGATAAAAGCAATTATTTTTGACCTGTGGGAGACGCTTGGAACAAAGAATGTCGGTATTTCAAGGTCGCTGCAAGAGAGATTCGGAATTGAAAAATCTTCAGAATTTATGCATTTATATGAGACCTCCGTCCAATTAAATAATTGGAAGTCAGAAAAGGAAATGGCAATAAATTTTCTCAGGGAATTCAATATTAAGGATAATATTGAAAATGAAGAATTTATAATAAATCTATTTAGAGAAGGTATAGAAAAAGCAACTATGTTTGAAGGAATGAAAGATTTGCTAATCAAACTTAAAGAAAACTATAAGCTCGGATTTATATCAAATACTACTGTGTTCGAATCAAGTGTTTTGGACAAGTGGGGGATACGAGAAATGTTCGATGTTATGTCCTTTTCTTGGGAACTTGGAATTAAAAAGCCAAGTAAGGAAATATTTGATATTACATTGCAGAAATTGGGGGTTGCGCCAGATGAGGCAGTCTTTATTGATGATGGCGAGAAAAACGTGCTTAAGGCAAAGGAATATGGGCTAAATGGTATTGTATTTAAGTCGGTGGAGCAGTTGAAAGATGAGACTTTGATCAATAAGATGAAGTGATATAAATGCCATGAATGAGGAATCAACAAAAAAGCTTAAGGTAGCTATACTATACGGGGGACCGTCAAATGAACACGAAGTGTCAATTAGTTCTGCTAAAAATGTAATTGAAAATATTGATACTTCAAAATTTGATGTAGTGGAACTTTTTATTCCCAAAGACAGCGAATTTAATATCAATGATGTAATTGAGACAGAGTGTGACATTGTTTACCCCGTTCTTCATGGAACCTTTGGTGAAGACGGCACACTCCAGGAACTTTTAGAAAGGGCTGGTATTCCATTTGTAGGATCTGGAAGTGTATCTTCAGGGATTGCTATTGATAAAAATGCATCAAATAAATTATTTGCTGAAAACGATCTTTGTATACCTAAAGGGCAAATTATAACAAAAGATAATCCAAAGATTTCTATAGATTTTCCGATAATTATAAAACCCGTAAATGAGGGTTCAAGTATAGGTCTTTTTAAATGTAATTCCTTAGCGGAGTACGAAGAAATGCAAGAGGACATCTTTTCAATTTATAAAGATATGCTCGCACAGGAATTCATCTTAGGTAGGGAATTCACTTGTGGGGTTATAGAGATTGATGGTAAGGTTGTCGCCTTGCCTGTTTCGGAAATAATTGTTGATTCAACAAAAATATTTGATTATAAAGCAAAATATACGCTTGGCGAATGTTTAGAAATAACACCAGCTGATATTGAAGTTAATGCTGC
Source organism: uncultured bacterium (assembly GCA_903936565.1). Taxonomy (GTDB): domain Bacteria; phylum Patescibacteriota; class Minisyncoccia; order Phycocordibacterales; family CAIZLB01; genus CAIJKW01. The sequence goes on along the minus strand of CAIZVZ010000001.1, from coordinate 88,689 downwards.
TGCAAAAATTCAGGACATTGCATTAAGGTGCCATGTTCTTTTGGACTGTAAGTCAATTTCAAGAACGGACTTCATATTGACTGAATCGAATAAAATATACGTTCTAGAAACTAATACTTTGCCTGGTATGACAAAAACATCTTTTATACCAGCTGAGGCTGAGGCCTACGGTTTGTCTATGAAAGAGTTGATAAATTGCCTATTGGAGTCGGCTACATAATATTTTGTGCTATATTTGATAAATGAAAACACTAATAACAGGCATCGCTGGAACTGGAAAATCCACAATTGTACAAGAACTTAATAAGCGAGGTGTTGAAGCTATTGATCTTCATGACATCCCTGGATTATTTTTTTGGCAGGATAATAATACAAAGGAAAGGGTTAAATATTCCCCAGTGCATTCAAAAGATTGGTTTGATAATGTTGACCGTCTGTGTGATATTGATAAATTGAAAGAAATACTCAGTCAATATAATGATATTATAGCAGCGGGAACAACTAGTGGTAGCAATCAAGCCGAATTTCTGTCGACTTTTGATAAGGTAATTTTATTGCAGTCAAATCCTGAAACTTTAACACGCCGCTTGGAAACCAGGAATAATAAATCTGGATACGGCAAGACTAAAGCTGAACAAGAGGACAACGTTCTATGGCAAAGTGAGTTTGATCTGCTAATGCTTTCCCTTGGGGCAATTCCAGTTAGTACAGAGGGGAATATAGATGATGTTGTGGGAGAGATCATGGGGTTGGCGTAGTTGGATACCTTTAGTTCACACAAAATTCTGATATAATCAATATATGGAAATTAGAATCGCTACAACTCATGACTGGATGAGCGTAAGAAATTTATTTTTAACTTTACTTAAAAATGACCCAGACGCTTTTGCTGATGAATATGATATTGTATCAAAACTGACTGATCAAATTTGGAGTGAAAAACTTAGCAAAGATACAAAGAAAACTTTTATTGCCACAGAGGGTGGTGTTGCTGTTGGAATGGGGGAAGTTCATTTTCAAGAAGGAGAGGATGGTGTGGTGATTTTGGGTAAGCTTGGTGTTATGCCTGAGTATCGTGGAAGGGGTGTTGCAAAAGAACTAATTTCAAATCAAGAAGAGTGGGCAAAAAATTTCGGGTCTACAAAAAGCAGATTGTATGTTATGGGAGATAAACCAAAGACAATAGAATTTTATAGTAAAAATGGCTACGAACAAGTTGAGTTTTTAAAGAATGATTTTAAGAAGAGTGAGGGTGCGTATCTTGATGTTGTTGTAATGGAGAAGAAGTTAACTAGGTAAAATAAACTACATATAGCAAAAACAGACAATTTATTGTATTATGTGAAAATGAAAAATCGAAACTTCTTCTTTCAACAATACGACAAGATTAATTGGGTAAATCAAGACAAGACACAGCTTAATGTGGCTGTAAACAAATTTGTAATAGATGAAATTATCTCAAAAGGCGATACGCCTATTAGTTTATTTGATATAGGGTCGGGGATTGGTTTTTTTATAAGAATGTTAAAAGACAAATTTGGCGACAATATTTCCATCTCTGGATGTGAACCATCTAAAAAAAGTTATGATTACTTTATAAATAGTGATACAGATAAAGGTGATGTTGAAATAAGCCAGAAATCATTCCAAGATTATACAACGGATAAGAAGTTTGATTTCGTCACCGCAATTTATATTTTTCCTCATTTTATTGAGATAGATCTAATTGAAATTGCTCAAAAAATATCGGCGATGCTAAAAGAAAAAGGGAAGTTGATTATTGTCGTGTCTAATGAGGAGTATTTGAGGAATAAATTAGAAACCAAAAAGGATCTATTTATAGAGCAGAATGTTATTGAATTTAAGGGTATTGAATATAAGGAATATCTTCATTATGTTGAAATACCGGACATGGGTACTGTTATCGATTATGATAGAGAAGAAGACTACTATAAGGCACTACTTGAGGATAATGGTCTGAAGCTTATTAAGAAGGATAAATTAAATAGTGACGAATATATTTGTACGGTGTTTACTTTTGAAAAAGAGTAAGTAATCTATTATTAAGTAATATAAATAAATATGGAAACACAAAAAGAAAACTCAATATCACTTATTCTCGCTAAAGATCAACTTGGTAAGAAGGTAAAAGTTACAATAGATCGCGCGCTGGGCACAAAGCATCCAAAACATGGTTTCGTTTATGAAGCTAATTATGGTTATATCGATGGAATAACTGCACCAGATGGGGAAGAGCTCGATGCTTATTTATTAGGTGTTAATGAGCCGGTTGCTTCAGGCGATGGTGTCTGTATTGCTATAGCTCACAGAAGAGATAATGATGACGATAAGCTTATAGTTGTTCCAGAGGGGGTTGAAATGACAGATGAAGAAATTATGTCTGCAATTCATTTTCAGGAGCAATGGTTTGATACGGAGATTGTTCGATAGCATCTTTAAAAAGATCTAAACCTAAACCAGGCGTCTGCAAAACTAATTACTAAAATAATAAAGATGTCTCTGATAAAAGTGGATGTTGGTGCATTTGACATCTGCAAGAAAAAAACATCAATTGTGATTAAGACAACTGCGTCTAAGATGAAACGATACAAAAAGCCATAAGGTGATTTATTTAACATTAAATTATTTTATATAGATAAAAAACTTTCTCATCCTCTGCTATAAAGAATGCACGATTAGTTCCGAGTTCAGTAATGTCCTCCTTAAGAGCTATATCTGCTTCCGCTATTTCCTCCGAGCTGGGGTTGTAGGTTTTATAGATATCAATAATATCATTTAGTTTGCTCGCGTTGGTTAATTCCCTTATTTCCATAGTCTAATATTAACTCATGTCCTTAGGGGTGTCTATGTATGATATTGTGATATAATCCAGATCATCAAAATTTATAATATTAATATGACTTACGACTATAAACAAAAGAAAATTGTTGCAGTGATAAATACTGAAATTGAAAAATGGCAGGCATTGAATGTACTTGGCCATATGGCGGTATCGCTTGGAGTAAATAGGGATGATGATTTAATGGGAAGAGAGATCCTTCTTGATGCCTCAGGTTTTGGACACAAAGGAATCGCAAGGTATGGTTTTATAATTAAAAGTGGAAATTCGGATGAGATATCTGATTTGATTATCGGGGCTAAGGAGGTAGAAGGTATTACCCTCATAGATTTTCCTAAAGAAATGCTTGATACAAGGCATGATTACGATCTGTGTGATTCTATGCTGCTGAAAAAAACGGAGGACTTTAAATATTTTGGTTGTTTGTTATATGGATTATCCAAGGAAGTTGATACATTGACTAAGGGGTATGCGCTGTATAATTAGTGTAGGTGACTATAATGGCTTCGAAGGCCTTTTCGCAGCATAAATAAATGGTATAATCATACTCAATGAAAAATAAATCGATAATCATCATTGGAGCAGGACCGGGTGGTCTAACATCGGCAATGCTCTTGGCTAGCAAAGGTTATAATGTGACTATATATGAGAAGAAGTCCCATTTTGGTGGTAGAAACTCAGTCATGAACTTGAATGGATTCAAGTTCGAGCTTGGGCCGACCTTTGTGATGCTACCCGATGTCTTTAGTGAGACCTTTAAGGAAGCTGGTAAGAATATTGAAGACTATATGACCATGACACGTCTTGATCCAATGTATAGATTAAAATATGCAGATGGAACGGATTTTTTTGTGCATTTTGATAAGGAAAACCTAAAGAAGGAAATAACCAGAGTATTTCCTGGGGAGATTGATGGATATGATAAATATATGAAGTCTCAGAAGGTAAAGTACGATAGGTTGTATAAGTGTCTGACGGTTCCATATATGCGTTGGTATAACTATTTAAGATTAAAGCTTCTGAAAGCCTTTCCTGTAATGGATCTTGGAAAATCAGTTCACGGAGTTTTATCTAAATACTTTAAAAGTGAAGATTTTAAAATTGCCATGGCATTTCAGGCTAAGTATCTAGGGATGTCTCCTTGGAAATGTCCTGGGGCTTTTACAATCTTATCTTATGTTGAGCACGCATTTGGTGTGTATCATCCACAGGGTGGGGTACATAAGATTTCAGAAGGACTTGCAAAAGCTGCACAAGATTCAGGTGCGATTATTAAACTTAGCACAGGAGTGAAAGAAATTATCTTTGATAAAAATAAAGCTATAGGTGTTGAATTAGAAAATGGAGAAAAGTTTTACGCTGATTCTATAATCATGAATGCTGATTTTGCATATGGAATGTCTCATTTAATACCGGAGAGTCACCGTCCGAAGTATACAGATAAAAATTTAAATGGACGTGATTATTCTTGCTCAACGTTTATGATTTATTTGGGAATTTCAAAGAAATATAATATTCCGCATCACAATATAGTTTTCAGTGAAGATTATAAAAATAATACAGAGGAAATATATGAAAGAATGACTCTCTCTGCCGACCCATCGTTTTATATTCATAATCCGTCGGTCACCGATGATTCCTTGGCACCTGAAGGAAAGTCTACTCTATATGTGCTTGTACCGGTTCCTAATCTAAAAGGAAATATAGATTGGGAAAAGGAAAAAAGTAAGTTTCGAGATTTGATATTAGATAAGATTGAAGAGAAAACAGAACTTAAAGATATTAGGCAATATATTGAAGTTGAGAAGGTGATCACTCCGCTCGATTGGCAAAATGAATTCAGTGTCTACAAAGGCGGTGTATTTAACTTGTCTCATGCATTAGACCAAATGCTTTATCTGCGCCCCCACAATAGGCTAGAGGGGTATTCTAATTTATACATTGTAGGTGGTGGAACACATCCCGGTAGTGGATTGCCAACAATTGTTGAATCAGGAAGAATAAGTGCGAGGTTGATTGATGAGGAATTAGGGAAATAGTACCTGCACCTATTCGGTGGCGCATCTGATGGCACATCTATATTTTGGTAGTATAATTTAAGTGTTATGGAAAAATACCAAAAAGAACTGGATAAGTGGTTCAAGGATAATAATTGGCCCTACTGGAGTCCACATGAGATATTGGCGCGACTATTTGAGGAGGGCGGTGAATTTGCAAGATTGGTTAACCATGTCTATGGTCCAAAAAAGAAAAAACTCGAAGAGGTTGAGCAAGATGTGGAAGAGGAGATTGGTGATATTATCTACACACTAATTTGTTATGCAAATTCCAATAATATAAGTCTTGATAATGCGATAAGGAAAAGTTTGGATAAGGTTGTAAAAAGGGACGTAGAGAGGTTTAATTAATTAAAGATTTTAAGGTACAATATTAGTATATGAAAAATCATAATCAAGGTTTTGTTGTTCCGCTTGTGTTAGCTGTAATTGTTTTGCTGGGTGTCGGAGGGGGGATATATACTTATAATCAAAAAAGTAATTCAAATTCGAATAGTACAAGTGCCACTAAAGTAACAGAAGATACCTTATCAGATAATCAGAGTGGTAATGTTCAAAAACCTGTAGCTGAACAAGCACAAGTGCAACCAGAAACAAGTAAGCCTATCAGTCCTAAAACTGATTCCGTCTCTAGTTCTGACAATAGTAAAAAAGCAGTAGCAGATAAGACTAAGATATTATTCCTAGCTGATGGTGACACATTCCCAAATAATGGACCTTATGTTTTTCTACAAGGTGTGAGCGCTAAGACTAATCCTATTAGCGTTAAAGTTAATGGTTTATCCGACATACCAAGAGTTGATTTTGGTTCAAAGATAAAAATATCTTGGAATGCCCCAGGTATGGATCATTGTAAGTTTGGTGGATTTTCAGACATCCCCTATGTTGACGGGGGAGACATCGGTAAGATGATGAGTGACCCAATTAACAACAGAAAGGGTGTAGACTCTGTTGAAATTTATGCCCGTGCTGGAAATGATTATGAAAATAATTTGAAGGTTGACTTAAATTGTTCTGGTGGTTACGGTACTCAATTTAAAAATACAGAGGCTTCTATTTCCATTCCTGTTAATAAACCAGTGTTTGCATTTAATTTTCTAACTCCAAAAGCAGGGGATATATTCAAATATGATGACAAAGTTAATATTACGTGGAAAAGTAGTATAGATGTATCGACAATCAAAATGAGATTATTTAGAGCATCAGATGATCATGAAGTTAATCCAGATGCGTCAAATTTTTCTGAAGGTTTCCGTATGGGACAATCTAAGAATGTGGACTGGACAGTGCCTATGTTGTCTATTCCAACGGGTCAATACTATATTAAACTATACGAATTGAATAATGTTCGAACGGATGCTAAGACTCCAGTATTTACGATTAAAGATAATCCAGCCGCTCTGATGAAGGCATTATATACTAATGGTGTTCCAAAATATACACACTCTGGCTATATTAAAGAAGTGGAGAGTACGTCTGCTTTTATAATTAATAAAGCCTATTTAGAACAAGATCAAGCATTGTGTAATACGGTAAATAAAAATGATGGTTTCGATTTGGATGAAAATAAAAATAAGTGCTTTCAAGGTGTTGCTGTAGCGTCTGGCAATCCTAAAATTTGTTTTAATATACCCATTGATGCTAAAAATACTTTCTCAGCCACAAGGAACAGTTGTTTCTATTTAGTTGCTCAAAGAAATTATGATAGCAGTATATGTGATAGTGTTAAAGATGATACAACAGGCTCTGTTGAAAGCTGTAAGACTTTGGTTGGGAATATTAAATAGTATTACATTTTTTTAATTAATTATATGACATCATCTAATGTAAAACTTGTTATCTTCACTCCACTTTCTCATGCCGACATTGTGCGTGAAGCACTTGGTAAGGCAGGTGCGGGTAAAATAGGAAATTATGATCTTTGTTCTTTTTCGACAATCGGTACAGGTAGGTTTAGAGGTAACGAAAACTCTAATCCAGCAATAGGGGAAGCAATGAATTATGAATCTGTAGAGGAGGAAAAGATAGAGGTTGTGGTACCTAGAGATATCTTGAAAGCGGTAATTGAAGCTGTAAAGAAAGTTCACCCTTATGAGGAGATTGCTTTTGATGTTTATTCGCTGGAAGATTATGAAGAATAAAATTGTTCTTATTGGCGGATACCCTAAGGGTTACGATGAACCATTCCACCCTAAAACGACTTCTGGTAGAATATTGAGAAAAATTGTATTGGATCTCAGTATTGATCCGATATACTTTGATTTGTGGAATTCCAAAGAAGAAGAGGATTCAAGGGTATTGGATAAGGCGACAAAAAATAAATTGATGAAATTTGAGAAGGATGGTTATGTACTAATTTCCTTAGGAAAATACATTGAGAAGGTCTTAATTGAAAATGGTGTAAAAAGTCAGTATCTACCTCATCCAGCCAGTAGAGACGGGAAGTATGTTGATATGTTAAGGAAGGGACTACAGTTATTGGTTAAGGCTGATTAGTGCAACATTCGGTCTGTTTTATTGTATAATATATATAATATGAAAAAATACAAAAGCGGGGGAATACTAATTTTATTGCTTGAAATTATTGGGCTTTTAATAATTGTTGTTGGAGCGTATGTATATTTGAGAATTAACTCTAGTTTTTGGAGTCAAATTATTCCCAAGAATAGTGGCGTGTCAGTCGTAACAAATAGTAAGTGTGGTTTGACGGTCACTTCGCATTCACCAAAAAGCAGGGTTGGATTTCCTTTGGTAATTAAGGGGGTAATTGATAATTCAAACAGTAAAGTAAATGGGTGCTCTTGGCAAATATTTGAGGGTCAAGCGGGAGTTGCACAAATATATTTTAGAAGCAGTGATGGTGAGTGGAAAAAACTTGGTGAATCAAAACCTGTTATCGCTGAAAATTGGACCGAAGTTAATAGCTTGTTTTCTGTCGGCTTAAATTTTAATAACGAAGGAGTAGGTCTTGCTAATGGAACTGAATTAAAGGCTGTTTTTACAGAAGAGAATGCATCGGGAATGCCGCCTGTTGATACATTTGAATTACCTTTGATTTTGGATCAGAGTGCGGCTGTGGTGGTGGGCAGCAAGGTGTCTACATCAACTGCAACAACTCCACCGTCAGAGACGATGTCTTTGATTGTGTATTTACAAGACAAAGAAATGGCGAAGACTAAAGATTGTGGGATAACAAAAAAAGTTACTTATCAAATCCCGATAACTTCTGCGGTTGCCAATGCTTCACTTGAAATCCTGTTTGATTCTGAATTATCAAAGTATGGTGTATATAAATCAGTTAGTGTTGCGGGTGGAGTTGCAAAGGTTGTGCTTGCGAGTGATAAAACACCAGAAGGACGTCCAATAGGAGGGTTGAGTAGTTGTGAGAGCTCTCATCTGATGAGCGTAATTAAGGATACTTTGACACAGTACAAGAGTATTAAATCTGTTGAATTATATTCTCCTGAAGGGAAGATACTATTCTAGACTAATCGAATATTAATTGTATCTTTTCATGATATTATATATATCATGGTAGTAAAAAATAAAAATCACTCAATTATTAATAAGGCAATAAAGACTTTATTAACTTTTATTTTTTTGTTTAATGTTTCCGCAGGTTTATATTTGCCTATAATTGCAATCTACGTTACTCAGCACGTTGTTGGTGCAACACTAGCTGTGGTTGGGGTGTCTATTGCGATATACTCAATCGTTAAAGCTATTTTTCAAATCCCAATCGCTAGAAGGTTGGACATGATGAAAGGCGAGCGCGATGATTTCTACATCCTACTTTTTGGAATTTTGATGGCAATTATCTATAGTTTTGCCTTTATCTTGATTAAAGATGTTTGGCATTTGTATGTACTAAATATTTTTACAGGTATCGCAGATGCTTGTATTATGGCTTCATATTATGCAATCTTTTCTCATCATATTGATAAAGACAGTCAGGGTTATGAATGGAGTCTGTTTAGCGTCGGTGGATTGACGATATCAGCGTCTGTTGGAGGACTGATTGGTGGTTATGTCGCAACGAACTATGGATTTTCAACAGTCTTTATAATATCAGCATTATTCAACACTGTTGCCGCACTTGTTCTAGTTATTCTTTTCCCTTATGTTAAAAACTTTAGACTAGCTAACGATTACAAGAAATTGAAAATTAATAGGTAGATTAGTTTCTTTGATAGAACGCTTTTTTGTGGTATAACTTGTTCAGACGCTATTTATTTTAAATATTTCCTGGCAGTTCCAAGGGTGTCTATAAGTGTGCTGGAATGGTGCATGTAATCTATGTGCTTTTGGATCTGCTTTGAAATATAAACAACAAACAAGAAGGGAAATTGAAAATTGAAAAAGAAAATTGATAAGTATGTTTTATGGCTAATCGCCATCTGCTACTCGTATCTAATCGTTTGCGCATTCATGCAAAACGGCAAGGGCTTGTCTTTTGCTTCATTTGCCTTGTGGACTGCGCTAACCTGGATATCGTTTATCACCACGAAGAAACAAGGTGGTGCAACACCATCTGTGCCAAAGGTCTATGCAATTGGAGCCACGGTCATGACTTTTGTTTTGGCCTGTAAGCATAGGTATACAACCTTGACTGCTCTCGATGGTTTTATCGCCATTCTGGTTGTCATGTGCGTTGTGCTTTTGTTCACAAAGGGCAAGAAGGGTGAAAAATGGGCGTTGGTGATTTCTGTCATCGCTTCCACTATTGCCGGGATACCGTATTGGATTTTGACCTATCGATTTCCACTGGAGAGTCCCATTCTTGCAAACACTGGGTTTTTGATTGCCAACTCTATAGCATTTATTTCAGCCGGAAGTTTGTCGATCAAGACCTGGACTATTCAGGACCGACTATTCACTGGGGTAAGTACTGTGACGGGGGTGTTTGTGATTCTACCTTGGGTCTGGTGCATGTGCATTCGGTAGTGGTGGTATTGTGATTAGAATTGTGGATCGTTCGCACTGGTGTCTACTGGTGATTAATGATTCACAGGTGGGCGCGGGAAACTCCCGCGCCCACCTTTTCTGTTGTTGTATTTTAAATATTCCTCGACCAATCAGTGTTAATCGCATATAATTGAATAATGCTAAATGAAAAGAATGCAGAAGATACCAAATATTGGTTATTGAAAAAGGAAACGTTATTTGAGATATTTGATTCAAAAATAGAAGGTCTCGATGACTCACAGATTGACGCCAAGAGAGAGAAGTACGGTAATAACATAATTAGAGACAAAAAAAGAAGTGGGCTATTGAAGTTGTTTTTTATTCAATTCCTAAGCCCCTTAATATTCATACTCATATTCGCTTCCTCCATCACATTCTATCTAAACGAAATTATTGAGACTATTGTTATACTTGCTGCGATATTAATAAATGTCTTTTTTAGTACATGGCAGGAATTCAAGGCGGAGAGCACGATAGAGAAATTAAATTCTTTCATAAAAAATACAGTTAGTATCATAAGGAATGGAATAGCAAAGGAAATCGATGCTGTTGAATTGGTTCCAGGCGATATAATTATAGTTAACTATGGTTCAAGAATACCAGCTGATTGTAGGATTTTGGAATCTTCAGAACTAAAAATCGATGAATCTATTATAACCGGGGAATCAATACCTGTTGATAAAGCAGGTGGTATCGTCGAGGGTAATGATTTAATTAATAGACACAATTATCTATATGCAGGTACATTTACGACTAATGGACACGGTAAGGCGATTGTTACAAGCATTGGTGAAAATACTGAGATAGGAAAGATTGCCTTGTCTATATCGGGAACAAAGAAAACACAAACACCAACACAAAATGCTGTACAGCAAATGTCTTGGTATATATTTCTGATAACACTTGTAATAGTGGTGTTGATATTTGTGTTGGGGGTAAGTAGAGGGGAGGAAATGTTTGATATGTTGGTTCTTGCATCTGCTATTGCCGTCGGAGCCGTCCCTGAGGCATTGCCAATTGCTCTGACTGTAATACTTTCTGTTGGAGTTTTAAATATTTCTAAGAAGGGTGGTTTAATTAGAAAATTATCATCAACCGAAACACTTGGTTCAACCACTCTGATATTAACAGATAAAACAGGAACCTTAACAAGGGCTGAATTGTCATTGACTAACATCTACACAATAAATGAGTTGCTTGAAGACGGGTTGTCGAGCGTCAGTGTATACAGTCAGAAACATGAGAAGTTACTCAAATTTGCTTTCTCAAATATTGAAGCTGAGGTAGAAAAGGTTACTAAAAATAAAAAGGATTGGTTATACAAAGGTTCTGCTTTTGATACAATTATACTAAAAACTATTTATGATCATGAAATAGATATTGATAAGGTTTTAAAGAATAAATTGTTATTACCATTTAATTCAACTAATAAATACTCAATATCTGTTTCATCAGATCATAAAAAAATAGTGATGGGGGCACCGGACATATTAGTTGAAAACTCAAATTTGAAGGCTGATGAAAAAACTAAATTACTTGAAATATTTGAAAAGTTAAGCAATCAAGGTAAAAGATTAATTGCAGTATCTTACAAGAAGAGTGACAAAACAAAGAACGATGAAGATATAAGTCGCTTAAAGGTAATAGGGCTCTTTGCGTTCTCAGATCCCTTAAGGGAGAATATGCATGAATATATATCTGGAATACAGAGAAAGGGGGTTAAGGTAAAAATCATATCGGGAGACTTGGCTGGTACCGTTAAGTTTATTGCAGAAAAAGTCAGTATCAAAGTATCAGACAGCGAAATTCTCACAGGAGAAGAAATTAAAACAATGGATGATTCCCAGCTACTTAAAACCTTAAACCACGTTAAAATTTTTGCCCGAGTCACACCTGAAGACAAGTTGAGGATTGGTAATTTATATAGAAAACTGGGGGAGGTTGTGGCAATGACGGGGGATGGTGTTAATGATGCTCCAGCACTAAACTCTATGGATATGGGAATTTCTCTAGCATCCGCCACTGATGTTGCTAAGGGGGCGGCGGATATGATATTGATAGATAACAGTTTTAAGACTATCGCAAATACTATTGTTGAAGGTCATAAGATAAAAGCTAATATTCAAAAGGTTTTTATATATCTAATGTCAAGCTCACTAGGTGCGGTGTTCGTCGTTACAGGATCACTTCTGTTTGCAATCAGTCTACCACTCACAGCATTGCAGATAATATGGGTTAATATTTTGACGGGGACATTGCCCGCGCTTGCTTTTGCATACGATAAGACGTTTGTCGTAAATACCCGTCAAATAAAAGATAAAATATTCAACTCTAAAGTTAAGTTTCTGGCGTTTGGAATTGGTATCGTAAGCTCCATATTTCTTTTTATCTTATATTTTGTCTTGATAAAGACTGTTGATCAGCAGTTGGCACACTCCGTGTTCTTTGTTTGTTTTGCAACTTATGCATTATCCGTTGCGTATTCATTCAAAAATTTAGATAAATTAATTTTTCAGTATAATCCATTTTCTAATATGCGCTTGAACATGTCTATTTGGATTGGATTTTTAATGATATTTTTGACTATGACAAACGAACTTATGAAGGATATTTTTCAAGTAGGGTCAATTCCACTAAGCTATTTGTGGGTAATTGTTTTGTGGAATATTTTCAATGTAATTTTGATTGAAATTACTAAATATGGTTTTATTAGATTTGCTAAACTATCGGGTAGAAAAGGATGATTTGCAGACTTTGGTGCTTGTTGTATCTCCGTCATTGAATAAGGTCTTGAGATTGCCTCTCTGCTGGATATGGCCAAATACGCTGGTATATTTCCATAAATACGCTAAAATATAGTTATTGTTGGTTTAATAAAATAATAAAAATAATATGGTAGCATCAATAATCGTTGTCGTTGTTCTGATACTTATATCAGTCCGTCAAGTTAATCAATATGAGAAGGGTCTTAAATTTATGTTTGGTAAATTTCATAAGACAATGAATCCTGGATGGAGAATTGTATTTCCTATAATTCAATCATATCAAAAGGTTGATCTTAGAACTAAGGCTGTGGATGTTCCAGATCAAAATGCTATTACAAAGGATAACGTCCCAGTGAACGTTAACGCTGTCATCTATTACAAAGTAGCAGATGCTGAGAAGGCTATTCTTGAAATTGAGAACTTTAGATATGCAATTATGCAATATGCTCAAACTACAATGAGAAATGTGGTTGGAGAAGTTACATTGGATGAGCTATTGGCAAGTAGAGATAAGGTGGCTGATAGAATTGAGGTTCTTGTTGAGACCGTGAGTAAGTCCTGGGGACTTGAAGTTTCTTCAGTTGAACTTAAGGACGTAAAGCTTCCAGAGAATATGGAGAGAACTATTGCAAAGCAAGCTGAAGCTGAAAGAGAGAAGAGGGCTGTGATAATCACATCCGAGGGAGAACTTGCTGCATCATCGAACATGGCGGAAGCTGCAAAGATGTTGGCATCAACTCCTGGTGCATTGCATCTTAGAACTCTTCAAGCAATAAATGATATTTCTTCAGATCAATCAAATACAGTCGTATTTACTGTTCCACTTGAAATATTGCAAGCATTTTCAGGATTTGCGAAGAAGAGTTAATTTTACAATGCACTGGAGAGGTTTGGCCTTTAAAACAGTAGGTTGAAAATAAAAAACTTCCATCGCTATGGTGGAAGTTTTTTATTGCTTATTAATTATCAAAATAAATTAAAAATTATGATGCTGTGCTTAGTCCATAGAATAATCCAATCATTGTCCAAATCAATACTCCAATAAGAATTATTAAATATTTCTTTTTCTTTACTCCGAAAATAATTATTCCAACGGCAGCAGCTAGTCCAAGTATTAAAATAATTTTAAATAAAATACTATAACTTGGATATGCAAGTGCCATAAACGGACCAAATATCGCACTTATTAATACCAAAACAATTATCGATAAGGCATGTATTAACATGTCTATATGATAGCATGTAATGAGGGGTGGGGAATAGTGTGATGCTAAAATATGTTGATAAATAAGGTTGTAAATTTGTCTACACTCAGACCTTTACAAAAACATGGTAATGTGTTACTATTTAAGGCAGATGAGCAAGAACCGAATCAGTAAGTCGTCGAATCCTTGGATTACCTGCACCTTGTACCTTCTCGCTGTGATTGCGTCGGCGGGGGTGCTCTTCGGAGTAATTCTGCCTTTCATAAACTCGAGCGGGGACATCCCAGAGGTTGAAGAGGCTTATCTAAATGCTCTCGACGCCGAAAGGGACTGGGTCCAGTCGGAAAATCCTGGTGGCGACGGCGGGGTTTCCCCCGTCTTGGCTAAAAAGGAATTCGACATTGCCTTAAAGGCGTTGCAAGACGCTGTCAAGGCTCTCCCCGAAGGGGAGCGCCTATCATGGAGGGTGTCATCGTACATCAGCAATTACCCTACCTACAACCTCATGATCGAGGAAGAGGGCGGGAAATAATTCAAATCGAAAGTGTTGCTGGCCAGCAACGCTCTCGATCAACCAAACCAATCTGGCCAAATAGACCCGCGCATTGCCACAACTCTGCGCGGGTTATTTCGTTGTTAGTTTTAATACATACACATTTCCACCATGGTAATTTTCTAGATAAAAACAATAAAAGTATGTTATATTAAATAATATAGTATCAGTCTAAGAAAAAATATTTTATGAACATCGCAAATCGCAAACTGAAAGAAAAGAATTTTAAAAAAGAGAAGAAAGAGAAGAAAATAGTTGAAAAAACTTTTGCAGAAAAAGCATCAGTGTGGATTGGGTCAGAGTCTTCACTGTATGCACATACTTTTCTATTTGCGATGTCATTCGTTTCAATTGCACTTGGGGCTCCTACAGACGAAGTGCTGCTAATTTTAACAACAATCGTTTCTTTGGAGGCAATTTATCTTGCAATCTTTATTCAAATGACAGTGAATAGAAACACTGAAAGTTTGGAAGAAGTTGAGGAGGATTTGGATGAAATTCAGGAAGATATTGATGAAATTCAAGAAGACGTGGAGGATATTCAAGAAGATGTTGATGATATTCAGGAGTCACATGAGGACTTAGCTGAGGATATTGATGACATCGAAGATTCGGAGACCAAAAGAGACAGAGAGATTGGTGAGAAATTTTTGAAAATTGATAAACAGTTAGAATTGATTTTGGAGGAGATAAGGAGGGGGAAGTAGGGAGCGGATTTAATTTGCAGTTGACAGCTTGTGGTTTGTGTACTAGTCTTTTGTTTGGTATGAAATACACACCCGTTCCTTGTCGGCAGTCACTTCGTGGCTGGTCTTTCTCGTCCATGATCCTTGCTCTTGCCTCGATTGTCGTCTTGGTGATGCTTGTTGACAAGTTCATCTTCCCGGTTGATTACCGGGTGAGGGAGATGGAGGCGTTGAAAGAAGAATACGTAGAAATTCGCGGTCAAGCTGTTCAAAAGCTGGTCTTAGGACAGCAAACAGCAGCGACCGTGCTTATCGATCGCAACCGCGAAGACGCGGCCTACAGAAAGCTGAAGGAGTATGCAGGAACGGTTCCTTGGGCGATTGTCCCAAACGATATCAAGGAATTGATTCAGCCACCCACTCAGCAGTAGGTCAATCGGTTTGCATCACAATTCGGCACCCAGCCTGGTTGCGCATGCAAAAAACATCGGTTGCTATCCATTCATGGAGTGACCACAAACTCAACAAAAAAACGCGCATGGCCACTCTGGCTGTGCGCGCTCTTTTTTAATAACACTTAGAATTCTGTAGGGCGAATAAAATGATTACGATTTTATGAAAACATCGCATCAACCACCGCCTTAACATCCCCTCCATCAGCTTTACCTTTCAACTCCTTCATACATGTACTCATAAGCATTCCTGCGCCAGTTTTATCAGTTACACCAAGTTCAGCTTTCTTTGCTTCAACAACTTTTTGAATTTCCTCTTTAGACATTTGTGCAGGTAAATACACTTCAAGTACAGCAAGCTCTGCCTTCTCAGAATCTGCCAAATCAGCTCTACCGCCATTTGTAAATTGCTCTATAGCATCTTTTCTTTGTTTAACAGCACGTTTGATGACGGCGATGGCTTCATCGTCAGAAATAACATCCTGTGGCTTTTTACCAACCGCTACCAATTCATTTGTAAAGCCAGATAGAAGACCCCGAAGTGTCATCATTTTTACGGTATCTTTTGCCATCATTGCTTCCTTAAGCTCGCCTCTAATTTGTTCAGAGATTGTCATATATTTGGTTGTTTATTTGTTTATATTTCCGGCACCTTTTAAGATTGTTTAATTTGCAAGTAATTTGATATAATCATTTTATGAACATATCATCTTTTGGCACAATCGCGTTAATTATTATAGCTTTATTGATTATTATTATCAATATTGTTGTTTTATTCATTCTAATGCGCAAATCTGGCAATTCAAAGGGCCTAAGCGAGGAAGAAAAGGCGATGTTTTTTGCTAAGGATCAGTCTACTCAAAATATCATTCAATCATCTCAGCAAATCCTACTTCAGCAACTAAATGAACTTTCTAGAAATGTGGACAATAAGCTGGGGGACGTAAGTAAGACCATGGATACTAAGATGTATCAATCATCAAAGGAAATGAGGGAGTCTGTACAGCATCAAACTAGCGAATCGTTTAAGTTACTAAAGGATGTGACGGAGCGTTTAACAAAACTGGATGAGACCAATAGGCAGGTTGTCTCATTCGCTGATCAATTACAGAGCTTGCAGGATATTTTGAAAAATCCAAAGCAACGTGGAATTTTGGGTGAGTATTATCTTGAGACACTCTTAAAAAATGTTTTACCTACCGGAAGTTTTCAAATGCAATACGCCTTCAATGATGGCACTATTGTCGATGCGGTGGTTTTTGTGAAAGATAAAATAATTCCGGTGGACTCTAAATTCAGTTTGGAGAATTATAATAAGCTTTCAACAGAAAGAGATCCTGTTGAGAAGGAGCGGCTAGAGAAACAATTCAGAAATGACTTGAAAGCAAGAATTGATGAGACCTCAAAATATATCAAGCCATCAGAAAATACCATGGAATTTGCTTTCATGTTCATCCCTCACGAAGCTATTTATTATGATCTCTTGGTTGCGCAAGTTGGCTCAGTTAAAATTAATACTAGGGATTTGATCGAGTATGCATTCAAAGAAAAGCATGTGATTATAACTTCGCCTACGTCATTCTTGGCATATTTGCAAACTGTTCTTCAGGGACTTAAGGCACTTCAAATTGAGGAGTCTGCAAAAGAAATTAGAAAGAGAGTAGAGGACTTGGGAAAACATTTGGGTGCTTATGAGCAATTTATGCAATCTCTTGGGAAGTCTCTAGGAACTACCGTTAGCCACTATAACAAGGCCCACAAAGAGCTTGCAAAGGTAGATAAAGACGTCATGAGAATTACAGAGAGTACAGTAACTGCTGATATTGATCCTATTGTTTTGGATAAGCCGACAATGGCGGAGGAGGAATAGGATTATGGCAAGGAAGAATTGTACTTATTCAGTTGCCTGATCCAATTCAATTGGTGCGGTGTTTACGTCTGGATGGAATGTTTTATAAGTTAAGATTCCATAGTGAATAGCTAAGCCAAAGGCAATGAGAACTATAATGAATAAGATAAACTTAGCATGATCCTCGTCCTTGGCTAGTTTAACTTTTAGTATAAGTGCAATAATAGGACCATACTCCTTCTTTTCTTTAACGGGCAAGGTCTTTCCTAAATATCTTCCATTAGGGCTAAATCTTGGGACGCCAGGCTTGTTTTCATCAAAATCTATAGGCATTTGCTATAATTTTACCCCAGTAAATATAAAATGTCTATAAAATTGGTGGGGGTAATTAGGTACTTGATTATCTTAGCCTCGTAGTGTATACTCTACATCCATATGGCTATAACTAATAAAATATCACCAAAAATCGCAAGTTCAGAGGGGGCTTTTGCCGTTATTAAAACTGGGGCAAAACAATACAGAGTTTCTGAAGGACTTATTATCAGTATGGAAATACTTAAGGGAGAACACGCTCTAGGAGAGAAGGTAGAGTTCACAGACGTGCTTCTTAAGGATAACGGAACAGAAACAGTTGTTGGAGCACCTATGATAACCGGCGCTAAGGTAACAGGGGAGATCGTAGAAATCGGCAGATCACCTAAGGTGGTTGGAATGAGATACAAGCAAAAGTCTCGTTCAAGATCTATGAAATTTGGACACAGACAACCTTTCTTTAAGGTTAAGATTACAAGCATCGCATAAGCGCAATGTTTTGAAGAATTACCTCAAGCCTCGAGCTTGGGGTTTTTCTTTTGTTTATATACTTAAGATGAGGTAAATTGACGAAGCCTGTAAGTAGTGTTATTGTGTCTTAGCCTAATTCCGGGCAAAATATACCGTTACGATAATGCACCTTAAAAGAATATCTGAAATTGGCGATCTCCCCATAGGATTTTACTGGCAGTCTGATCGGTTGATTGTGTCCTTCTTCCGCTTCATCCTTTTTGCAATCGCAACAGGGGACTGGAATAAGGTTCACATCAATCCGTTTACTGCCTGGCGCTTCAGATCGAATCTTAAGAGTCTGACGTGTTGTGGGGATTTTGTCCTCGCGCTGACTAAGTCGGGGATTCATAAAATCCTTGAGTTCGACGAGGACATTGAGATAATCGCTTTGGGCTATGGTTCTGTCGAGTTGAAGCGCCCGCTTCATATCGGTATGTTCTATCAGTACTCATACACCTTGATGAGTCGATCTGTAAAAAAAGGAAGGGCGTACTGTGATTGGTTGATTGAAGTAAAAACAGAAAAGGGAGAACCTATTGCTTCGTCGACCTGGAGAATGTTTTA
Source organism: uncultured bacterium (assembly GCA_903936565.1). Classification (GTDB taxonomy): domain Bacteria; phylum Patescibacteriota; class Minisyncoccia; order Phycocordibacterales; family CAIZLB01; genus CAIJKW01. The sequence goes on along the minus strand of CAIZVZ010000001.1, from coordinate 69,908 downwards.
TTCCCCAGTTGAGAGAAGGCGGTTTGTGCAACCGATTCTGAAGAAACTTCTTGAGACAGTCGCAGAGATATATCGACACCCTGTCGATAGTATACTCTTTCTTCTTTTTGCGTTCGTCTTAATCTACTGCTGTTTGAACTATCAACTGCCGTTCGACAGTCCTTGGGCACTTCCCTTAGGTCCGTAATCATTCAATAGTGGTATTCGCCACTCGGTTGCAAACCGTTACCGAAGTTCAATTCTTTGGGGCACACCATCTTCGGATGGTGTTATTTTTATAAAATTATTTAAATTAGTGTCTATTCTCCAGTGCACTCTTCAGTGTATCACCGTCAGAGTATTCCAACTCTGTTCCAGTTGAAAGTCCGCGACCAAGTGTGGTGATTTTGAATCCACTTTTTTCTTTGTAGGGTCTAAGTAAGGTATTTAGGTAAAATGCTGTATGCTCGCCCTCGGTGTTAACACTTGTTGCGATTATTATTTCCTTTAAATTAGTAAGTTCCTCAACTCTGTAGAGTAGTTCACCTTGTCTAATCTTCTTGTGAGGCTCTTCATCTAAAATGGGTACGGTGTTTCCTAAAACAAAATATACTCCATTATAAGCACGGCTTCGCTCGACAGCTAGCAGGTCAATATCTTTGGCGACAATCATCAGGGTACTTTGATCACGACTGGTATTTGAACATATCGGGCAGGGGACAACCATTTGCTTATTCTTGTTCTCAAAATATCTGTAGCATTTGTCACAAATTGAGACACCTCGTTTGATATTACTAATTGCGTTGATAAGCTCCGCTATGTCTTCTTCATTTTCCTGCAAAATATGATAGACAAAACGCTTAGCTTGTCTTGGGCCAATTCCTGGGAACTTTTTGAATATTTCAGATAATTTGTCTAAGGCGTCCATGTTGTGTGTTGGTGTTTAGTGTGGTTGTTGCGGATTATTTTACCATTAATTTAGAGAAAAATCGCCAACTTTGAGCGTAGTTTATCCCTGCATATGATCTTCAAAATCTCCAAAGTCACTCTTCTCGATTGAGATGAAGGATGTATGTTCACCGTCGAATTTAAGATTAACAACACCAGTTGGTCCGTTTCTGTGCTTTTCAATTAGAATCTCAGCAATACCGTCACGCTCATTGTGTTCCTTGTACCTGTCTTCTCTGTGAATGAACATGACAACATCGGCGTCCTGCTCAATAGAACCAGAGTCACGAAGGTCAGAAAGGCGAGGCTTTCCCCCACGTTGCTCAACTGCACGAGAGAGCTGTGACAGAGCAAGAACTGGCACATCCATCTCACGAGCCAGGTGCTTAAGGGAACGAGAGATTTCTGTAATTTGTTGAACTAGGTTATCAGATGCTTTTGCTCCAGTTGGGGACATTAACTGCAAGTAGTCAACAATAATAAGTCCTAGACCTTTTTCAGACTTGATTCTTCTAGCAAAGCTTCTCATTTTGACAATGTTGTTTCCAGCTTGATCATCAATGTAAATTGGTGCATCGCCTAGTTTTCCAAGACCAAGTTGTAACATTTCAAAGTCATTGTCATTTAGATTCTTGGCAGTTCTAATCTTCCATGAATCAACACGGGATGCTGCGGAGAGCATTCTTTGTGCTAGCTGTTGTGCACTCATTTCCAGTGAGAAGATGCAAACTGGCACCTTACATTCAACTGCAGCGTGACGTGCGATATCTAGCGCAAAGGATGTCTTTCCAACAGAAGGGCGGGCGGCTAGGATAATGAGGTCAGATTTTTGTAGGCCAGCCAATTTGTTGTCTAAATCTCTAAAGCCTGTTGGAACTCCTCTAACTTCATTGGGGGAATTGTGAAGCTTGTCAATGTTATTCCATGTATCTTCAAGAGCACTTTTAAGGTCAGTAAATTTCTTGGCATTTCCAACGTTAGTTAATTCAAAAACCTTCTTCTCTGCAAGGTCGAGAATTTCATCTAGGTCTCCTTGCTCATCAAAACCAAGTTGAGAAATAAACTCTGACGCTCCAATTAAATTCCTCATCATGAACTTCTTCCTAACAAGTCCTGCATAGTGTTCAATGTTTGCAGAAGAGGGAACTGAGTGAACTAATTCTGTTAAATAACTGGCACCTCCAATTTGATCAAGAATTCCTTGTTCTTCAATTTTTGCTCGTACCGAAAGAAGGTCGATTGGCTCATGCTTGCTTGAAAGTTCAAGCATTGCTAAAAAGATCATTCTATGTTTTTCACTGTAAAATGATTCAGCTTTGATTAGGTCTGAAATATCTATAATTGCTTCTTGACGAAGCATGACAGATCCCAAAACAGCCTGCTCTGCTTCAATGCTGTGCGGAGGAATTCGCAACTCTCTTCTATTATGAAATGGCTCCACTTTATTGGAATTCCAATTGCCCTTTTTGTATGTGTTTGTGTCTGTCGCCATGATAGTCCAATTTTAGCATACCTTGAATTTTTTTCGTCATTAAAAAAGCTGGAAACGGAGTAAAAGATGTTTACAACTTGTGTATAACAAAGAATATTTTTCGTAAATATTAGTGATGTAATTTGGCGCTTAAAAATAAGGGTCTATTTGGACTTTTTGTGCTTTCTCGAATCAAGCAGATGTCTCTTAATCATCTTTGTCAAGCCAGACATTACTACTACAAATATTATATAGCCAACAATGAAGGGGTATGGACTACTGTAGTGACCATCTTGGGCTATTGCATAAATGATTAAAACCGAAACCCACGACACAGTCGAGATTGTTGAAACAAGGACGATATCTTCTCCGTGATGTAAATGGTGATTAGATAAATGCGCATGATCATTTTGATGTCTAAGTAATGATGGGAGGTGAACTTTTCTTAAGGTTATTGAACAAATTAAAGCAGCAATTGTAAATATAATTGTTACAAACGAGAAGGAAAGAAAGCTATCGGGAATAGTTTCTCTAATAGAAAACAATATTAAGGTTTGTAGAAATATTGCAAGACAGGCTGCAACTATACTAAGTAGACTCAACCTTCTTACCATTGAAACTTCGTGATTTCGAAGTTTGCTATGACTTAGAGACGTGATAAAAAAAATGTCAATAATAAATGCGCTTGCCGCGCCAAGTGCAATCGCTACAAGTTGCACTGTTGTTAGAACAATAATTGTATTCATGTGATAAATTATAGCAATTAATTAAAAATCAATCCAATTAAATGATTACTTTGTAAATGTGTGTCCATTGCTTGGGGTTAAAAATAGAGTGGAATGATAAAAATAATTATGTGGATATTACATCCTATTAAACTTATGCGTTGTGGTATATAATTGAATGATGAAAAAAATATTATTCTATGTTTTGTCGCTGTCCTTTTTAATTTCAACAACCCCTGCCTTTGCAGAAAATTTAACAATTCCTACAGGTGGATCACCAGAGAGAATAGATATTAGGGAAGTTAAGGGGAAAATATTAAACGATAAAGATCTTTTTGGAATTAGAATGTCAGAACCCGTCTTTAAGGACCGAGTCTATAATCAGGGTGATATTGTAAACATTGTTATACCAATGAGTAACAAGACATCTGTGGATTATTCAGATATATCAATTTCTGCATTTTTAATGACCAGTAAAGATGGTAGTCCTTCTCAGGAATATGGATATCAAAAAAATATAGCAGAAGTCTTTCTGCCTAAAAATTCAAGTAAGGAGATTAAGATAAAATTTAAAATGCCTGATTCTGCTAGCGCTAATATTGATACAGCAAGAATAGAATTCATTGCAATTCTGAAAACAGGTGAAGTATTAGGATCTACAGGAAGAAATATAAAATTAGGAGCTTTCTTGGATTCTGCTGTAGTTAATTATGCTTTTCTTAAAGTTATGGATACCGAATATACATTACAACAAGGTCCTACTGTTGCTAAAAATACAGCCCCAAAGATAATTTTTGAATTACAAAATAATTCTTCAGCCAACCTAGACTTAATTCCTAAATTAAAAGTATATGATATGGCGCCATCCAGGCCAGAGGTTGGTAATAAGGAATATGATATGTTTACAATCAAAGCGGGTGAAAAAAAGGAGTTAATACTTGATCTTAAGGATTTTTCTAAGGCTGGAGTATATGATGGGCAACTGTATTTCCTTGATTCAAATGGAAAAGAAAGAGCACCATTTATATCAAGTAGGTGGATTGTAGAAGGTGCAATGGCCACCATTCCTAATGTCAATATTAATCAATCAAAGTTTAAACAAGGAGAGATGGCAGTTGTTAATGTTGAATACACAGGCTCTCCAGTAAACATAGAAACAGGTCTTTCTGAGGATATTGGAACTAGTACAATTAAGATGACTCTAACTAATGAGAAGAATGAAGTTATTGCATCAAGTCAAAAAGATATTGATCTAAATACATTATCTAGTATTGTAAATTTTGAATTACCAGTATCTTTTGATGCTGATTCTGTAAGTGTGGAGGTTGTGATTACAAAGGGTAATGCTGAGCTTGCCAAGTATAATACGGTCTTGACTGATACAGCACCAAAAATGGGAATGGGTTTTATACAATATTTAATATTGGGACTGATTGTGGTATTTGCCATTGGCGCTATTTATCTTAGAAGAAAGAAATCTGTTCTTATACCGATTGCGATATTTATGCTCGTGCTAGGTTTCTCCACTTCAGAAGTTCATGCAGCTAGAATTACTCCTGATTTTGCAAAGGTGCCAATCTGTTCTGGTGGTCAATGTACAAATCCCGGTCAATTTAATTTGAGTACATCTCTTGCTAAGAGTGTATTTTTGCCAGGTGAAAATATGGGAAATGACATTTATTCACAAGGTATGGCTCAGGTTTGTCACAACTCCACTCTTTGGACACATGTAGATTATGGAATATACAAAGAAGATGGAACGCTTGTCAGCTCCGTCTCTGCTTTTAATTCCGCCGCGGGATCTGGTGATCATAGGCAAAATAGTTATTATAAATTTGCAAGCTTTACACCTACATCTGCAAATAGGACATCAACTAAGGTGTTTGCCCCTATGGAACCTGGTAAATACATACTGAGAACTAATTCAAATGCTTTCTATCATTCAAATGTTACACGTTTTGGAGGTATCAAAGGTAATCAAGCTGGACCGCCGTTAAATGTTACTTACGGTTCATTTTTTAAATGTACTACTGCTTATGAAGGTGAAAGCGGGTTTGGGAAAAGGGGTAGCCCTACATTAGTCTTGGACGAGAATCCAACTTCAATATTCTACTCAGGTATTATACGTTCTAAAAATAATATGTATCGCTGTTATGGACCTGGAAAGCCTGTTTCAAGTCCTATGGTTAATTACTTTGAGTTTACAGTCGGACCTTCTGATGTTAGCAAAGAGGGTGACCCAGCACTTGTTGCTAGTGCTGATGAGTTAGCAGAATATTCAGCAAGAGTAAAATGGGATTATACGGATACTAAGCCTCAGAAAAAATATAAAATTGAAGTATCAAAATATGATACATTTCCAAGTAATCCATTTAATTTAGATGGAACTATGGTTATAGAGGAGGATGTTGTGGCATCTGTCAACAGATCTACATTTATAGCTAGGATTTATTCTGCTATAAGCATGTTAAAGAATCTAGCGTCTACTGGAAGCGCTGATGCAGTTAGAAGTACTGTATCTAAAAATAGGACGGTATCAGGATTAAGTCCAAATACATATTATAATCTTCGTGTTAGTGTCTATAATGGAGAGGTTTGGACTGTTGGAAAGTCTTCCTTTACAACAGCTAAGCCACTAGGTTGTGATCTATTATCAGACCCATCTTGTGATCCGACTGTAATTGGTGATAATGATTTTGCGTGTATAGCCAAACCTAACCCCGTGACTCAGGGTGATAATGTAATTTTGGAAGTAATTAAATCAAGCGCAGCTAGTAGCGGGGTTTTAAGTTATCAATGGATGGAAAATAACAGTCCAATTTTAGGAGCGACTGACCCAACTTATACTAGAAAGTATGATACGATAGGAAATTACAATTTAAGTGTCTCAATCAAAACATCTAGCTCTACGATTACTGAAAACTGTCATGTTTCCGTTCAAACATCCTGTGGTGTTAAGCCCGGACAGAAATGTAATCGTATAACAGGTCGTGTACAAACTCCAAATAAATGTGATACTACAACTTCAAATTGGTCTTGGGTTGATACAACGGAGGTTTGTGGCGGACCTTTGATTAATACCTTTAAATTTAATCCAAATAATACGAATATTGGTGGTAAGTGTAAATTGTATTTGGAAGCAGAAAACGTTAAGTCGTGCTACTTAAAAAATAAAACCGGACAAATATCTCTAACAGAACAGGTTGCAAGTTCTGATAATAAGATATCTATAGCAGGAAACCTTGAAGTTTCTGTCGGCAGACACAGTTTGTGGTGTAAGGGGATTTATGATGATTCAATAGATGTTGAGTACGATAAAAAAAGAGAATGTTTCTCAAGTTCTGAATTTACGGAAGATTAATAAGAATCCTGCAAAAATCAAAAATAAATGATAGACTCATTGTGTTATGAATAAGAAGGATTTTGAATCATCTTTTGCAACAAAGTTGCCAGATTCGCCCGGTGTCTATCTTTTTAAGCATGCGAAGGATCTTCTGTATGTTGGAAAAGCAACCAGCCTAAAACAGCGTGTTCGTAGTTATTTTTCAAGTGACCTAATTAAGACAAGGGGGCGACTTTTGGTCGATATGGTGACTATTGCTGATAGGGTTGAATTTCAGTCCACTGATTCAGTGCTCGAAGCCTTAATCTTGGAGGCACAACTGATTAAAGAAAAACAACCTAAATACAATACTAAAGACAAGGATAATAAGAGTTACAATTATGTGGTCATAACCGATGAGGATTTTCCCCGAGTTCTTGTTGTTCGTGGAAGATTGCTTGAGCAGAATAAATCAGAATTATACAAGGAAGTCTTTGGACCATATCCATATGGCGGTGAATTAAAGGAGGCACTAAAGTTAATTAGAAAAATATTTCCATTCAGGGATAAGTGTGTGCCCTATATTGCCGCTGATGCCAAAGGTTCCAATGTGGGTGGTGCAAATACTGTTACTACGAACATAAATCCACGCCCATGCTTCAATAGGATGATTGGTTTATGTCCTGGAGTATGTACGGGGGAGATTTCTAAGAAGGATTATGGAGTTCAGATAAAGAATATCAAAATGTTTTTTGAAGGCAAAAAACCGGCACTGCTTAAGAGTCTTGAAAAACAGATGGCCGGATATGCTAAAACTAAAGAGTTTGAGAAGGCGGGGGAAATTAAGAGGACTATTTTTGCCTTGAATCATATTCAGGATGTTTCACTCATTAAAGATGTGGCAAGGGAGGAGGGTCTTGGTGCTGGTGGGCAGGATTACATCAGTAGACTTAGAATTGAGGCCTATGACATAGCTCATTTGTCAGGTAAGGATATGGTTGGAGTGATGGTTGTTATGGAAAATGGAGAATTAGATAAGGGGCAATACAGGAAATTTATAATTAATAATTTTGAGAAGGCAAACGATCCCGGTGCGCTGGAAGAGGTCGTTAATAGAAGGATAAAGCATGAAGAATGGGAGCGTCCAGATATTGTTGTCTTGGATGGAAATAAAATTCAATTGAAAAGAGCGTATGATACCTGGAATAATAATGTAGACAGAGGCAATAATTTAAAAGTAACAAAAAACTCAAATATTCTATTTTGTAGCGTCGTAAAAGATAGTCATCATAAATCTAAAGATATCCTATTTGCCAATAAGGAAGACTGGAAGAAATTTGAGAATTTTAAAAAGCAAATAAGTGAGCAAATCATAAGAATCAATGCTGAATCTCATCGTTTTGCCATTGCATTTCACAAAAATAGGAGGAAAAAGAATTTTTTATAAGCAATTTATTTCAATGGTCATTTCAAAAAAGTTCTCAACACTTATGCACTTTTTATTGTAGACGTTAATTGCAAAGTGCATTATAATTAATGTATGAAAATTTCTTTTAAAAGATTGTTGTTTTCTTCAATCATTTTGTCCGTAATTGTAATCACTTTTTCAATATTGGGCAGTGGTAAAGTTCTATCGGCTGATTCTGCTCTAGACTTGGGTGAGAGATATTTTGCCACCACAACTAATGCTGAATGCGCGGACTACTATAAATTTAACAGTGTAAAAATAAGTACTATTCCACGAATGGGACAATATGTCTCTGGAACGACTATGGATTTTTCTGGATATTTGTTGAATGAAAATAATTATCCAATAGTTGATGGTAAGCTATATGCTAAGATTTTTAGAGCAAGAACTATTAATGATGGAAATGGGCCAGATGTATTAGATACCTTTGTCGTGCAAGATAAGATTAACTTGATGGCTGGAGAAAAGTTGCCTATTTCATTTAAATGGAATTTGCCAGCATACGCAATTGGTGGAACCTATAGAATAGCTACATATTTTGTAACTAGCAATAAATTTAATTTAGCAGGACTAAGTTTTACTGATGATGTCATCGGGGGTTCGTCTAGCTTTATTGTCACGGGTCAGCAGGCTACGGGGGTTATGTTTAAAAGAGATGGGGTTAAGGTTAATAATAAGCCATATACAGCTGCCGCCTTTTCTCCAATTGTCAGTGCAACGGAGCCTGTGACAACAACTTTTGCGATTTCCAATAGTACAAAAGAAAGAAAGGCTGTAAAAGTTGAGTTTAATATTTATAAATGGGACACACAAGCACCTGAAAATAAAATCAGTTCAGTTACTCATGTTGCAATAATGGAGGCTGGCAAAACTGTTGAGTTGCCAGTAGTTGTTAGTGATAATAATTTCTCTGTTTACTATGTTGAAGCAGTGCTTAATTATAAAGATACGAAGTCTGTAATGACCGCTAGGTTTGCAAGGGATGGAGTAAATATGCCCAGAATTAATTTTCCTTCAATTACATCTTATCCACTGATATCAGGTCAAAATAACACAATATTCTCATGTTTTCATAATGCATCAAATAGTAATACCCCAATCGAAGACAATAAATTGAAGATGGAGCTTTTAGATGAGGACAACAACACAATCGTGGCATATGAATATAATGGCTCGATAAAAGGAGATATGGGGGCTATTGCTCAAGATTTTACACCAAGTAAAACTTATAAGAATTTCAAATTACACGCAACATTATTTAGTGGTCAAAAATTAGTTGATGAAGTTTATATACCTTACGATTGTAATTCAGTAGATCCAAATAAGTGTAAGTCATCAATGTTTGGAGATTTGGTTTCAAATAAATGGTTTATGATGACAGTAAAGATATTGGGTATATTAATACTCTTGTTTATAATAATTTTTATTGCATTCAAGCACCGTTTAATTAAAAGTTTTCTTCTAAAGCTGATGAAAAATAAAATTAGAATTTTGATTATTTTTGGAATGCTAATCAGTGCGTTTTCGATCCATTTGAACGCGCATGCTCAGGAGTCGTACGATTCTGGTACCGGCTACGATTCTGGTACGGGATATGACCCGAATGCTGGCTCCGATTCTGGTACCGGCTCCGATTCTGGTACGGGATATGACCCGAATGCTGGCTCCGATTCTGGTACTGGAGATTCTAACAGTGGTACATACCCGGACCCGAATGGTTCAAATAGTGGTTCTTCAGACTCGTGTTTTGATGTTCAAAGTATGACACCGATGGAAGCTGAGAATTGCCCAGATCAAATGAACTGTGATCCGAGAAAAGTTACCGCTTTTGCTGGAGGTACGAAATTGACACAAGTAAGGGCGATTAGAGTTGGCGTTTACCCTGGAACTATTATAAGCCAATCAGATAGCTTGATTATGTTTACCTTTGATAGAATATCAGGGGAGGCTCCTCAACCAATAATTTTCAGAGATCACCCTATACCAATTCTTGCTCGATGCGTAGAGAAGGGGACTTTTAAATTCATATGTCTCGATCCAAAAGTAAAAACACTTTCTCGACCTCCTCAGCCACCTCATAGTCCGACTACTGGAGGTGTAGATTCAATGATTCATGGTGACAATTTTAAAAATGTAAAAAGTCTTCATATTGGAGGAGCGTTGGCGCGTATTACTGAGCACACAAATACTTATATAAGATTCAATTCACCTGCAAACACTAAAGGTTGGAAAGATATTACTGTTAAAAGTGTTTGTTGGAATCACAATACAAGTACGCTGGTAAAGTCTTACGAGTATTATAAGGTTCCTAAACCGCCGGGTTTGCCAATTCCTCCCGGATTCTGGTGGGTGTGGGACTATGTTTGGAATTATTGGTATTCAACCATTGTTAATGATGCTCCATATTTATATTATTGGGCAAGTGACACAGGTAGTTTGACCGACGGTGACTGGGCCCCTGCGCTTCAGCCTACTACATCGTCTATAAGTTATGACTCTTCAGTTAGAGATGATTTGGGTATCGCAATTCCTAATGGAAGCAACTTAATAATTGACACAAAAGTACACTTTAATTTTGACAAGACAAATTCTACAACAAATAATAATATTGTTTGGTCAGGAATTGGGTATACACAAGACACCCCTTATGGTAGTTGGATCGCTGATGCTGAATATCCAGCATCAAACCAAATTTGTACTCCAGGAAACAAGGTGGGCACAAAGCCATACCTAAATCCAGTAACTGGCATTACTCAAAATATAGATATTTTTGTTCCACTTTCAGTTGATCCTCCAAACAAAAGCCTCTCATTTAGTGTTGGTGGCCTTAATCCTTATATTATCGACCCAAGCACATATCCAGAGTGGGGTGCACCCTTAGTTCCGGACAATGACTCTGAAAATTGGGAATGTGACATTGCAGATGGATTTGCATGTACCCCAACCATACCTGGTTCAAAAACCGCTTACATGTATTATGCACCAACATTTGGATACTATTATTATGGATGGAAGGGGTCAGATGGAATCTGTAAGACAAATGCTGTACCGCTACATGATAAGCGTCAAGTGACAGTTAATAATGCAAATGTATCAAATAATCTTACAAATGATAATGGAGTTGGATTTTGTGTGCCTGGTGAGGTTGGATGTATAAATGTTAACAAGATGGTAAATTCAAGTGGTACTGTAATCGGTTGTCCTGTACCATATCCTTATTTTAATTACACTAGAAATAGATGTTATTCAACTTATCAGAATTTTCTAAATTCCTATCATGAAGATCTAAACTTTGGTCCAAATACGTTGGTTGATTACTATTCGCCTTATCAGTTAAGATTTAGAGAGTCTGTTTATCCTATTAGTTTCAACGTTATTCAACCAATAGGAGAACTTACACCTTCTGCGCCAAATGTAGCAGGGCCACATGATGTTACTGTTGGAGAAAATAATACCTATGAAGCATGGTCAGATAATGCATCTGGGGGATCTGGAGGATCGATGGGGAAAAACAAGAAGGAGTCATTGTTTGCTTCGATTATGTTTGCAATCAAAAAAGTTTTTGCACAAACTGTTGATGATAGGGTCAGATATCTATTCGATTGGAATAGTGATAGCGCCGTGGATTATGTTAGTGATTATTATGCTTATGGAGTAAGAGTTCCAGCAGATCATATTTGGGCTACTGCAACAACAACACCTATGAAGGTTGCGGCTCAGGATCAAAATAGTGGAAAAATATCTAGTTGGACTATCTTCAATATTAATGCAACTAACCCTGTAACTACGACTGTAGCGGCACCATTGATAAGTGGTGAATATTGTACAGATGTTAATGGGTCTAATCGAGCAACAATAACATGGAATAGTGTAACTAATGCAGATGGATATAATGTGTATCAATCAAGTACCTTATTGGGAGAGACTCCAGCTAGTATCACTCAATTTACCCTCGGCAATGGTTTCAATCCACAGTCGTTATCAAATTATGTTGCTTATGCATATATGATGAGTGGTACAGACGTGATACCTTCTGCTCCTAGTAATATTTTGTTGTCACCGAACTTTGTCAATAAAAGTCCTTGTACGAATGATCCATATGTAGGGACATCTAATAAACCAATTAAAGGCCTTAGATTCTACTCAAATCCAAGTTGGGCATCAAGTACTGATGAGAAGTGTAATTTCTACGGATATGCAAGTACAACAATGATAGATGGTAACGGAGTGGTATATAACAATGTCCACGATGCCTCCTGTTACGTAGATAAGGGTATTAATACCGTAAATGTTACTCCAACACCATCCGCGCTAATTAGATTAGGAGTTGGTAAGCATACATTGTACTGTGATCTTAAGTATACAAGTGGAGTCGGAGAAGATGGTAATCCGATAACAGCTAACCTAAGTGCTTTAGCGGAGGGGAAATGCTCCAAGGTACCGAAGGTGATTGAAAAATAAATAATATAGACAACTTAATCTAAAAACAATATACAGCACATAATTCTGTGCTGTATATTTGTTTGTAATCCATCTAGGTTTTATTTTTGATAATTTTGAATTTTGTGGATAATTATTTATTTCATCGTGCTATAATTCAGACATGTTATATAGAGCAAAGACAAAGGTGGGAGTATTACGAGGGGGACCTTCTCAGGAATATGATATTTCCTTAACTACAGGGAAGCATATTTTGAGTTTGCTTAAAAAGGAGCCTTTGTGTGAGGAATATGAACCAGTTGATATATTTGTCGACAGGGACAGTATTTGGCACATTGCTGGGGCGCCTGTGACGCCAGAGGATGCGGTTAGTAAGGTGGATGTTCTATTTAACGCAATGCACGGAGCGTATGGTGGGGATGGAAGAGTGCAGGGGATACTAGATTCATTTGCTAAACCGTATACTGGAACAAAGGCACTTGGGTCCGCAATGGCACTCAATAAAGCGTTGGCAAAAGAGCATTTCAAAAACCTAGGAATTAAATCTCCATACTATAAGGAGATAAAAATAAAACTAGATGAAGATGTTGAACCGATTGCTCACGATCTATTTAAATCATTTCCAATGCCAATTATTGTTAAGCCAAGAAGTTCTGGATCTTCGCTTGGAATTTCCGTTGCACATAACTTCAACGAATTATTGGAGGCCCTTGAACATACTCGAGGTTTCAGTGAAGAAATAGTAGTTGAGGAATATTTGACTGGAAAGGAAATAATCTCTGGCTTCATTGAGGATTTTCGAGGTCAAGATTTGTATAACACTATACCTGTTCAAGTTAAGCATAAGGGAGTTAGCGGAATGGGTGGGGTAGGAGGTGTGGTTGCAAATACTAAGGGTGGTCATTTCGATTGGTCTTCCAAAAATTCTGGAGATTATGAATTTGAGGCACCAGCAATGATTACTGAAGAAGAGAAGGGGATAATTGAGAATGCTGTAAGGAGTATTAAGGAGCATTTCAACTTGCGACATTATGGTACTTTTGATTTTTTGATTCATCCAAGGCGTGGGGTATATTTGTTAGAGGTTAATACTCAACCAAGTTTACAAGAGGAAGCAACAATCTTCAAATCCCTTAGTTCAGTAGGGGTCAAGGCCCATGAGTTTCTTGGCCATATTTTGAAGCTTGCATTGGGAAGGAAATAAAGCTATAATGCTTTCAACAATTAAATAAACAAACGGGCCCGTAGCTCATCTGGTAGAGCACCTCACTTGCACTGAGGGGGTGGCAGGTTCGAGTCCTGTCGGGTCCACCATAGAAAAGAAAACCGCTTCGGCGGTTTTTTTCGTTCCATGGAGGTTATTGAATTGGAGATTGTTGTGATTCAGATTAGAATTCAAGTAGGTATGATTGACAAAATGTGTTATCCATGGTTAAATTATAAAGGTATGAAAACGTCTCCGCTCTTTGTTAATGTAACTTATCAGCTTAATTCTCATCAGGTCAATCAGTCACTCAAGCATCTGGTTTCCGTGATTGCCCTAACTCTGGTGTGGATAATTCTGAATAAGTACGAGTCTTCTTTATGTAAAGAGGGTGGTCAAACATTTTTCTTTACAAACGGTTTAACCGCCTTACTCATTGGAGTTCCGTCAATTATGATTACTGTTGTATTCGCTTACCATGGGATCAAATACATATATGATGCTATTGGCTGCGGGTACCTGAAAGAAGACTATTATGATTGGTGGGAGGAGTTTAATGAGCAACCGCTCACAAAAATCATTCCATTTATCATCAACACAGTAAGTATTACTCTCGTAGTGTTGGTCATTGCGACCTCAATATACGAGATGATACTGAAGGGCTCCTGAAAGAGCTATCACTAATTTTAACCCTAGGGTCGTCCGTTTCAGCGGCGACCCTTTAGTTTTGTCAATTAACTGTCCCAAGTAAGGGGGGGGGTGGGTTATGTCGGGTCCGACATCTGGGTTTTTTTGATGCAATGACACCTGGCTAATGTTCATGATATAATTCCTCCATATGAAGAAAAATTTTTGGATTGTAGCAGGGGTAATAATTTTGATTATTTTAGTAATAATAATTGGTGGAAAAAATAATTTAAATGATAAGGGTCCAATTAAAATAGGGTATATTGGTCCACTTTCTGGGGACGCTGCAGTTTATGGTGAGACTGAAAAATACTCAACAGAAACAGTTGTAAATAAAATAAATGCTGAAGGGGGTATTAACGGCAGGCAAGTCCAAGTCATTTATGAAGATGGAAAATGTAATGGAAAGGACGCACTCACAGCCGCCTCAAAACTAATTAATGTAGATAAGGTTAAGTTAATTCTTGGCGGTATTTGTAGTTCCGAAACTTTAGCTATTGCTCCAATCGCAGAACAAAATAAAGTAATATTATTTTCTTCGTTTTCTTCTAATCCGGCTATTGCAAACTCTGGAGATTATGTATTTAGAAACGGACCATCTGATTCAGATGTTGCCAAACTCGATGCGAATGTAATCGTAAAAGGAGGTTTCAAAAAAGTAGCCCTAATTTCAGAGAATAATGATTATGCACAGGGTGTGCGTAAGATAATGGTAGAAAACTTTAATGCAAATAATGTTCAAATTGTTTTTGATCAAAACTTTGAAGGAAAAACAACTGATTTTAGAGATGTTGTAATGAAGATTAAAGAAGGTGGAGCCGATGTCGTTTATGTGTGTCCAGGTAGTTCAGGAAAACCAGGAGCACTTTTGGTTAAGCAACTTAGACAGGCTGGGTTTACTGGTAAAATTCATGGTAACTTTTCGTTAGGAACTCCAGATTCATTTGCTGTTGGTGGCACTTATCTCGAGGGGGTAGTGTTGAGTGATGGTGTTAAAAATTCACCAGCCTTGGAAGATTTAATTTCTAAATATCAACAAAAGTTTGGATCTAAACCAGTTAATGCAACCTTACTTGGCTTATCCTTTGATCGTGCAAATGTGACAATGAATGCAATTAAGGCGGTTGGATATGACTCGGGTAAGATTAAAAACTATCTATATGGAGTTAAAGATTACAATGGAGTTAACGGAACATTTGGTTTCGATAAGAATGGGGATGTTACAGGTGGCCCATTCTTCACGGAATATGTAATACAGAATCAGAAAGAAGTGCCTTTTGTGCAATAATTATAATCAGCTTAGCATGAATCTTGTCCACAGTCGTATAGTAGTAGAGATAGGTTCATTGCAGTATAATTAATCTAATGTCTAAAATATCATCCTTGGTGTTGAATAAGAAATTTACTATTATTTTACTAGTGTCAGTTTTTATATTTTTTGGAATCTCATCAAAGGCAGCGGCGAGTTCATCTGTGCAGATTTGGAATAGTGACGCATCCGCATGGACAAATACCTTGGCTAGCGGTACTCCAGTAGATACTGGTATAGCTCAAAATGCATTAACACCTCAGGTTGCTACAGATTCAAACGGTAGGGTATATACTGTTTTCCAACAGTCCAATGGTTCCGCAAGTCACATCTACCTTTCTCGTCATGACGGCACGGATGTTAAAATATGGAATGGTGACGCATCTGCATGGACAAATAACTTCGCTAGCGGTACTCCAATTGACCTTGGCACAGCAAATAATGCTAATGCACCTCAATTGGCAATTGATGCCAATAACAATGTCTATGTCATTTATCAACAGACAGTCAGTTTCGTGACCCATATTTATCTTTCCCGATATAATGGCACAGACGTTAGAATTTGGGATGGTAACACTTCATTATGGACCACAACTTTTGCAAATGGTACTCCAATAGATACAGGTATATCGAGCTCTGCTAGCTCTGCGCAGTTGGCTATTGATTCAAATAATAAAGTTTATTTAACATATTTTCAATTTGACGGTGTAAGTACTCATATCTACCTTTCCCGTTACGATGGAACAGATGTTAGGATTTGGAATGGTGATGCGTCTGCGTGGACCAATACTTTTGCTAGTGGTACTCCGGTAGATACGGGTACAGCTAATAGTTCTTCTGAACCACAGCTAATTGTAGATTCAACCAACAAAGTTTATTTAGTTTATTCTCAATCAGATGGCGCTAAAAGTCACATCTACCTTTCACGTTATGATGGTACTGATGTTAGAATTTGGGATAGTAATTCTTCATCTTGGACCACGACTTTTGCTAACGGTGATCCTATAGACACCGGTACTGCAAACGATGCTTATTCTAATCAATTGGCTGTTGACGGAGCGGGTAGGGTTTATATAACTTATCAGCAGAGTAATGGCTCTAATCTACATGTGTATCTTTCTAGATATGATGGCACCGACGTTAGAATCTGGGACGGTAACACTTCATCATGGACCACAGCTTTTGCAAATGGTACTCCAATAGATACAGGTATAGCTCAAAGCGCGATCACACCCCAAGTTGCAGTAGATTCAACCGGTAGAGTTTATGTAACTTATTATCAGTCAAATGGTACAAAAAATCATATTTACCTTTCACGTTATAATGGTACTGATGTTAGGATTTGGGATAACGGTGCATCTACGTGGACCACAACTTTTGCGAATGGTGATCCAATAGATACGGGTATAGTAAAAGATGCAACCGTACCTCAATTGGCTATAGACACAAATGGTAAGGTTTATGTAACTTACCAGCAATATACCAACGTTAATCCATACCCCCAAATATATCTTTCACGTTATGATGGAACAGATGTTAGGATTTGGAATGGTGATGCGTCTGCGTGGACCAATACTTTTGCTAGTGGTACTCCAATTGACCTCGGTGTAGCTCATCCAGTTTCCTCACCTCAAATAGCAGTGGACTTAACTAATAATATTTACGTAACATATCCACAATACAATAGTGCCTTTGTTTCTCATGTTTACCTCTCTCGTTATAATTCTCCCACTGCTCACACCATCACTATATCAGCTGGACCAAATGGTACGATTAGTCCAAGTGGGGTAACGTCACTAGATGATGGTGCTTCTCAAGTTTATACCATTACTCCATCAGCTAACTACCACACTGTGGATGTATTGATTGACGGTGTTTCTGTTGGACCGGTTGCTTCTTATGGATTTACTAACGTCACAACAGCACATAGTATTGCAGCAACCTTTGCAATAAATGTTAGTGCTCAACCTGCAGTTTCAACTCAAACGTTTGGCCAGTCTTCTTCGGGTAGTATCATATACGGATGTAAAGATCCAAAAGCATTAAACTACGAATTTTTTGCATCAAGTTCACCGGCGCTTTGTAGATATAGTTCATCATCTGATTTACAATCATCACAAGCGTCTTTCTTACGTGATTTAAAACTTGGCATGACAGGACAAGATGTAAAGATGCTTCAACAATTTTTAAATAACAATAAGTTTCTTGTTGCAAAAAGTGGCGTTGGATCAAAAGGTAAGGAAAGTGCTAAATTTGGACCAGCAACAAAAGCTGCTTTAATTAAGTATCAAAAGGCAAATAAGATAACGCCTGCCTCGGGTTATTTTGGACCAAAAACAATGTCTGTTGTTAAGACATCACTATAACAATCGGTAAATACAAATAAATAACAAGGAAGGCCGCTCCTGGCTGGAGCGGCCTTGTTTTGGTTTCGTCGGAGTTGTTACTCCGAGAAGCCTGTGTTTGAGCAAGACGACGGAAGACCGTCATCAGTGACGCATCCAGCGGGAGAAGGCCTTGACAGCTTACTGGCCGCCAGCTCTTCTTCGGTCATCTTGGTGATCATCTCTCCGCTACATTGGCGAAGGTCAAAATCGAGCCGTTTCACTGGCGTCTTTGTCTTCTCCAGGACGCCCTTCGGCTGGATGGCAACGTGGAAGCATCCGTTGATGTGACGGACGAATCCCACGGCCATACCAGTAAAGCCGCTGGCGTTGTCGGTAACTTGACTGGCGAGGATTTCTACAGGGACATCGACCTCCTCGAACATATCGTCCGTGGTTTCGAGCCGCTCTAATTCCAACCTTATCCACGGCAGGGGTTGACCAAATTCATTCAGGCCTTTGGGCTGAAAGATGTATTCAATCCCATGACCCATGTTGCAGAGCCAGTGGGTGATCGTCCCATCGAGTTCGGTGGCTTTATCCCGACAAACGGTGCCAGGTTTGAGTGTTCTGATTTTCTTCATCTGATTATTTGGTAGCGTGCTTGTGAGAACCTTGCTCTGGTTTGTTTAAAACCATTGAATGTTGTTGTGGAGAGCAAGGTGAAGATTTCAATCCAGTAACATATTCACATATGATTAGACTTATGTCAAGATAAGTCGCTTTTATATTTGTAATAATCCAGCCCCATCCACGTCTTAATATTTGCTAGTCGACTCATAAATTACTATGTATAGGCCCTAAAAACCTAGACTATTGACATTTATTAGATGCTACAACCATTATTAACTATTATTAGCCATGACAAAAACGCAAAATCAATTCAATATTTCGATACACGACAGTCAAAATGATCGCGCTTATTTTGCTGTGTCTTATAACGGTTATTCAGCACCTCTATCTAATATTGGGAAATTACGCTGTGTTCAAAGGATTTAAAGATCAACCATATCTTTAAATAATAAAAACACCGCGTAAAAGCGGTGTTTTTAGTTCTTTCAGCTCTTTTTAATTCAATACAAACACACAAACAACAAAACAGAAAGGAATCGGTAGAAAATGAAATCGAAAACTAAGTCTAAAAAAGGTGGGCTTAATCCGCTCGCGTACCTCTTCAAAGAGGCTTGGCACTATTCGGTAGGCAACAGAAAAATTGTTCTTTTCGTTTGGATAATCTTTATCCTCGCGGAGACTTTTGATGTTGTTGTCATGCCGCAGATTTGGGCCAAGATTATGAATATCATTCAGAGTGAGGGAATAACGAATGACAACATTCGCCCTCTACTTCTGTTGTTAACTGGAACCGTCGGTGCAATGGCTTTCTTTTGGCTTATGCACGGCCCTGCAAGGGTGATGGAAACCGGGAACGGATTCAAGGTCCGTCTTGCATATAGGAAGCACCTCCTTCGAGGTATTTTTACGCTTCCACTGGAATGGCATGCTGGTCAGCATTCGGGAGGGATTATCGACAAGATTGAGAAGGGCATTCAAGCCTTGTATCAGTTTACGAAAAACTCGTTCGAAATTATTTATGCGCTTGTACGATTCTTCGGGAGCTTCATCGCGCTTGCTGTTCTGTTTCCACCATCGGCGGCTGTCGTGGTCATCATGATGGTGTTCACGTTCTGGATCGTAATGCGCTTTGATAGAATACTGATAGTCCAATATCGTGAGCTGAATCAAAACGATAACAAGATTTCCGCAAGTATTGTCGATGCAATCGCCAATGTTGTGACAGTCATTGTCCTTCGTGTAGAGAAGCTTGTCTTTAATGCGATTGTTAAGAAGACAGAAGCGCCATATGCGTTGTTTAGGAGAAATAGTCAGCTGAATGAAATCAAATGGTTTGTCAGTTCAATGTGTTGCTCGAGTATGGTGGCAATAGTCCTTGGTGCGTATTTTCTAAGTCACATCGGCGCAAAAGGTGGTACATTGTTTGGAGAGGTATTTTTGCTGTACAAGTATCTAGGTAACATGAGTGACATCTTCAGCAGGTTTAATTACTTGTACAGCGATACGGTTATGCGTCGAGCAAGCGTGTCAAACGCCGAAGAGCTTTCCAGTGCGTTTCGTGATGAGAGCTTTTCGAATCACGTATTGCCAAAAGGTTGGCAAAGCCTCAGTATTAGTAATTTGTCATTCTCCTACGGAGACGTAGGGGAGTCGTCGAGGCTCCACTTGGATGACGTGTCGCTGGAGATTAGGAGCGGTGAAAAAATTGCTGTAGTAGGAGAGAGTGGTAGTGGTAAAACTACATTCCTCAAGGTCATGCGTAATCTTTATCACCCATCGTCATTAAATCTTTCGGTGGATGGACGGGAAATTTCTCATGGCTTTGATGGAATTGCTAGAGCGATTACTCTTGTCCCGCAAGAGGCAGAGATTTTCGCTGCGACTATTCGCGAGAACATCACGCTTGGTGCGGATTACACTGACGCTGAAATTATGCGTTATGTGGAAATGGCCGGGCTTACCGATGTAATTGCGAGATTACCGAAGGGTTTGGACTCCATGATGAATGAGAAAGGGGTAAGTCTTAGTGGTGGCGAGAAGCAACGTCTTGCCTTGGCTCGTGGGCTTCTTGCTTGCGCGGACTCGGATAAGGAAATGTTGCTTTTTGATGAACCCACTAGTAGTCTCGATGTGAGAACTGAGAGAAGGGTATATGGAGATATGTTCGAGGGCTTTCCGGGTAAAACCATGATTTCCTCGATTCACAAACTTCACCTTCTTCCACTCTTCGATCGAGTTTGTATGTTTGCAAATGGTAGAATTATTGCAAGCGGAACGTATGATGAATTGATGGCCAATTGCCCCGAGTTTCGGGAACTTTGCCGGCAGTACACTCAGAGTTCTGAATGTTAAGGATCATTGAATTGGTCCGCGCACCGTGAACCGGTTCGCACCGCCCAACAGAAGTCGTTCATCGACCCCTGGTGGGCGGCTTTTGTTTGCCGAAATTTCTTAATATCGATTACTTGTTAATCGCTTATGAAATGCAAATTTTATATGTTAAAATTATAATTAATGAAAAAGATATTATATGTTGTTCCAGTATTTTTGTTCTTGCTATCATTTGGGAATCTTTCTGCGCAAGAAGGCAAAAGCTATTACTATAAATCCTTTGATGCAAATATTACGGTGGACAAGGATTCAAGCTTTACTGTCGAGGAGAAGCAGCTCTATTCATATAAAGGCGAATACCACAAGGGTTATAGAAATATTCCCCTAAATGGAATGAGTGATATAACAGACGTGGAAGTATTGGACGGAGAGACGGGTACCCCTCTGCAATATTCTTCAGGGGTACTTGATAAGTTATTACCAACAAGTTGGAATAAATATACATATTATAAACAGAACGGTGAGATGATTGTAGAGTGGTATTATAATCTTGCTAATACGGATCATCTTTGGATTTTAAAATATAAAGTACATGGTGGGCTTGGTTTTTATAAGGACCATGATGAAGTTTATTGGAATATCTTCACGAATTACGATGTTCCCATAGAATCTTCTACGGTTTATATTTATCTGCCTGCCAACAATTTTGTTTCCTCAGATATTAAAGCTACAACTTACACAACGGATGCCACAAATAATTCACACATAGTATACAAAGAATCTGATAATGCGCTTGACCATTTCACAGCGGGACCGTTTTCGCCTAAGCAATCGTTTACAATTGCCCTGGGTTGGCCAAAAGGTCTTATTGATGAATCGAGTTTTTGGAAATATTGGTTCACTAAAAACTGGCCGCACCTTGCATCTTTGGCTGTATTTTTGGGTACAATAATTTTCCTATTTCTGTTCTGGCTTTTCAAGGAGAAATTAAAGAAGGGTAGGGGAACAGTAATTGCTGAGTATGAACCACCTCATAACCTTCCACCGGCTATGGCGGAACTAATTGTTACAGAAAGTAGTACTCCCCGAGCGTGGTCTGCAACAATTGTTGATTTGGCGGTTAGGGGTTATGTAAAAATAGTGGAGGAAGAAACACTAGGTTTCCTTAAGATTGTAAAAATAATTTCTGCTTCAATATTAATAATATTTATAGTAACAGTTGCACTTGTGGTGTTTAGTTCAGGTGGAGGTTCAAATTACAGTGGGTTATTTATTGTACTTATTTTCTTAATAATTGTTATTAATTCTCTTCTCAAGAGAAGTAAAGATTATAAAGTTACTAAATTAAAAGACATAGGATCTGATGAGAAATTGCATGATTATGAAAAAAGATTTCTTTGGATTTTGTTTGCTGGAAGAGAAAGTTTCTCCACGTCAAAAATGAAGTCGGCTTCCAATACTGAAAAGAGGGAGATGTATCAAGATATGGTTGAGCTAAAGAAGAAGCTTCTTAATGAGCTTAGTCTCGATGAATCTTCGGCGTATGAAGTTCCGATAAATGGGAAAACCATATTCGACTTACAGTACGTGATATCAATTATTGCCTTTGTACTTTTCTTCATTGTTATTTCTCAACAGGAAACAGTAACTCCATATTTAGGTTTGGTAATTGTGTCAATATGGGCCATTATTACAATAGTAATATCTACAAAATATAACCCAAGACTTTCACAGGAGGGAAGAATTTTTAAAGAAGAATGGTTGGGCTTTAAGTTGTACCTTGAGACTGCTGAGCGATACAGAATGCAAAATCTTACTCCTGAAATATTTGAAAAATATTTGCCTTATGCAATTATATTTAAGGTGGAGAAGCAATGGGCAAAAAACTTTGATTCTATTGTCACAGGAGAGCCTGCTTGGTATGGACATGCGGGCCATGGAACTTATGTAGGCGGTGCAGGGGTTGCTGCAGGGGGTGTGGCTAATTTCTCAGCATCTTCATTTTCGACTTCGTTTAGCTCAAGTCTCTCATCTGCTTTTGCTTCATCGGGCGCTAGTGGTGCCTCAGGTGGAGGAGGTGGTGCAGGTGGCGGCGGAGGAGGTGGAGGAGGTGGTGCTAGTTAAAAATTGAAAAAACCCGCTAGTGAATTGGCGGGTTTTTGTCTTGAATTATTTTGTTCTACAGACCAGTTTTATCTCATTTAAATCGCTTTCTGTTGCTTTCATATTTATACTTGTGTTTAGTCTGTGCATGATTGCTTCTGAATCGTCAACGTGTTCTAGTCCAACGGCGTGGCCTAATTCGTGTGCTAAAACCCTGATTAACTTTGTATCATCGCTAAATTGATACACATCAATTTGTTGTCCTTTGGAATCACTTTTGTATAATCCTTCATTGAAACCTTCTGCGAGTGGTGCACTGATTGTATTGTATTGATTCACGCCAGCGTTTAGATTGTTTGCGCTTTTATTTATGTTGGCAACCATTGCGTTCAGTTTTGTTACTTCATCATTCAATTCGGATTGCAATTGATTTATTGATGAAGATTCTGTATTAAGATAATCCCTCTCATTGTTTAGACGACTTTTAGTTTCAGTACTTACGGAACCTTGTCTATTGTACATCGCAACCTCTGTTTCGTAGCCTTTTCTTCTCGCATTGAAATTTGTAAGCCTTGACTCAAAATCTGAATTTTTTTGATTATGTAGAGCTAGCTGTTGTTTGTATTCAGTTGATAACCTATCGTAAGTCTCTCTACCGTTATCAAGCGTTGAGTTCATGCTACTAAGTTCATCTGTGGTTAGCTGTCGAGAGTCGTATATTAAATTAATTTTTAAATTTCCATTAGGAGAATATTCGAATAGATTGATGCCAGTAGGATCTTCCCAGATCTTTTCAGCTGAAGCGAGGTCGTTTATGAATTTTTCCTTTGATATTCCAAATCGGGTATCGAATGTTCCTATGCTGTAATAGATTGGCTGTTTACATGGAAAATATTGTTGAAAGGCTCGTTGCCAGGTGTTTACCAGGTAATCTTTCTGGGTGATTCCTAGAATAATAATTGCAATGAGAAAAATAATTTCAATCAGCTTTTTCATAATTTATACTAAATATTTTAGCAAAGATAGGGGAAAATGATAGCTAATATCTGGAGATTAGTATTTGGCGCTTAAGTTTTTGGACATAAGATTATGTTTGTTTTTATATAAGCATTGACATAGAGTAAAGCTATGGTATAATTGATATTGTAATTGAACCTTTAAATGGACTGTCTTGTGACTGCATTTTTTAGGATATATTCTCTAAGTATCTTGAAAAATGCAGTCACGTGGACTGCAGAACACACCAACCCCCATTAAGTATGAATCTGAATCCTGATGGTGTCCACGCGACGTGGACACACACCGCCGCCGTGTGGGTAATTTACCTACCGATAATCTTCGCTTTCTATCTTTGGATTGGTCTTATCCTCCGGTCCTCCATCAAATTCCCCATGTTCTATCATGGAGTTGACGGAGGCCGTTGCCTTTGGTCCACCCGCAATATCTTGATGTGCACCCTCGTGGTGCCAGCAGAGATCCTGCTGATCCAAAGCATCCTATGTCTCGCCACGGTTGTGGCGATGATCGAAAACATTTGTTCGGTGCATAAAAACTAATAACCACCAGCAATATCAAAGTGCTCAACGTAAGTTGAGAGTTTCACTTTGAATCAGTTCAATTGAAGGAAGGTACAAAATGAGATAGTCAAAGTAGCGCCAGCAAGAAAGGCGTGACATCAAATAACTTGCAGAGAGACAACTCAAGAAACCGTGTGGAGAAAACCACCGATAGCGTACGGCCGCACAAATTAAATCGGGCCTCCTGCAATGGAGGCCCCTTACTTTTGGTTATTTTTTCAATGTATATTGACAGCTCTATACAATATGATAATATCGTGATGTAATAGTTCCTTCTAAAGTGGCTTCTAAATTTGACTACATCTTTGAGGATATTTGTTGAAGTATATTGAAAGATGAAGTTATTAATTAAGAAAGAATAAACCACAACCATAATTCGACATGAGTAAAAGTAGTAATACTGGTAAGTCCGGCGTAGATGCCAACAGTCAGGCACTTAATGATGTTAGGCTCCATTATTGGAACCGCATACGCGAACATAAGAGAAAAAAAGACGTACTTGAAATTCCCCCTGAAAATTTAGGTAGAGGTGGATTCTTGGACGTTCGTGCACGTTTCATTGACCCTAATGCCTTGCTCAGAAGTCTTGAAAAAACAATCTGAGCTTCACTTAAAACACTCAAACTACCCCAACCAAAAACTCCAACAGAAAGCCATACCGCTTTTTTGCCAAGAGTAGGTGGGGTTTTTCTGTTGGTAAAATCAGGCGGTGTATTATTTTATTGCATCCTTGATGATATACTCTGAAAATCCCTGTGGAATATTTCCTGTTCTGGCGTAATTAAACAATGCTAATTTATAGATTGAGCTTAGTGTTGTTGCAAGAAGTATCATTGCAATATAGAAAATTACAAATATAGTGGACACCAAAATTATTACATATGTTGTCGGAGCTAGCATTATTATTCCTATTGATATTACAATCGCAAGAAGAACTACAGCAACAAAGAATAGTCCCACTCCAAAACTCACTATCAATGTTTCTCCCCAAGTTTTTTTAATGATAGCTGCCGATTCTTTGAATGAGTCTTTGATACTTAGGTTTCCAATTACTAGAGCGGGAAGACTAAAGTAGGTGAGTATTTCCCATGCAGCACCGAATATGCCGGCAACAACTTTTCCAATAACCTTGAAATTATCTGAAATTATTTTTAAAATTAAACCTACTGTGGCTGAAATAAGAGACCAGACAAATATCTTTCCAATATATTTTCCAGCACCTTGTATTCCGTCATTGAAATTTAGATCTTGACCAGCAAAACGGCCTTGAACAATTATGAAAAGTGCTGATTGAAAGAAATTAACAATGAAGAATATTATTAAGTAGTAGGCAAACATTGTTGTGTACATAACAATGTTATTGATCTCCATCGCCTCGTCAATTTTGAATTCAGTTGTACTACCGCCAAGAAGTGTAAAATAGAAAAAGGTGGCCATTGCTGCTACCACTATTAGTGTTAGAAAACCGGATAAAACAGGGAACCACATTATTTCCTTGTCCTTTTTTAAGACATTCCAAGATTCTTTAACTATAATTACACTAGCATTAAATTTACCTATACTTATATTTTCTTGAGGCATGGTTTTTGGTTAGTTCTAATTTTATAATTATATCATAAGCAGTTATGAGGTTATTCGTAAATTAGACTTGTGACTGCAAATTGACAATATGCCGATTAGGTGGTATCATGTTTTTCGGATAGATTTCGACACCGTGTGGTTGATTTTTAATCCAAACAATCCAATTGATAGAACTGAAACTTGAAAGCAACACTACTAAAGAAATTCGCCCTTATTATCCTCACTATTGCTTTGCCGGCTTTGCCGTCGTGCACGCCAATCGGAGGACTGGGGACCGCAGACGCCACGAAAATGGCGCAGATCAAGCTCGTTACCGCGAGGGGTGGCAACCTCAAGGGCTCGATGGCCATCGCTGTTCGTGAAATCGACGGCAAGAAGGTCGGCAAAAAGGTGGCAGGGTCGAGGATCGCATTCCTCACTCCTGGTGAGCACACACTCACCTGTGAGTTGGCCAAGTTGGACCACGTCAATCCGCAGGTGATGGTTTGTTCGCTGAAGCCGATCTTGGTGAGTGGGAACTTCAAGGCGGGCGAGACCTATTGGGTCGACTTTGGCACCCTGGACCTTCCGCCTTCCAACTTAGGTAGCAATACCTTGGCGCAGATCGGGAACCATAACGCTACCACCTACGATGACCACATTGGTTCACCCCGCTTGGTTGCTGGAGTGAAGTAAGGCCAAACTGCCGGCAGTCAAATACTGCCATCTGGCACCGAGCTCGTGAAGAGTTCGGTGCCAACATTTTTTATATTAAATCTGAAAGTTATTTACATACATGAATCGAGAAGTTTACTGACTGATATATCATTGACATATATTTGATTAAGTTTTATGATTCACGTCGGCAATCCCTAGTGCTGGACGCGCCAGGAAGAGCACCTAAAACAACGAACTGAGGAATATTTGTCAATGAAATCAAAGAGAAAAGCGAGAAAAACTGCCCCAATCAACAGAAACCTCGACATCGCCACCTTAGGCCTGAGCAAGAGGGCTATCGAGGGTATCCGTCTGTGTAATAACCGGCGGAGCGGATCGAAACAATTGAAGACCTTGAAAGACCTTGGACGGCTGGGCACGGAAGCCTTGCTGGTTCTAAAGGGCTTCGGCCTGAAAACCGTGGATAAGTTGGAGGCGAAAGCCAAAATGCTTAAAATCCGCTGGAAATACAGCAAAATTGAACGGGTACACTTCAAGAGCTTGCTCGTGGGTGTGGACTTGTCGAATCCTGATTCTGGTGTTGCGGCCGTTGGTGATTCGACAGATGTGCCGGATCTTCCTCCGTGGACGGAGGGTGATATGGATCCTATCCCATTTCCACCTCCACCTGCTGTTGCCGTGTCATAGTCTCCACTGCGTCACTTGTCGGCGCGCTCATTAAGTACGGGGTATAGTACTTTATGAGCGCGCCATTTTTGTTGTTCATTTTTCATGTTAATAATTATTTATAAACTACTTTTTGGAAATTTTAAGAGTAGGCTTGTGCTTCTGTGTGATATAATTCTAGCTATGGCATTTTCCTCATATTCTAAATTTAAAAAATATACTGGCGGCACAGGTGGCGCTAAGAAAAAAACTGGCCCATCAAAAACGGAGACTTTTAAAAAGACTTTGGCTAAAATTGAAAGAGAAAAGGCTGAAGCGAGCGGAGTGGGTGATGGCGTAAATGGTGCATCAAAAAAAGATGGTTTTTATATAAATGGAGAAAAAATTGAATTGAGCGATGAGACACTAATGGCTCTGAACTCGATGGAGAGCACGTCACAAAATATTTTTTTAACAGGAAAGGCGGGAACAGGAAAGACGACACTCCTCCGATACTTCAAAGAAAACACAAAAAAGAAAGTTGTGATTCTTGCACCAACTGGAGTTTCAGCTGTGAACATTGGCGGACAGACAATTCACTCTTTCTTTAAATTTGGAATAAACGTCAGCCCTGTCTCAATAAAAAAAGCAACAGGAAGCACTGCAATTTACAAAAACTTAGATTCCATAATCATCGATGAGATTTCAATGGTTAGGGCAGATTTGCTTGATTGCGTAGACATGTTCATGCGTCTAAATGGAAAAAATAAAAATCTGCCATTTGGTGGTGTGCAAATTATAGCGGTAGGGGATTTGTTTCAACTTCCACCGGTCGTGACAAGTTATGAAGAGGAAATGTTTTCATCATATTACAAAAGCCCGTACTTTTTTGACTCAAAAGTTTTTGTTGATGCTGATTTTAAATTAATTGAATTGAATAAAATTTACAGACAGGACGATAGTAAATTTATAGATATTTTGGAAGGCATAAGAAGTGGAAATATTAGAGATTCACATTTAGATTTGTTAAATAAAAGACATCAAGACCCTGCGGATGATAATCTAGATCCTTCAATATTCAATGATTATATTTTTCTAGTTACAACAAACGCCATGGCGGATGCAATTAATAATGGAAAATTGAATGAACTTGAAACAAATAAAATAATTTTTAAAGGCAAGAAAAGCGGAATGTTTGAAAGAAATTTACCAACCAATGAGGATTTGGCGCTTAAGGAGAACGCTAGAATCATGATGCTCAATAATGACAAAGAGGGGAGGTGGGTTAATGGCGATTTGGGAACGGTGACAAAAATAAATGAATATAAGCAAGAAATTTATGTGAGACTTGAGAATGGGACAGAGGCGCTCGTTCCAAAATATACTTGGGAGATGGTTAAATTTTCATATGATAAAGATTTTGACTCAGTTGACACGGATGTTGTTGGAACATTTGCACAATTTCCAATCAGGCTCGCTTGGGCGATTACAATTCATAAGGGGCAGGGTAAGACATACAATAATGTGATAGTTGACTTTGGTAGAGGAACATTTACGCATGGTCAAGCTTACGTTGCGCTTAGTAGATGCAGAAGTCTAGAAGGTATGATTTTGAAAACACCTTTGATTAGACGTCACATAATGATTGACGAGCGGATCAATAAATTCATGAAGAATATGACGAGTGAGAATAAGACCATTTTTATGGGGGACGGAGATCATCTTCCGCTTTAATTCACGATTGCTTTTGTGCTAATCTCTAAGGTCTTTGGTGTAAAAGAATCCAGCTCAATATACGAAGGTAGCTTGATATTACTTTGATTTATTTCTAAATCATTTTCACCAATCTTAAAATTACTTGCATCAATCACAGCATGAATATCCTCTGGTTTTAATCCTGCGATATCCTTGTTGTTTCCAGTTACAGTAACCTTTATTGTACTTTTTGAATCAGCGCTGATTGTTTTGTCATCCTTTAGATATTTGAATTCAACAGGAATTGTGTAGGTGCTTTTAACAATTCCAGCTGCGTGAATGAGGAAGAACCAGAAAATTATTGAGAGTAATATCGCGGCAATTTTTGTGTAACTATTTTTAACTAGAAAATAGTGGCTAAGACTCTTGGTGCTGTCAGATGCATCACTTTCTGTATCCATAAATTTTTGAATCACAGTTGCCAGCTCCTCTGGTGTGTTAACTTTTGTTAATTTACCGCCTTGAGAAATTGAAACTTCACCACGCTCTTCAGATACTGCGATTGCAAGAGCGTCTGTTTTTTCTGTGATGCCGGCAGTTGCACGATGTCTTGTTCCAACTCTACTGTATTCTGAAAACTCACGAGCAAGTGGTAGGTGTAGTCCAAACATTTTTATTCTAGAACCTTCGATTAAAACAGCGCCGTCGTGCCCAGGAGAAGATGAATCAAAAATACTTAATATTAAGGGCATTGATATCTTACCATCCAGAGGAAAACCTCCTTCAATTAAGTCATCAAGGGGGTATTGACCAGGTAGAACGATAATTGCGCCAACGCGTTTCTTTGCCATCTCAAAAACTGACCTTACAATTGTCTCAGCGTTTTCTTCAGGAAGTGAAAGGGCTTTTGCAAAAGTTGTCTTTCTTCCAGCACTAATCCATTTGAAGAACTTTCTAATCTCAGGTTGAAAAACAATAATGAAGATTGCGATAAAGAAGGTGAGTAGGGGTTCAAAAATTCTTCTAGTTAGTGCGAGGTCAAATTCCTGGGAAATGAAGTTTATGCTAAATAGAACAACGGTGGCGATTAGTATAAATGTTGATTTTGTTTGCTTTATGAAGATTAGGACAAGATATATACAAATTGCCACTATTACCATATCAAAAACATCCTTCATTGATACTGAAAGGAAGGTTGATATTATTTGGTGGGGGATAAGACCGACACTGGCGGACACATTAGATAAATTAGTCATATATTTTTTATAACATAGGTTAAGGTGATGGGTCAAGGTTAGGGGTGACATTTTGCAAATTTGATGTATTCTTATTTTCGGACTTTCTGTCCACTCTGAAATCAAGCGCTAGGTCTAACGGGCTTAGGTGTAAAATAAAAATCAAACTGAAATTGATCAAACCACAGAAAGAAAAAGAACAACGATGAAAACAAATACAAAGCAGGGAAGACCTGCAACGAGATTCGCAAGGTTTGCCTTGGCGACTTTGATGACGCTACTTGGGTTGATGGGCGCAAGCTCACTGTCTCATGGGCAAGTTATCGGTCAGCAAGGGGTGGCCTATTCGCCAGCAACAGATACGACACCCGCAGTGCTGAGATGGGTTTCCAAACCCCTCGGTTACTATGATGTTGAAAAGTCGGCTGACTTGGCTGGTTGGCATCATGTTAGTACGGCTTCTGGCCCCGCTCTGACTCCACATCTGACAGATGCTAAGCGACCATGGGTCGGTACAGCTTCTTCATTTGATGGCTCCAGGCTGGTTGCTATCGCGACTAATGCCAACATCCGCACATCCGCTGATAGCGGTGCTACGTGGATGGAATCGGTCGCTTCTGGAGTAAGAGCATGGAGTTGTATTACGACAAGCGCAGGTGGCAACAAGTTGGCGGCAGGTGTGAAGTACGGATATATTTACACCTCTACTGACGCTGGTCTCACTTGGATGCAAAGGACATCTGACACTACTCGTAACTGGGTGGCAATCGCATCATCCTCAGATGGTACGAGGCTGGCGGGAGCGGTTCAAAACGGCTACATTTATACCTCGACGGACTCAGGTGTGTCGTGGATAGCATGTACCGCCGCAGGTATGCGTAATTGGACGGCAGTCGCGTCCGATTCAACTGGGCTCAAGTTGCTTGCGCTCGTGAACGGTGGTTCTAGGTATCGATCAACTGACGGTGGTGCTACATGGATTCGAATCCCAAATCCACTCGACGGAGTTGTTAACGGTACGGACTACAGCAATAGCTATGTCTGGCTTTCGGCAGTATCCTCGTCGGATGGAAGTAAACTGATCTCGATTACCCACTGGGGTGAGATCTGGATGTCGATGGACAGCGGAACAAACTGGAGTCAAACCTCAGCGTCTGGTGCACAAGGAATGGCTTCCATCTCAAGCGATATGACTTGTACCAAGATTGTTGCCCTGGGTGACTGGAGAAGTCGGATTTTCACATCCGAGGATTCCATGAAAACGGGGTGTCTCAGTTCTGGTGCTTTCGACCAGTATCGTTTTGTCTCAGCGACCATGTCTGGTGATGGGAAGAGGATTTTGGTGGCGGAAGCCAACGGATACCTCTACACCTCAACGCTGGGTGACATGGCGTACGTGATTATCGGCCAACCTGGTTCCGTACCAGCTCAGCAATTTTACCGTCTGAATAAACCGGGCGGTTGACCATTCATTATGTTTGGGTTACATCCCCACGCCCCGGCTCGCGAGAGTCGGGGTGATTTTTTGTTAAATATTATCCTTATAATACTTAGTATTTTAGATGTATCTTCAATGAGCACTATTGACATATATATCAAATCATGATACGGTTCTTTTTGGCAGTGAATCTTTGCCAACTGAATATGAAAATGAACAAACCGAGCATTATTGTCGCGGTGGTGTGCCTTTTGGGCGCCATTGCTATCGTCTGTGGAAAATTCAAACCTTCCCAGGGTGAACAAACATCAACGGCCACTCCCGCAAAGGAGTTGGTCGCAACACCACATCCGCAGTCCGCGGCTGATGGGAAAAAAGTACTTCACTTTGACGGGCTGCGCATCAGCCCAACATTGGAAGAATAGCAAGAACAACGAATAGGTACAGAAAAAGCAAACACAGAAAATACAGGAAATACAGAAATCGCATGAAAACGAAAATCAATGCGCTCAGCGCGCTAATCACATCGGCCCTCCTTGCGCTCACCGCGCTAGGGCAGGGGGAACCAACATCAACTCCAACCGTCCCATCGGCGCCAACCCCGATCACTCAGGTTCAGCAAATGGTCACTCCGGCAAACCAGTCAGCGCTTCCAATGCTGATGTCGAAGCACATGTTGCAGACCTATGCCGAGGAACAGGCGTACGGTGTCTCGATCAGTATCAGCGCGTCTCTGCCGACCGGTAACAAGGCAAACGCGCAGACCTTGGTGATGGAAGCCTCAGCCGCGGGGATTATCAACACCATCCACAGCATTAGTTTGTCTGTGGACGTGGTCAACTACGACGACCCACTCTTCACGTGGGCAGCCGTTTACAACGACAATTGGGACTTGCTATTTAGTGGGTCCAAACAATTCATGTTGGTGACGGACTCGCACGGTAACCACGTGATGCCTGAGGACTACAAGAGTCTTGCCCTGAAAATGGCCGACTTGATTCCAATTTCAATCCCCGGCGCCGAATCGGCGTTTGTGGACGAACTGGATGATAACGGTCGTACTCAGAACACCCACAACCTGCAGGTCAGCAATGGGAAAGTTTACTACCCAAAACAGCTTACGGGCGGGAATCGGATTCTTGCGGTTTACACTAGCAATCAACCAAATCACGTTTCTCCTAACACCAATGGTACCTATGTCGGCAACTGGGTGTATTGGAATGTTGGGAAAGGTGGAGTTCCAGTGCGCTCCGCAGCCTACGCCGCCAGGTTCCAAGCGAGTATTATGGGCACGGTTACTCTGCAAGACTGTGATGTCTTTGTGGCCGTTCCAACCGTCAAAGGTGGGTACGGTGACAACATCACTGCCGAGCTGAAGGTGACTCACCCACTTACTTCCAAGGTGTCTTTTTGGACCACGGAAGGAAAATGGTTTACATCGGCTTTGGTTCGGAAATCGGGGACTTCGCAATGGGTGTCCTACACCCCAAGCCTTGATACGACCCAAAACGTTATGAGTTTCAACCTACCCATCACGGAGCCTGGCATCTACTACGTAATCCCCGCTTGGAATATCGGGGATGTCGTGGAACCAGCAGATCCGTACTATCCGCCGTACAACTACAATGGCAGTAACGGTAACGGCTGACGAGTTCAATAGTGTGGCACCTACGGGCGCCGGCAAATCTGCCGGCGTCTATTTTTTTATCTGAAATATTATTCCAACAAAACACCCGCCAATCACGGCGGGCATTTTATTAACTGTAAAGTTTAAGGGTTCTACCTATTTAACATTAACAACCTTCTTCTTGCTTACCTTGTTATCGAAGTCTACCTTTCTCTTTGTTGAGTACTCTACAACACCAGGGGCTGTTGCGTATAGAGTGTGGTCTTTACCAACTCCTACGTTCTTACCAGCCATGATCTTTGTTCCTCTTTGTCTTACGATTATTGATCCAGTTTGAGCACGCTCACCTGCGTATAGTTTTATACCTAGGTATTGTGGATTTGAATCTGTTAGGTTTTTAGCTGAACCTCCAGCTTTTTTTGTTGCCATATTATTATCTTATTTTGTGTTATTTGGGATTTTAAAACATTCCTTTTGAGACTCTATTAAAAATTTGGAAATCTTTATAAAATCTTTATGACTTCTTTGGGGCGATCATGAGATGATATCCCAGCTGGTGCCATATGAGAAGTGGTCATCAGTATAACCTATGATGAGTAAAATATCAATACATTTTTGGATTTTCATGGTAGCAATCCTCTTGGGGGTGGCTAATTTCGGCTTATTGGTTTATCTACTACGGCTCTATAGAACGCCGGCTAGTATTGTCCTTAATTGCGATACAAAGACCCTTGATAGGGCAGGAGAGACCTTTAAAAAGGAGTTAACCCTTCAGAACGATATCTTGATGCAAAGTAAGAAAAGGCCCGCTAAGAAGACAAAATAAGAAGTCAAGTATTTTAGGGTGGAGGATGTGGATAATACCAAAATGACCAAATTGGCATTTTTAAGATTGTACGGCTATGTTTAAGGCTTAAAACTAAAACACATAGATTGACGCATAGTCAACTATATTGTATTGATTATATCCTTATGTATAGCCCTACTTTAGTGTTTTTAGGGGGTAAAAGTACCCCTAAAATGGTTGACTTATTTGGCTGGCCATGCTAGTATATTGGCATAGCACATAAGGATGTGCTTTTTAAGTTCCGTGCAAGCGTATAGCCAACTCAGACATAGACATGCGCATTACAAACATAATAGATTCTTTATTTTACAACTTACAATAGGTATGGCGATGATTGTTTCCGGTATGGTAGGAACAGACAATCCTGTGATAACTGAAACCAGTACACAATCATCAATAACCGCAACATCTTCAAGACAAATCAGTTTTGTTAAGGTAGCAGAGGCAGAGTCAATTAATGATGCTGTTGCAGCTCCAGAAGCAAAGACAGTTAAACTTGATAGAAACGCAGAAATAGAAAGTAAGGTTAGATTATATTTCAAGGATACGCCTATAATGGCAGAGATCGTTAAATGTGAGTCAAGATTTAGACAATTTAACGCAGACGGTACTGCCCTTAGAGGAATAGCTAATAGCCAAGACATTGGTATAGCTCAAGTTAATGAATATTACCACGCAAAGCGTGCTAAGAAGTTGGGAATGGATATCTATTCCGCAGAGGGTAACATGGCATATGCCAAGTTGCTTTACGAGGAAGAGGGTACAGCCCCATGGATATCATCAGCTCCTTGTTGGAAAAAGTCAGAAGTAGCTAAGGCTATGTCTGCCAATACTAACAAAATACTAGCTGATAATATTAAGTAACAAGTGGAGATAAGTGGCCACGAAGTTGCAATTAGTGATATGTAATATTCATTGCACAGAATAAAAAAACTATCTAAACAAAACACCGCTCCGAAAGGGGTGGTGTTTTGTTATGTTCTATACTAAAATGTGCCCATGAAAATTGTCCTTGGATGTAGTATGAAATATCGTGATCTGGTCCGTAACACCATTGCTGAACTAAAGGGTCTTGGACTAGAACCTCTTTTTCCTAATATTGATTACAGTTCAAATAATAAAGATGATGCTGACTCTATTGAGGAAAAGAAAAGGCTCGCCCTGGAACACTACGACGCCATCAATACTGCCGATATTGTTTACTTGATAACCCCAGGCGGCTACATGGGAACAAGTTGTAAGCTTGAACTTGGGTATGCAGTAGCAAAGGGTAAGCCTATTTACTTCTCAGAACAAACAAATGATATGGGGTTAGATTGCTTTGCTATAAGTTTTGTTCCGCTTGATAGTCTAAGTCTGTTTTTGGAGATCCGCCAAGTAGCCTAGTCAGTTGAAATTTTATCAAAAACGGGGAAGTGGTGCCTGCTGGCTAAGTTATGCCAAATTTCAAAAATTCACGAAATTTCAAATTTGAATAATTAAAGTAGAAAAGTTTTCATAAAAGTTAAAAGGTGGGAGAGTCCGGCAGTTTTGAAATTCAAAACAATTTTAGCGCAATCAATCAGCTGGCCTTAATGGATGCAGGGAAACGGGGTTTAAGAATATAGGCACGTCGCACAATATATCTTTTGCGACATACATATATATAAATAAGGGCCGTTGCTACCTCGGCTATAAAATTGATTTTAGCTTGAAGTTGGCTTATGTTGACCTGTTAAGCATCCTCTTTTCTTTGACCATGAGCGACTTATGGTATATCATTTTCCTCGGACTTGGATCTGACTTATGTATGTGGATTTTGAAATTTTAACTTAGAACAGGTTTTGGGAATTAATGGATTTGGCTAGATGGCCACTTCCCTCTTGTTTCGTAAAATCAGACTAGGTTAAGATCAAAAAAACGAAAAGTAATTTATACTTAAATAAATACTTTTTGATTAAAACATATAGGTATAAATTATCGTCTGGATATTTTATCGAGCCTGTAGAGCGATTCTGTGACGTCAAAAATTAGTCAATTTGTTGGGAAATGGGTCCGTGATCGCAAATGTCTTTAGTGAGACCTTTGTTGTAATAATCGCGAATCCTAACGCAACAAATCGAATCAAACACCAAGCTAGTAATCGAAATATGAAACCAATACAATTGCTCTGGGCAGATTGGCAACCGGAACAAAGAGGTGCCATAGCCGCACTCTATCAAGCAAAAATTCAACCGGAAGAAATCTGCACCGGTGACACAATCGCAATCCATTCTACGGAATTTATTTGCGGGGTCTCCAATAATGCAGATTGCTCTACACCAACTACGGCAGCAGAGAAGGATTTCTTCACTGAGTTGGCGGACGTTCTGGCTCAAGTTCGTCATCGTGTTGAGAATCCGCACGATGGCTACGAGATCTTCGTTCAGGTTTTCCGCCACCTTATTGGCGCCACCACCAATATCAGGGTTCTCTGATACCTGGTGGTGTGGTACATTTCGTCGCTCCCGCAAGTAGATTTACAAATCTTGGCGGGGGCACTTTTGATTAGTTGTTTATTGATTAGTTGTTCGCCAAATTTCTTATAAACTCCACAATTAGTTTTAAATCATTCCAAACTAGGATTGTCATATCCTTAGCATATCCAAAGAATTGCTTAACGGACTCCTTAGCTAAAACGGCTTTTAAATCTATTCCAATTAGATTAAGTAATACGAGAGCAACAATAATTACAACTATGATCTCTATAAAGCCTTTGTTGTTAATTTCTCTTGGGCGATTAGATAGCTGACTTAAGAATTTATTTTTCATAAAATAGATTATTGTTTTTGTTATTTTGCTTTTATGAATTCATTATACCATAGAGAAAGCATTAATAGTGCATAAATCTTTCTTGATATATCTACCTTTCCTATAATCTTTCCGCTAACGTGCTTTTTGACCAGATCTTCAATGAAGTCCATATTCATATACTCTTTGATGTATTCATTTTTAAGTATGATATCCATAACTTCATCTGGACTATCCTTAAGCCATGCACCAAATGGCGTTGGGAAGCCTAGCTTCTTTCTATCTGAAGTTGTTTTAGGTAGGATGCTGGCAAAGGCTTGTCTTAATATATACTTGGTTTTCTTATCTTTGTATTTGAACTTATCAGGAATTGTTTCTGAGAACTCCGCAACTTCTTTGTCCAAGAAGGGAACTCGAAGCTCAAGTGAGTTGGCCATAGTCATCTTGTCAGCCTTCGCTAAGATGTCGCCACGAAGCCATGTTTTAATATCAACATACTGCATTTTTCTTGAGTCATTCTCCCCTCTTATTTTTTCATAAACTCCAGCTAAGACCTTTCTTGGTAAAAACTTTGGAGAATATTTGTCTTTTTTCCAGATTAAATTTCTATCTTTCTCAGTAAAAATATTTGCATTGCCAATATACCTATCTTCCAACCTAGTCACTCCCCTTCTGATATAATTTTTTCCGATAAAATTAAATGGCAATTTTAAAAAAGGACGCAGAAAATATTTCTTCACAATAAATGGTAGACAGCTAAGTGGGCGAACATCAATAGGTTCTCTGTAAATATTGTATCCTCCAAATAGCTCATCTGCACCCTCTCCAGAGAGAACAACCTTGACCTGCTTACGCGCTTCCCTAGCGAGGAAGAAAAGTGATACAGCAGATGGATCAGCAACCGGTTCATCAAAGTACCAAACAATATTGGGTAATTCATTCAGGTATTCTTCAAAAGTTATTTCAATTTCATTATGATTTGAGCCAATTTTATTTGCCACTTCCCTAGCCTTTGCATGTTCACTAACTTCTTTGAAGCCTATTGTAAAGGTTGAGACTGGTCCAGCGTTAATTTTATCCCTTTCTTCTTGAACAAGGGTGGCAATTATTCCACTATCAATTCCACCTGAAAGAAATACTCCAACTGGCACATCGCTAATCATGTGGTGATTAACAGAATCAGTTATTATTGACTTTGTCCTCTGAGCAAATAATTCTTCAGTATTTTTTTTATCCCCTTGATTTGTATTATTAAATTTATACTCCCAATATTGTTCAACTGTAAACGGTGATTCATTTTCCCTGCTTAAATCAATAGTTAAGTGATGGCCTGGGGTCAACTTGAAAATCCTCTTGAACATTGTTTCATTAAGTGGATTATACTGAAATGCGAGATATTGATATACTCCTTCGTGGTTAATTTCTTTCTTTATGCGAGGGTCTAGTAATATGCTTTTAATTTCTGATCCAAAAGATAGAATGTTTCCACCGTTTGGATTAGACTCGTAGGTAGCATCTTTATCGGTTGAGAAATATAAGGGCTTGATACCAAAGTTATCTCTAGCAATAAAGATCTGCTTCTTGTTAGAATCATAAATTGCAAATGCAAACATTCCGCGTAAATGCTTAACCATATCTTTACCGTATTCCTCATATAGATGAACAAGACCTTCCGTGTCGCTTGCGGTTTTAAATTTATGCCCTCTGGCAATTAGCTCGGGCTGAAGTTCTTTGTAATTATAAATTTCTCCATTAAATACAACGGTGATTGTACCGTCTTCATTAGATATAGGTTGATGTCCTCCGGCAAGATCAATTATTGAAAGTCTTCGCATTCCAAAAGCAAAGGAGTCTTCTTTTAGAACCCCTCTGTCATCTGGACCTCTATGGCTAATAATATCAACCATAGAATCTATTGTTCCAGATGTTAGATTTTTATTTCCTATTATTCCTGTAATTCCACACATGTATTTATCTGGTTTTTTAATTCAATTTTAATTACTATTCTTTTATACTATTCAAATATTTGTTTTTAGATTATATTTATTTTGGAAAATACACTCGAGGGTCAAGGTATGCACCAACTGGAGCGATTGGCATTCTATAAATTTTTCCTCCACAAGATACACTCGGTCTGGTTTCGGCTTTTACCACGCTCGCATCATACACACTCATGTGGAGGTGCGGTCCAGTAGAATACCCAGTGTTACCAGAGTAGCCTATGATTTCTCCAGATGTGACCCTTTGTCCCTCTGTGACACTTATAACTGAAAGGTGGCCATATGTGGCAGCTAATCCATTATCAAATTTTATCAAAATCCATCGCCCAAATGATGCGCCCTTGCAAGTTAGGTCTGTGTCCCCCGCTCCTGCAACAACCCCATTTGCTACAGCTTTAACCGGTGTTCCAACTTTAGCTCCAAAGTCTATTCCGTTATGTGTTCCTGAGACGTAAAGCCTTTTTGAAGCAGATGTTTTACCGAATAATTGGGTAATTATGACCTTATCAAATGGCCAAATGAAGGCAGCTTTTGATGTCGACGTGGGTATCAAGGACGGATTTAGAGTATACTTAAGTGCTGCCTCATAGTCAAATAACTCCTTATCTAAGGCCTCTTTCTGGGCTTTTCTTTGGGCTAGGATCTGCTGATATGTCTGCTCTTTGTTTTTGGTCTCCTTAAGTATTTGTGACTGTTCCTGTTTGTTTTCTTCAACAACTTTTTTCTTTCCAGATAGCTCAGTCTGAAGGGTTGTTAATTGTTTCTTTGTTTCTTCCTTCTTGGTCTTGTTTTCTAGAAGAATTTGTTTTTCAGATTTCAAAGAATCTATCTCTTTACCCAAGTTCTCATTAAGTTTTCTAATGTTATCAACTTCCACCAAGGCGTCTGATAAATTTCTTTTACCGAGAATGTTTTCAACAAAAGAGGTGTCTTCATTAAACTGAATAACCTTGAGTTCATGTTCAATCACACTTCTAAAATGGGAAGTCTTGTCCTCGGAAGATTTAATGTTTATTCCAATTTTTTGTATAGCTAAATTAGCTACGCTAATCTGTGACTTTGTTTTCTTGATATCAGAATCCAACATCTTGCCGTTCTGAGTTAAGGATTTGATTTTATTTTGAAGAGTCTTCGCCTCTTTTGACGTCTTGTCAGTTAGATCGGCATAAAGCTGAATCTCTTTATTTAATGCCTCAATATTCTTATTTTTTTCATCAATTTTTGCTTGCAATTCTTCAGCTGTAGCGGAATATGCTTTATGAATAATTGAGGGACTCATTTGAAATATTAAGATAAGGACGATTAAAACACTAGTGATATAGAAGTATTTTTTTGAATTCATCTTAATATTTTTAATGTTCATTGTTGGTATGTTTTCTTATTTTTGTTTGTGACTTTCATGGAAATTATCAACTTTGCTCGTAGGTTGGTGTTCTCTATGAAAGTACCAACTTCTCTTTCAAAAATGTTTCGGCTCTTTGTATTCTTGCTAGGGTCTCGTCTTTTCCAATGGTCTCAGCTAGCATGAATGGATCAGGAGATTTTTCCTTGCCGGAGAGGGCAACTCTTACTCCCCAAAGTACGATTCCCCTGCCCTCTAGTTCTGCGATTGGCCATAGAGCATTTTTAATTGATTCTCTATTCCACATTCCATCGCTCGCTCCCCCGTCTCCTTCTGGGGCGGCTGTATATGGAGCTGGGCCAGTTCGTGTGGCAAGTTTTCCTAATTCCAATTTGCATGCTGCTAATATTTTAGCTAGACCTTCTCTGGTTAAGTCCTTCCCTTTCCTCATTTTCTCTGAACACATTAGAATATCTGCATCGTAGAGTGGTGCAACAAAGAAATATTCAAGATCACCCTCGTCGTACATTTCTTGAATTTGTTTGAAATACTCCAATCTATCTCTAACTATAGCACACACAGAATCAATTCTTGATGCGTAAGTATCTAGGGTAGAAAGATGCTCTGGTATAAATACTTCAAGGTTTTTCTTATATTCTTCATGAGAGAGCTTAAGCATATGCTCTCTATTCATCCAATTCAATTTTACGTCATTAAAGTTTCCACCACTCTTATGAATCTTTTCTATAGTAAATAAATCCTTCAATTCTTGCATTGAAAAAATTTCATCGTTGCCCCCTGGGTGCCATCCGATTAAGGCAAGAAAATTAACTATAGCTTCAGGTAAATAACCTTCACTTCTATAATCTAATAAATCCTTTGCTCCATCTCTTTTACCTAATTTCTTTTTCCCATCTGGCCCCATAATTGGTGGGAGCGTTACAAATTCAGGTCTTTGTATCCCAAGCGCCTTATATAGTGCTAGGAATTTTGGTGTTGAAGAAATAAATTCATCAGCTCTAAATATGTGTGTAACTTCCATCTCTAAGTCATCAATAATATGCGCAAAGTTATATGTTGGATAACCATCACTTTTTATTAGAATAAAATCATCCAGAGCTTCTGGTCCAGCTTCCAAATCTCCCCTCGCTAAATCGTGCCACTTTGTTTTTTGTGGATCTACAATTTTTAATCTAAGAGGCATCGATCCATCCCAGGCTGGTGGATTTTCAGGTCTGTGATTTCTATAGAGAAACGCTGTTTTGTTATCCTCAGCTTGCTTTCTAAAACTCTCCAACTCCTCTTCAGAATAAGGATCGGCATATGCTAGACCTTTGTCTACCAAGACTTGAGCATATTTTTTGTATGAATCCAATCTCTCTGACTGTAAATATGGTGCGTTTGGACCACCGATGTCTGGTCCCTCATCCCAATCAATCCCAACCCATTTTAATGATTCAATAATATGTGCAATGGACCCAGGAACCTCCCTCTCTTTGTCGGTGTCCTCAATTCGCAAAATCATTTTCCCGTTATTTTTACGAGTAAACAACCATGCGTAGAGTGCTGTTCTAACTCCCCCAACATGCATATAGCCCGTTGGTGATGGGGCGAATCTCGTTACTATTTTCTTGTTATTATCTGTGTTGTTCATGTTGTTATTTATTATATATGCTGTTCTTACGTCGAAATTTGCTAATTTCGACGCGATTTTTACGCTTAAAAATCGTCCCCCTCATGTTCAAGTGCAATCTTTAAAATTTCTTTGGCAATCAACTTTGCCGCGTCGGGTCTTCTGAATTCTTTCATTCCATTTATCATTGTCTCCCTTACATGATTGTCATTTACAATTCTGTTTACTTCATTCAAAATTATATCAACATTCAGATTTGCCTCTTCGACGACAATACATCCACCACTTCTTGCGAAGTTGTATGCATTTTTACGTTGATGGTCACCATTTGAATCTGTGATTGGAATTATGATTGCAGGAACTTCCCATAGTGCGATTTCAAATATTTGAGAACCACCACGAGAAATTATTACACGG
Organism: uncultured bacterium; assembly: GCA_903936565.1. Lineage (GTDB taxonomy): Bacteria > Patescibacteriota > Minisyncoccia > Phycocordibacterales > CAIZLB01 > CAIJKW01. Next base: position 27,501 of record CAIZVZ010000001.1, on the reverse strand, counting down.
GCTGCTCCAGCTGACATTCTCATTGAAAGTGCATTTAGATAATCGTATGGCTTATATCTGTTCCTGTGAGGATTGTTTTCCAAGATTACATCTGCTGATCCTTTTACCTCTTGAAAATTTAATTTACCTGTTTGATGAATCACTTGATATTTTTCAACAAGTCTTGGTAGTGACTCTAGTATAATATTGTTTATTATTTTAGCACCCGTGGAACCACCTGTTACAAATATTACAGGTACATTCTCTTCAAGACCTAGATATTCTGCAGCACCAGTTGAAAGTATTTGACTGATTTCAGTCCTCACTGGATTTCCCGTGTAGGCTACTTTTTTCTCATCAAAAAAGACAGAGGCTTCCTTGTATGATACTGCAATTTTTGTTGCAAACTTACCAGCCCACTTACTAACTCTTCCTGGAACACTGTCTGATTCATGAATGATTATCGGAATCTTAAAAAACTTTCCTGCACAAAGTGCTGGGTAGCTTACATAGCCGCCCTTGGCAAAGATGACGTCTGGCATTATAAAGTACATTTTTATGACAGCTGTCATAATCCCAAAACCCATCTTAAATACATCGAGTAGGTTCAAAAGCTTAGAAATTCCTTGAGGGTTTATTCTTTTTTTACCAGCTGAAACATGTATGTATTCAATCTCCTGATCAAACAGAACTTTAGAATTATATGGCGAATTAGCCATATAGTATATCTTGGGAGCGAGAAGCTTCTCTTTGTGAGTTACCTCACGAATTTCCTCGGCAACCGCTATGAGTGGGTAAAAATGGCCTCCTGTGCCACCTCCGGTAAGCAATATCTTCATATGTAATGATTATAGCATTTATAAGCTTACATACAAACAGAAACCCACCGAAGTGGGCTTCCGCGGTGGGTTATTTCTTTTTCTTGATTGGGTTATGGGTATGTAGCCTTCTGAGGTCTTTCTCGCTGATTTTCCACAGGGCTTGGCCGAACTTATACCAACTGCCATCCTCATTCTCTGGGTCGACATCGGCATACCTTATTGCCACTTGATACATGGATAAGCCATGTTTAAGTGCTACTGGGTAAAGTTCTTCTCTAATAAGGTCTATAGCCCCACCGAATCCGTTTGATTCGAGTAATTGAGCAAACTCTCTGATTTCATCCTTAGTCATTGGTGGTTCCTTTCTGGTTCTAGCTCAAGAATACAACCAGAATAATATATTGTAAATAGTAGTTAATACTAAAAGCCTGATTTCTCTACGTAATTTATGACTTTTCTAGCTATTTCTATTGATTGACCTGGGGTCAGGGATATTCCAGTTTCTTTGGCTAACATTATGCCGTTTGCGCCATCAAGGACGATGTTTGTTAAGTCTAAAATCTCGGCACGTTGTGGTGTGTACTGATTTACCACACTATCTAAGATCTGAGTGGAAACAATAACTTGTTTGCCGGCGATTTTGGCTTCTCTTGTAAAAACCTTCTGATAAATACCAAGTCTCTCTATTGGAACAGTTAGGCCCAAGTCCCCTCTTGCCACAAGTATATAATCAGATTCTTCCAAAATTTCCTTGATATTAACAAGAGAATTTTCGGTCTCTAATTTTGATACAATTTTAGGATTCAAATCAGGATTGAATTTTTTAAGTAACCTCTTACATTTAACCAGATACTCTTTGCTATTAACAAATGAGAACGCAACAAGCTCTGGATTAATTCTTGATAAATTCTTTAGATGCTCTAGAGTTTTATCTGTAATATGATCAATTTCGTCCATTGCACTACCAATATTTAATGCTTTCAATGTAGGAATATGTCTTGAATTTAAAGCCCTAGCTTTAAATGTATTTTCATCTACAATTTCAGTAATTATGAAGCCGAGTTCGCCATCAGCGCAACTAATTTCTTTTCCAACTTCTACAAAATTGCCAATATGTGGGTAGTCTACCGGAATATACTCTTCTGGATTAGATGAACTCTCTCCTGAACTAAAGGTTATAATCTGGTCCTTGTCCACTGCAATCTCAGATGGTTGAAATTTACCTAATCTAATTTTTGCACCAGGCAGGTCAGCCATTATTAGTACATTGCCTTCTTGATTAAGTTCTTTAATAACATCTTTAGCGACGCTAATTTTTTGATACATTTCATCAGGTGTACCGTGAGAAAAATTGTATCTAAGAATAGTTGCACCAGCGTTTATTATTTCCTTAATTTTCTCAGCCGGATATGAATTTTTTGAAATTGTAGCTACTATGTACATGATAATTATTTTATTATTTGGTAGTTAATATAATATATAGTCTTACTTTAGGAAATTGGAGTGTTTCTCTATGGCTTCCTTTACATAAACGTCAAGGTCTTCTTGATATTTTATTTCATCAAGACTAAGCCATTTGTATTCAATATTTTCTTCTTCATCTAAAACAAGTTCCCCTTCGGTACTGCCAACATAAGTAAGTCTAACGATATGGCCATATGTTTCCGAAATAATATCCTGGGCACAAATTAAAACAGGATCGGAAATTATTTCAAGCTGTGTCTCTTCCTTAACTTCGCGACGAAGATTGTCTATTAGTTTGGTTCCATATTTAATTCTTCCGCCAACAACATCCCAGCTACCGACAACTTTAGCGTATTTCTTGGGTGACCGCTTTAATAAAAGGTATTTACCAGTATTATTTTTAAGAAATATTTTTACACCGACTTGTATGTTTTTTGATGTATCCATGGTGTATCAAGTATAACTTAGGCGGTTACGAATGAGTAGCGAAGATGGACTAGGTAAAATAGCTTGGTATTTATAGGTTGAATATTAGCGATCAACTTTGCTTGTGTTGTCATTCTTGTCCTTCATAAGGTTAATTTGCTTCACGAAATTTGAAACATTCTCTTTGAACCACCAGAATGGCTTTGTGAGTGGTAATACTTCCCCACCAGCTGCTGTAAATGCTGATCCATTTACGCGAATTTCAAGTCTCAAGGCTCCAACTTTTAGAATGTTCACACCACTGTCTCTTGGTGCGACGACTGATAGCTTCACAATGTTCTTGTTGTCCTTTGTAAATTTAACAGCCCTTCCATTAAGTGAGGCTACAACCCTCTTGTCGGTATTCTTTGCTGTAATACCAAGTGTTGAGTATGGATCGACGTGGATTATCTGATATAGTGCCCCCTTCTCGTCAATAGAGAGTTTGGTTGGAGTCTCAACGCCGTTAACCGATACGAACATTAATGTTAGAGGTTGTAATATCTTTGTCTTTGATAATTGTCCAAGTGTTGGAGTGTTAATTGGACTTTCTTTCATTGAATATAAGTCGTATCCGTTAATAATTCCAGCAGAAGACAGCTCCCTCTTAATCGATGGAATAGTATTTGATATATCAACAAGAGATTCAGGAAGTGTTCCATTCAAGAATCTATCCAAACCTCTTCTTATATTGACCCTATTTCGAAGTGGTAAATTAAGAGGTCTAAGTCTTGCCAGTCTTGCAAGTGGATTAACCAAAGAGGATACTCCAAAATTACTATTTGTATCCCTAGTTATCCTCTCAAGATTAGATAATCTTAAGTTGTTTAACGAATCATTAACTGCCGATCCGCTACTTCCACCAGTTGTTCCACCTGTTGATCCTCCTGTAGTTCCACCTGTTGTTGGTGGCTTTGGTACAACGTATGATCCAACTACAACTGGTGCAATAGAGCTTCCGCTCGAGTGAGTCTCCCCAATACATCCGGAGTTATTACCCGATCCTGCATTGTTTACAATATTTCCATATGAAGAGTTGATAGAGGAAATTCCTCCTCCATTTCCTCCGTTTCCACAATATGTTGCCTGTCCTCCTACAGCTACAGTGCTCGATGCAGAGCCAGGTGCAACTGAGTTTGTGACAACGATTGTTCCTCCATTTCCTCCGCCGAGTGTTCCATTCCCCCCACTTGCAATCACCGCTCCTGTAGTTGATGTACCAACATTAATGTCTCCTCCATTTCCTCCAACTCCATTGCTGTTATCTGCACCATTTGAAGATGTGGTACCTGTTACCGTTAAGTTACTTAGATTGAAGTTGTATCCACTTCCGCCATTGTACGCTCCGTCTCCTGAAATTGAACCATCAACCGTATGACCGTTAAGACCATCAATTGTGATACCGTTGTTTCCAATATATACATTGTTTATTACGTTTGTCGAAATAGTTGTTGAAGCAAATAGTACTACATCCTCACCTGTGTTTGGAAGCCCCCCAAGAGGATCAGTTAGGGTTGTATCTGTAAACCAGTTCGCTGGGTTGTTCCATAGCCCATCACCAGATGTGTTTCTAAATGTTCTAGCATTTGGGAATGAATGGTATGTTGTTGTACCAGTTACCACCCCACCGAGAGGTGTGACAACAGCACGATATACGTCAGCATTTCCATCAACTGTTCCTATGTTTGTTGATGAATTATTAAAGTATCCACGACCAAATATTGTACCAGTGTTTGAGCTTACCCCATTGAAGAACCCTTTTCCGATAGTGTATCCTGCGTTTGTACTTGAATCATTAAATCTCCAAGTTGTTATTGGATTATTTGTATAATCTCTAACTACCCCAGTTACATGTCCAGTTCCAAGGAAGCTATTTGTACCAGTGAACGAAACTGATCCAGCAGTTCCCAAAATTGTGTGAAGTATCAAGTCACCGTTTACTGTTCCTGTATTTAACGATGAATCATTTACAGTTGCTGTACCATTAATAGTTCCACTGTTGATTGATGCGCCATTTAATACCACAGTTCCATTTACAGTTCCATGGTTAGTTGAAGTTGCTTGGAATGTATAATCGCCATTAATTGTACCATTGTTGAGAGTGTTTTTTGAAACAACAATTGGTGTGGTCGTACTCATCACTAATGTTCCATTGTTAGTTAAATTATTTATGAAGTTTCCACCGTATACAACTCCCGAGGATCCTACGGTTGTATCACTGAATGTACTTAAGGTGTCAGAGTTAAGTGAGCCTGTGACACTTGTTGTTCCACGAAGAGTTGAAGATGCAACATTAAGTGTCGTGAACGCGGAAACGGCACCCGTGATATCCATGTTCTCAATACTTACCCCAACATTTGATCCAGTTAGATTTCCACTTAGAGTGAAGAAGTGTCCCAATCCATCATCTCCACGAAGTGTGGTTGTTGCTGTTACGACACAGTTGTTTGTAACATTTGCGGATAGATAATAGTAGGCTCTTGTTGCTTCATCAAGTGGAGATGAACAGTCAGTATCAACCGGCTGAGTGTTGTCGTACGTGAATGAAATAGATTTCTCAGTTATGTTTTGATGTGGAGGTGGCTGCAAGTCGTCTGTACTCTTGAAATACATTGTGTGTGCTCCAGCAGATGGTCTTGGAATATCTGCTCCACCGCTTGCACAGTTTACACTCGTATATGACCCACCATCAATCTTATACTGACACAATCTATTTGTTCCCCAAGCAACTACTGGTTTCCATTTGACATTTGATCCAACAACAGGAGATGTAATGATTAGATTTGGTGCACCAAATCCAATACCCATATTCCAATGGAATATACTATTATTTAGTGCTTGGAATTTGTTTGTTATTAATGAATACGTTGAGTTTGTTAGATGCACCACCGCTCCACCAATTGCTTTAATTACCCAATGTAATCCATTTGTAGTGAAATCCTTAAAGACGATATAAGTTCCAGCGTTGTATAGTCTGGTGATGCTTCCGGTTACAGTTCCAGAGTTGTCAGTATCTGGTCCACTGAATGTTGCGTTACCAATAATTGTGCCACTGTTAGTTGAAGATGCATTGAAGAGTGCAGCATCACTTGATGAGCTTGTGACAGTCATTGTGATTGCGTTATTTGATGTTCCTTCAAAAATTGCGGAGATTACAGAAACTGTTGTTGAACTATTTGTAATGTTTCCATTAATAGTTACGCTGTCTCCTGCGGTTGGAACAATTGGAGAATGAATCGTAAATCCTGCATCTATCCACCAGTTCAAAACGTCATCCCATTTTCCAGCTACTCCATGCCCCACTGCTGTGTCGTTGAAGTATAGACCAGGATATCCATGGTATGTAAGTACTCCTCCTACCGTTCCACCAAGTGGACGAACCACAGGTGAATAGACGTCAGCGTTTCCATTGATGATTCCGAGGTTTGTGGAAGATGCGTTAAATATTGTGTTACCTGAGATTGAGCTTGATGCATTCGCACTACTTGTGTCATTGAATATTGCATCACCCATGAGTCTTCCAGTGCTCACTGATGAATTATTAAACACGAAGCTACTTATTGTCGTAGTACCAGTTGAATCATACACCATTCCTGTAACGTAACCAGTTCCTGCAAAAGAAGTTGAACCTCCGAATGTTATTACACCAGCAACAGAGGTTAATGAATTAAATCTTGCGGTTCCAGTTACAGTTCCTGTATTAGTTGACGCTCCATTAAATACTGCATTTCCATTCACTGTTCCAGAGTTAGTTGATGTTCCATTGAATGCATATGTTCCGCTTGTGTTTATTACTCCATTGTTAATTGTATTTCCAACAACAGAGTTTCCGTTATTGATTGTTCCGTTGTTTAAGACATCTCCAACAAAGCTCACGCTATTGGCTGCTACACTTCCTCCAACTGCAATTGTTGTACTTCCAACAGAACTTGATCCATCTCCCGCTACAGCACCTGTAACACTAAGTGATCCCGTTATATTTGAAACATTGTTTATTGTGACAGTTCCCGCACCTCCACCAGTTGTTGAAACGGCACCAGTTATAGTCGAAGATGCAATTGTTACTCCATAATTATTTGCTGTTACATTTCCAGTTAATGTATGTCCAGCACCGTTAATTGTTACTCCCGCAACCAGTACGTTACAGCTTTGGGCAACATCAGTATTAAATGTGTATGTTCCAGCAAAGTATAAGTTGCCGCATGTATTAATTGTTCCAGGCAGTAGTGGGAATGGACCACCAGCAAAGGATCCACGATTTGTTCCGTTTGTAATCAAAGAAGAAAGAGCGGATAGAGTTGTGTTTGTGGTGTTGAGTGTTCCTGAGTATGTGACACTCAGTGTACTACTTGCAATATATGTATTATTTGAAATATTTAAATTTGTTCCAATTAGAACAATTGAACCATTTGATCCTCCGTTTGTGATGCTTCCTGCAGTTCCCATTGTGACTGTGGTTGTCGCACCAGCGCCCGAGACTCCACTTGTTGCTCCGTTTGTTCCTACTCCTGCAGTACCTCCGCTTGAAGCTAATGTACCCGCTATGGTTGAGGAGTTTATGTTGAGTGTACCAGCGGAGCCTCCATTTCCAGCGCTACCTCCATTTGATTTATCAGCTCCAGCGCCTCCATTTGCCGTAACAGAACCGAGAGTTGAACTTGCAATAGTTAGAGATCCACCATTTCCCCCTGAGGTTCCCGCAATAGTAGCTGAATTTCCATTTGCATTTAATCCCCCAGCAAATCCACTGAAGGTGATGTTTTGGATTGTTGTATTAAAGCCTGATCCTCCGTTTATAACACCGGAATTTGCCAAGATGGCGTAGCTTGAGTTTTCTCCTGCGGCAGTGACGCTGTGGTGTGTTAAACCTCCATCGATTGTCACTCCATTTGTCATTATCTTAAAACATGTACCTGTAACATTGGAGATGTCACTTCCTAGTGTGTATGTTCCTGCAAAATATAGATTACCACATGAGTTTATTGTCCCCGGGAAAAGTGGTGCGCCACCTTCGAGATATCCACTTGTCATTCCTTCTCGGAGTGAAGGAGTTGAACTTGCTTTGAATGTGAATCCGGCGTTTCCTAAGTCATCAAAGATTGTGCTTGTTGCCAAGCTCAGTAGCGGCCCGGTATTGTGAATATCTTTTATTCGCAGATAATTTAGAGTTGAAGTACCATTGATTCCAAGTGAAGCGAAGACCCCTGGGGTGGTTGATTTAATTGTGAATAGATTATTTGCGTCAAATCCAGTGATTGTTGCTCCACCTGAGATATTCAAGATTGATCCCGCAGTCATGTACAAAGTGTCCCTGACAGATGATGCAATTTGTTTAACAAAGTTAACAACATTACTTACTCCGTTTAGAGTTTGACTCAATCCACTGAGAGTTGCTGTTCCATTTACTGTCCCCATCGTAAAGAGTCCATTGTTATTGAATGTGGCGTTACCATTTATAATTCCATTGTTTGATGCACTGTTATTAAATACAATGGAAAATGTATTTCCAATTGTCGTTTCATTACTTGACGAGTTGTTGAATATTAAGTTAGTAATATCGACTGAGTCTCCTCCTTTAATTGTTCCTGATATCGTTCCACCCCATTTCATTGTTCCGGTGAGTGTGTATGTACCACTTGAACCTGTAGTAAATACCGCATTACCGGTGATTGCCGCCATGTTATATGCAGAACCGCTGAATGTCACGTTACCAGTTATTCTTGAAGTATTGTATGCGGTGCCAGAGAATATTGCTCCAGCAGTATTTGCCCCTCCAGTTAGTCCAGTTGAATCGATGAATATTGGAAGAGTTGTAGTTGACCAACTTATGATTGGAGAAACACTTCCAACTAAATACACTCCACTTGTACCTGTTGGAATACTTCCCTTGTTTACTGTACATGTTGCATCGGTGTACCAGTTACTTACGTTTGTCCAATTTGAGTCAGCTGTTCCACACCAGAAGTGAGGTACAAATGTGAAAGTGGAGGAGTTTGTGGCCACGGTGGAGCTGGCATTAATTCCCTTTATGGATAGAGTTACAGAGCCTGATGTTGATGGAATGGGTATGTCTGAGCCGTTTAATGAACAGTTTGCAGTGGAGGTTGATGAGGTGAAGTTATTGTATGAATAGTAGCAAGACGTAGCTGTTCCCCATGAGATTATTGGGGACCAGGAAACCGTGGTACCGAGATTTTGAGGGATGAGTACATTAACATTAAGAGTAGCTGGATATTTAGAAAGTGTAAATATATTTGGTCTACCAGGAGACAAGAGTTTGTTGCCGTCTGCAGAAGTTGAAATAAATAAATACTCTCTTGTGGGATCAGATGTGCTCTGCGACCAAGTTGCACCGCCATTTTCTGATACATAAATTTGACCTTGAAAAACCTCTGCCGCCATTCTTGACCCATCCGCAGATACAGCTACATCTTGCCACGTTTTTGAGCCTAGGCTAGTACTTGTTGCCCATGTAGTACCGCCATCAGTAGAAACATATACGTATGTATTTGATCCTGCTGCAACAAGGGTTCGTCCGTCAGCTGAAGCTGCAATGGTTTGCCAATATTTTGCACCCATAGCGAGGGAACCTGTAGTTGTTGCCCATGTAGCACCTGAATCATTTGATGAATAAACGTGACCATTGTATACAACTGTAAAGAATTTTGAACCATCAGCGGAAGTAGCTGTGTCATACCAAGATCGCGTACCCATTGATGTCTGCTGATTCCATGTGATACCGCTATCTGTTGAGGTGTAGATGTATCCACCAGATACCACACCTATCGCTTTTGTACCATCAGCGGACATTGTTATAGATTTCCAACTTCTACTACCAGAACTTGTAGCTTGCGACCAGTTTGTGCCGCCATTAGTTGAATAATAGATGTAAGAAGGGCTACCTCCAGCAAGCAATTTATTTCCATCAGCAGATGACGAGAGAGATCTCCAATCGTATGATGGAGCAGAAGTTTTTACCCAATTGATACCGCTGTCAATTGATTTATAAATAGAATAACTTGCAGCGTACATTATTTTTCCATCCATTGACATGGCGCTTGACTGTAAATTATTGTCACTAACTCCTGGCACCAAAGTCCAACCGTTCAATATGTAATTAAATATTACACTTCCCATGCTCATGTTGTTACTATCGTCACTTGCTTTTACTGATAATGTAACCGCTCCGTTAACTGGAGGTAATGAAATGTCAGAACCATTGAGCGCGCAATTTGCTGTTGATGTTGATACCCAATTATCATATGAATAAAGACATGTTGTTTTTCTAAAACCCCATGAAATTGATGGTGACCATATTAAATTTGTTAAATAAGAACTGGCAACTGGACGATTTATTGTAATATACGAATTTAAGTATGAATCATTGGCGTTAAAATTCAAAATATACAAACTTTTATCACCAGAAGAGTTTGTTGCAAAAATCTTTTTACCATCTTTGGTTATTTCAAGACTAGGCCAACTTCCAATCCCAGTTGTGGTGCGGGGTACCCAATTAATACCACCGTCTGTCGAGGTGTGAACATAGCCAGTTCCAGAAACAGCTGCAGCCAATGTCATACCGTCAGCAGAAGATGCAACCGCATACCAAACCTTTGTATTATCGTTCATTCGTGGTGTCCAACTATTACCACTGTCGGTCGAGGTGTAAATATACCCCCCACTTACAACGGCAATCAATTTTGTACCATCAGCAGAAGATGCGATCGCTCTCCAAGCTCTGCTGCCAGCACTTGTGCTTGTTGCCCAGGTGACGCCACCGTCATTTGATGTGTAAATATAGCTGTTGTCGCCAGCGACAGCTAGCTTTAAACCATCAGAAGATCCAGCTAGTCCATACCAATATCTAGACCCAATACTTGTTCTCTCAACCCAGGTAATACCACTGTCGTTTGAAGTATATATATAGCCACCAAACACCGTTGCGGCGAGCTTGGTGCCGTCGGCGGAAGAGGTTAATCTCCACCATGCGCGTGTAGTGGTTCCACGTGGTGTCCATGTTACCCCACTGTCTGTTGAGGTATAGATAAGGCCACCATTGCCCACTGCAGCCACAAGTTTAACACCGTCATCAGAAGATGCTGTGGCAGCCCAATATCTGAATGTGTCAACCGTCCTTTGAATCCAATTAATTCCACCATCAATAGATGTCCAAATATAGCCGTTGGTCATATTAACAAGCAGCTTTGTTCCTGTGTAATCTGAAGCGACTGAATCGTATTGCCAATATCTAGAACCACCTAATGAGTTTTTAACAAAACTAAACAGGTATGTAAAAGGAATATTCTCGGTATTCACATTGCTATTTATATCTGTGGTGCGTATTGATAAGGTACCTGCGCCATCAACTGTGGGTGGCAATATATCAGATCCATTATTTGCACAATTGGCTGTTATAGTTGATGATGCGAAATTATCATATGAGTATTGACAGGAAACCAGGTTCGCATTTGTTGTGCTGTAATCTATATTTGGAAACCAAGTTGTAGCATCGTAAGTAGTATTTAATGCAGGTAAGTTAATCTGAATATTTTGATTACTGTTGTTGGTAAAATTAACAGATTTAGTAATCACTACGTTCATAATATTTTTTCCACGTATACTCAAAGTTCTGTTACCATTTTGAGGTGGTGCAATATCTGAACCACTTAGGGAACAATCAGCTGTTGATGTGGAGACCCAGTTATCATACGAGTAGTAGCACTGTATTGCTGTCCCCCATGAAATCATTGGGTTCCATTCATAAACTACTTGGTTTGAAAATGGCAATGCAACATCAATTGAAAAAACTGCTGGAAATCTAGTGCTTGTATAAATATTTCCGTTACTAACTGATGCAACCATCTTGTTGCCATCATTGGAGAAGGCCATGCCATTCCAGTTTCTATTTGATTCTTGAGCTGTCCAGTTAATACCAGAGTCAATTGAGGTGTATATTTTGCCATTACTAAATACCGATGCATTTAGCACAACACCATCTGGGGATGATGCAATACTATACCAATATCTATTTGCATCAGTAGCGCGAGGCGTCCAGTTTACACCACCATCTGTGGATGTATAAACATAACCATTACTTACTCCAGCTACAACCTTTGCACCATCAGCAGAAGACGCAATCGATTTCCAAGATCTAAATCCAAGCGCTACAGATCCCGTGCTTGTTGACCACGTAACACCGCTGTCTGTAGACAAGTAAATATAGCCGCTATTGTCTCCAGCAAATACCTTTGTACCATCGGCAGACATTGCAACACCAAACCAAGTCCTGGTCGCGTCAGCCATTTTGGTTGACCATGTGTCGCCCCCATCCAACGATACATATAAATATCCACTACCTGTACCAGCGATTATGGTTTCACCATCCGCCGACATTGCAACAGAATACCAAGTTTTTGTTGATTCTGTTAAGCGCTCTGTCCAAGTAAATCCTCCATCGGTAGAAATGTATACGTATGTGTTCGATCCTAAAGCAACAATTTTTTTACCGTCGGCAGACATTGCAACTGCATACCAGCCTCTCGTTGTATCAAAAGTGCGCTGTGTCCAAGTTATACCCCCATCAACTGAACCATATACGTAAGAAGAATTGGCAACAGCTACCATTTTTTTACCATCAGCAGATGAAGCAATACCATTCCATTGATTTACGAATGATCTTGATATCCATACATCTCCAAATAATGCACCTGTTCTTAATCTCTGACCATAATCCAAATTATTAACCTTGAATGATGTAATATCCGTAGTTGAAGTCGCTGTACTTGTTCCTGAAATAGAAGTTGTATAATTAATATTCAGCAAAGATGTTGAGAATGTTGTTGTTGCGACAGTAAGAATTCCACTATTGATGCTAATGTTTGGAGAAGTAATTTTTTTACTTGTTAAGTTCAGCGTGTCACCAGAGATTGTAACGGTTGAAGAGGAGGTCAAAAGATTTGAAAAATTAACAGCAGTTGTTGAAGCAAGTGTGAAGTTGGAGAAGCTACCAGCATTAACTGCATAATTTGTGTTTGATGTGGTAGCTGATGTGATTGTGTATCCTGCACCATTCAAAATAATATCATTAGTACTTGCAATAAAGCACGTTCCAGATATTCCAGAAATACTTTGTGTCAGTGTAAATGTTCCTGGACCATAGAGAGTTCCACAAGTTGATATGTTTCCAGGAAGTATTGGCCACGTTCCTCCAGCATAGATTCCATAACTCGTTGAATTATCATTAAAGAATGACAAGGAACTCAACGTTACGTTTGTCTTTGTTAACGATCCGGTATAGTTCAAATCCAATCCCCCATCAGTATTTCTTCCAACAGTTCCAGTACCACCCAAGACTGAGATGGTACTGCTAGATATATCAATATTCAAACTTGATAGCAACATGTTTCCACCAATACCTCCATACTGCTTCGATGTTGAGTTTCCTCCAGCAGACGTGATCGATCCTATTGTGGAATAATAGATTGCAACATCACCACCATCTCCTCCATATCCATTTGTGACACCACCTCCAGATGAGTCTGCGTTTCCACTTAGGTTTATACCAGTAGTATAGCCGGAGATAATTAATTGATTAACAATCAGGTTTGTGTATCCATTTGCGCCTTCAGTGAGTGATCCTGTTGGACCTCCTGTTCTTGGACGAGCGTCAATTGCAACCGCACCCGAGCCGGATACAGTATATCCTCCACCGTTAATTACTACATTATCAGATGATACTGTAAAACATGTTGATGTTCCGTTTGATACGTTAGTAGTGAGTACATACATACCAGGAGATGCCAATTCTCCACATGTATTTATGTTTCCAGGAAGCAGAACATCAGCGCTTGAAACCTTGGGAAAAATGACCATCACAAATGCGAAAAATATCCCAACAGATATAATTATCTTTCGCTTTTTCATTCTATAAATTATATCATTTTTGCTTTAAAAATAGTGAAGAAAATGTGGGGATAACTTTTTATATCAACGCATTATCGCGCTCAGCAAATTTACTATTTTTTCAAAAAATTTACTTTATTCCTTCTTCCTCATCAATGGAAATGCCTGACATTCTCTTAGTGACTTACCTTCTAGGAAGCTAAATAATCTTTCAGAAATACCAAATCCAAATGCTGGTGGCATACCATATTCCATCGCTTCAACATATTCTTGATCTGTCATTTGAGCTTCTTCATCTCCCGCGTCGCGAAGTGCTTGTTGGGATAGAAATCTCTCCTCTTGATCTATTGGATCATTAAGCTCGCTGAATCCCTTTCCAAGTTCACTTCCTGCGAGAATAATTTGGAATCTTTCAACTACCCTATTATCCACCCTTGACTTTTTAGCTAGTGTCTCAAGATACACCGGAATACCAATCAAAAAACCTGGGCCAGAAAGTCCTTTTCTGACAGTCTTCCATAATAAATCAATACCACGTTCAATGCTGATTGTCTTTCTGTCGTACTCAACCTTATTTTTTACAAGCTCTTTTTCAACTTCATCAACTGTGGTGTTGTGAACATCAATACCAAATTTATCCATTAGAATTTTTGTAAAATCATAAATCTCCCATTCTGCAGAAAGGTCAAAGGTATGACCTTTATTCTCGAAAACAGTTTTCCCATAAACTTTTTCTGCAATTTGAATATACATTTCTCGAACCATTTTCATTCCTTTATCAAAGTCACTGTAAGCCTCATAAAATTCCATCGCAGTATAATCTTGACCATGCTCTGGTGACATTCCTTCATTTCTAAAAACTTTTCCGATTTCAAATGTCTTTGGAAGACCAGCGACAAGAAGTCTCTTTTGCCATAGCTCACCAACCGATATTCTTAGATACACATCCATATCAAGTGCATTGTGATGTGTAATGAATGGTCTTGCATCCGCACCACCTGTTGTGTTTTCAAGTGTTGGAGTCTCAACTTCTATGTAATCTCTATCAAGTAAAAAACTTCTCATTGTGTTCCAAAAAACACTTCTTCTCTTCATCATTTCACGAAGTTCTGGATTAAGAACCATGTCTACATACCTTCTCCTGTATCTCTCATCTTCATCTGCTATTCCAAACCATGAATCAGGAATCGGTCTAAGACTCTTTGAAAGTAGACGCCATTCTTTTACAAGTAAGGCGTCTGTTCCTCTTTTTGTAATATAGGCAACTCCTTTAAATTCTATGAAGTCACTACTATCAATTAATGCAAAAAAGTCAGCCAATGATTCCTCTGATAGATTATCAATTGAAAGAAAACATTGAACCTTCTCCCCTGTTCCATCTAATACATCGGCAAAACCTACTTTTCCTTGACCTCTGATAGACAAAAGACGTCCACCGATTGTAACTTCCTTTTGTGATTCAAGTAGATCCTTAAATTCTTCTGTAAATTGCTTATTAGTATAATCAATGTTTGTTACAACAGGAAAGGCTTCAATCCCCTTTCCCTTAAGTTCCTTGATTTTTTGTATACGCTGTTCGCGTATTTCTTCAATTGATGTCATAAGATAGATATTAGCATATAATGGGAT
Organism: uncultured bacterium; assembly: GCA_903936565.1. GTDB lineage: Bacteria > Patescibacteriota > Minisyncoccia > Phycocordibacterales > CAIZLB01 > CAIJKW01. The sequence goes on along the minus strand of CAIZVZ010000001.1, from coordinate 12,241 downwards.
TATAGAAAATAAGTAAACCACCTGCTGGAACAGGTGGCGTGATTGATTTGTGACCATATTATAATATCCAGTGGTCGTATCGAGGGATTATCCGATTCCAACCTTCGATGCCCGGAGCAAGTACGTAACCTCTTCCTCGAGCCATGGAAATAGATTGCACATCCCCATGATCAAGGCTGGCAGTCCTTCGTAAATAATCTCGACGTCCCGAGAATCAATTTCCCCTTTTCTGCTCGGCTCATTGGAATAGATGCGATTACATCCCCCTCGAGTTCGTACGAACGCCTCAACCAATAGAGGCATGAATCGGTTAACAGTATTCAACCCCCAGTATACCTGCCCGACTTTTGAGGTTCCGGCCCAACTTGTGTCAACTGCACTCAATGTTCCATCAAAATTGATGTACATCGTCGCAGGTGTCATGATTTTATCCATCGCCCCCTCTCGGCCTCTGCAGATATGACTTACCAACATGGGTATAATACTACTAATTTCGCCCTTCATTAGGTTCAGGTTTCTAGATCCCTTCAGCAGATCTCTCAATGTGATTTTAGCTTGTCTTATTTTCATTTCTAGTCTCCTTATTTCTAAGTTGCCCTTTCGGGTGTTTTTGTTATGGACATTTCTGCCCGACTTGTTGATGAAGTTTGAATGATTAATTCCAGCTGCATCTTTTAAGGCGCATGAGAATACACACTAAAAGATGCAGCCAAAATGTGGAAAGAACTACTAAATACAATACAATATCAAATCATATTAGTCAAATTTGATTTAATGTATTCGATATTAATTACTCAACCAATCCTCCGTATTTTGGTCAAACAAAAACCACCCGGACAACACAGGACCGGGAGGTTGATGTTGTTTGAGGGTGGTATGATTTTGGCTTTCGCCAATTGAGTGGTTCAGGTAATCGTGTTAGACACGGTCACGAATACGCCGGTGTCCCCGCGGTTGGAGAAAGGCACGTTCCTGCTTACTCGTTCCGGAGTAGTGGTGTTGATCGATGCGGTTGTGGCGAGTGCTGTGACGATGTCTTGATACCGATTTATCTGACCCTTTATGTTGTTTCATAATTGATAGGTGATGAATTCATTCTAGCAAGACTTAACCCCCATTGGCTAAATCTTCTGTATAATAATCTACAACTTTTTAGATAAATGTCAATATAAATCATAAACTAGTACGTGGTGTGAGTGCATTCAACATCTCTTGGGCGTATTTCATTGATTCATCGACAATAGTAATCTTCCTAATAGGATTCTCGTTTATCCTGCTAATTGCAGTTTCGATTTCTGAGACATTCTCAATTATAGAATCTGAGAATGAGTCCACAAAAGGATGTATCCACTCTTGAACTTCCCTTCCCGCAAATAATAGATTTGATTTTCTGTGCGCAGAATCTTTAGGTAGTACTGTTATAACTGGTTTATCAAGATACTTTGCTATAACCATCTCCATAGAAGTTCCAGCTCCAAGCTTTGATTCAGCATTTACTAAAACAAAATCACTTTCTTGTATTTGTAAGCAGACAGAACCAAATAGGGCTTTTGTGTCACCCTCTAGTTTATAGTGGTCATTAGGATCAATTATTTTGATATCATCCACTAACTTTGACATGATATTAAAATAGTCCTTCCTCCAATCTATGTAATCAAGCGCTTCCTTGTCACCTTTAGGTACAGATCCTGCAAGATAAATTTTCATGATTTATATTATATTTAATCAATTACCTTTATACAAGTAATTGTCGATTATTTGTCTGAGGCACGATTACCTCTTCTGATACTTCGAAATATTTAAAATGATTCCAGCTGAAGCCATTGTAAAAAATAGTGCGGTTCCACCATGTGAGATAAAGAGGAGTGGTGTTCCAGAGAGTGGAACTATTGCAAGCATGGCGGCAATGTTCATGAATGACTGTAACGTAATCAAAACCACAATTCCAACAATTACATAAGAGCCAAAAGGATCTGGAACTCTCGTTGCAATCCTCAGAGCTTGGAATGCAAATAGAATATAAAGAATAATAATTGTAACCGATCCAACAAAACCGAACTCTTCAGACGCTACAGCAAAAATTGAGTCACCAATCGGCTCTGGCAAGAATGCAAACTTTTGTGTACTTTGTCCAAAACCTCGTCCGGTAAGCCCTCCTGAGCCTATGGCAATCAGAGATTGTTGAATTTGATATCCACTTCCTGTAGCGTCCTTTGCTGGATCAATAAACGTACTTATTCTTTGCTGTAAATATGGTCTTTGTGATACAAGTACAGCGAGCCCCACCGCCCCAACGAGCGCAATAACAAATAATGGCTTCCATCTTCCTCCTGCCGCTAGATAAATTGCAACGCCCGACATTGCAATGACCAAGAAGGTTTCAGTGTCAGGTTGCATTAAAACAAGCCCAGCAGAAAGAGCTATTAAAATAATTAGAGGTAATGTTCCAAATTTAAATGTAGAAGATTTTGCTTTCACTGATGCAAACCAAGCAGACGCATAGAGAACAAATCCAATTTTATAAAATTCAGCTGGTTGCATTGATTGCCCAGCTATTCCGATCCAACGTCTCGCTCCACCATGAAATACTCCTATTCCAGGTACAAATACAAGAAGCATTAAAACAATAGAGCCACACAGAATTAAAAAAGCCCACTTTCTCCAGAAAGTATATGGAATTAGTGATGTAATTGTCGCTACAACAATTCCACCAATTAGCCCAAACATTATCTGATTAGTAACTACAGCCATAAACTTTGTCGTACCCCCTGCCAAAAGCCCTAAAGATGCAGAATAGAAAATAAAAAAACCAACAACAACCAAAATGATTGTTAATATTAGAAAGATCTTATCAACTCCGCCATGTTTTTTTGCTATTGATTTTGATGATGCCATTTAGTTATCCAATTAATGCAATTACCGTACCTATTATCGCGCACATTATGGAAATAATCCAATATCTCATTGTAACTTTATATGATGGCCAGCCTATAGCTTCAAAATGATGATGAATTGGTGCAATCCTAAATATTTTCTTGCCAAGGTATTTTTTGGAAAACATTTGAACAGTTGAAGAAAGTGATGTAACAATTAGTGGAAGTGCAATTATTGGAAGAATTATGACTTGGTCGGTAAGAAAAGCGACAACTGCGAGTGTGATCGTTAAACCCATCATTCCCGTTTCCCCGAGATAAAACCTGGCAGGTGGAATATTGAACCAGATAAAGGCCAATAATCCTCCTATTATAGCCGCACAGAATGCCGCTAGGTCAACTTGATGTTGCGCTATGGCAATTATTGCATACGCACCGAAAGCAGATGCCATAACCCCACCTGCGAGTCCGTCAATTCCATCAATAACTGATCCACTAAAGATAACAAAAACTGTCGCCATGAAAAATGGAATAAACAGAAGTCCAAGCCATAGGTCCCCATAAAATGGAACGTGAACCGATAAATTTTCTAGCTTAAAATAAAACCACCAAGCTCCAACCGCTCCAATTAGAAGGACCGTTAGAATTCTCAGCTTTCTTGAAATACCCTCTGAGAGATTCAAGCCCTTGCCGTAGATTTGCAAAAGATCATCAGCTAATCCGAAGATCGAAGCAAACAAAAACATTCCAAGCGGAAGAAGAGTCTGATTTCTACTTAAGAAGTTTAATTTCGCAGACACATCACTAGGTACAATGAATGAAATACAATAAAGTATTGCAATTACAGCCAAAACTGAAAGCCAAATGATAACACCCCCAACTCTTGGTGTCCCAGTCTCCCCTTTTTCGTTATGAATCTTCTTAAAAGCCTCGGACATTGCATCAACATTCTCTTGGCTTCTTGATTTCTTGCGCCACATTTTGTGGGCGTACATAAAGCTGGATAATCTTGGGGTTATAGCTATACCAACCAAGAAAGAAACAACGGCTGGAAATAGGACCTTAATTAAATCATTTGTCATATTTATAGATTATGACATGTCTATTTTAATGTCGCAAATGCTTCTGTAGAGGAGGCCAGCTTAAGTGCGTCGTTATACCTATCCTCAATTGTCGAGCCTAAAATAACAATTACGTACTTTTTATTATTTGGATTAACTTCTATGACCAAATTTCCGCCAGATTCTTCAGTAGTACCGGTTTTTCCAGCGACAATATGCGGTATTTGAAATATAGAATAATTAACATTTTTGGTCACATGAGTGTTTCCAGATAAATTTATGAAGGTCGCTTCAGGGATAATACTAGCAGTTCCCAGAAATGGAATTGCAGTAAAAATTGAATTGAATAGTATTGCAATCTCTTTTGCGCTACCAATTGCAGATGGAATTTGCTTTGGTACATTTAATTCATCTGGTCTCTTGGGATTATAGTATGGATTTGGAGTTGATAAACCACTGCTATTTTGAAAACTAAAACTCTTATAACCCAAATCTTTTACAGTTTTATTCATCAAAAGTGAAAAAGCAAAATCATCATCTATCAAACTTCCAACCAAAGACTGAGCTGCATAATTCGAAGATGTTATTAGCATGTATCTAATGATATTCTCAACCTTCCAAACTTCTCCATCAACTAAATCTCTATCTCCTGCATTGTACCCCTTATCCTTTTTAACAATTTGCACTGTTTGTATTTGGTTTCCACTTTTATAACGACCGCTATTTAGCTGAAGAAAAACAGTTGCTGTAATTATTTTTACCAGAGACGCCATCGGTACAATCTGCTCTGCATTTTTAGCATATACAAATCGCTTATTTTGAACATCATAAACAACGGCATTTTTCGCGACGATTTCTGGTGAATTTATAACGTTAATATCAATTATGGTAGAAGTCGAAGATATACCAAAAATTGTAGTACTGGCGGTACTTGTGCCTGACGTGTAAACAGTACTTGATCCATAACTCAAACTAGAACTTGCGTTTGTTTCAGATCTAGCGGTGCTCGGTACTGCAAAAGACAAGATTAGCAGTAATAACAAAAACCCACAGTTTAGTGAAATAACCCGTTTGTTTGTCATACCATTTGATGTCTGAATTGTATTATTCAGTTTTTGAATTTGTGGTTGAAAAGTCTTCATTGAATGTATTTAATTCTTTTATGACTTCTTCATAATTTGGTAAGTTTTTTATATCCGTTACACCAAGGTATGATAATAATTCAAACGATGGTTTATAAATATTTGTTCTCGAATTTTTTGGATCAATTTCTTTATCAATTAGTCCTCTAATCATCAAGTTTCTCAAAATATAAGATGAATTTACGCCTCTTATGTTATCAATTTCAGACCTTTTGATTGGACCTTTGTAAATTATTAGAGCCAGAGTTTCTGTAGTTGCTTTTCCTAAGTCTTTATTCAACTCTTCTATTTGTAGTTTTTCAATCAAACTACCCATAGAAGCTGATGTTCGGAGTGTATAAGTATTTTCTATTTCAACAAGACAAAGTCCTCTGTCATTAAGAGTACTCTTTAAATCCTCAATAGCAAGGTTGATAGCAATAGAAATGTCAGAATTTATTTCAACTAAAATAGATTTTGTTTGTTCATCTGTTTCTAAAAGCTTTTGCAATTCCTTTAGATTCAGAGGTTCACCTTTCCAAAACAAAATTGCTTCAATTCTATTTGAAATTTCCTTTACCAATTTTCGAGTGTCTTGTGTGTTATTTTCTTCTTGCATATTTTTATTTGATATATTTAATTGCTTTGCCGCTACATATATCTCGGCGTTCCGACTGACTCCGTTTCCATTTCAATGTCTTCGAAAAGATTCTCTTGCCTTGCATTTATAATACCTTGCTTTACGAGTTCCAGCATTGCCAGGAAACTCACAATCACATCCACCCTCTGCCCTCTATCCATTTTACCTTTATTTCCACTGAATTCTCTGAATGTCATTCGAACTGCCGACTGAATTCTAACTGTTAACCTATCTATCATTTCATCAATACTTATCACTTTTTTAACCGTAACCTTTGGTGCTTCTGCCTGCTTCTTTGGTAGAGAAACAAGGAGGCGAAGAATTGCATTACCAATTTCACCTTGCTCAACCTCCTTACTTGGTACAAATACTTTTACCTCTTGTTTCATCTCTCCCCTTTCATACAAAATATTTCTACCAAATATCTTGGCAAGTGTCGCAGATGCATTCCTAATAATTTCCAACTGCTTCAATCTTTTTTCCAAATCTTCAATATCACCATGTTCTTCCTCAGTCAGACTGATAGTCGGCAAAAGAGATTTTGCTTTAATTAAAATTAAAGTTGAGGCGATGGTTATGAAGTCTGCTCTATTGTGTAATGAATAATCACCCAAATTATTAACATGGGCAATATAATCATCAGTAACCTGTGCTAGAGAGACATCATTAACAAAAAGTTTACGCTTTTCAACTAACGACAAAAGCAGATCCAATGGACCTTCAAAACCGACAGTCTTGATTGTAAATACTTCTGTCATCGTTGTAACTATAATAGCACAAAGTAGGCGATTCAACAGAACCGCCTACTGGGTAATTCAGCAGAATCTCAGATGAAAAAATATTCTTAAATATTATCCTTAAATATTCTTTTCAAATCTTCTAGTGTTGCATACTCAAAAATATTCATCTTTGAATTACCTGCAATCATTGCGGACAATCTCTTGCCTTCAATTTTTCTATATACACAGACTATTTTCTTACCCATAGATTCAGCTTGACCGATTTCATATCCAACACCAAGGCTGGGTGTGGTAACTTCCGCGATTATTATATCCGCTTCTTTAACCCAATCCATATCTCTTTCAAATATGAATTGATCAGTTTTTTGCTCTCCTTGATTACCTAAGTCACTACTTCCAATATGTTCAGTTAAAACCTCTCCATAAGTCTGGAGCTCTTCAATCATTGCAGAGTAGAGCTCTTGATCATCTCTCCCACCTCTAATTGAGCCAGCGAAGTATATTTTCATCTTTTATTTTGTTGCTGCGAATTATTGTTTGATAATTAGATTCAACTCCCTGAGCTGCTCATTTGAGACTCCAGAAGGAGCCTGCATCATTGGATCTCTTCCTTCTCCTGTCTTTGGGAAAGCCATAACTTCTCTAATGTTTGGTTCGTTTTCAAGTAACATCAAAAGCCTATCAAGCCCCCATGCAATACCGCCATGTGGAGGAGTTCCAGATTTAAGAGCTTTAATCATGTGATAAAAGTCATTTTCAACTTTCTCCTTCTCATATCCAAGAATTTCAAAGACTTTGAATAATGCTTCAGCTTGGTGGTTTCTAATACTTCCACCACCAATTTCTGATCCGTTAAGAACGATGTCGTATTGTGCTGCAATAATTTTCTCCAATCCGTCATCGCTTCTCTTTGCATTCATCAATGTCTCCAAGAACTCTTGTTTTGGAGCTGAGAATGGATTGTGTGTGAATGTCCATCCACCCTTTGTATCACGCTCGAAGAATGGGAAATCAACAACCCAACAGAATGCCAATAGATTTGGATCTTCTTTATCCTCTCTTATGTCTGGTCTATCGATTCCGTATTTCTCCATTGCCTCGTGATATGGAATTCTTGGGAAAGGAATTTGTTGAATTCTTTTTTCAGGGTAAAGTTTTGTAACAATGTCGATAAGAATTTTCTCATTTAGTGACATTATATCTTCTTCTGTAACAAAACTTGCCTCAACGTCCATTTGAGTAAACTCAGGTTGACGGTCTCCTCTTGAGTCTTCATCGCGCATACATTTTGCAATCTGGAAATAGTTTTCAATTCCTCCAGCCATCAAAAGCTGTTTGTATTGTTGAGGAGATTGTGGAAGCGCATAAAACACACCCTTATCAAGTCTTGATGGAACAAGAAAGTCTCTCGCTCCTTCTGGGGTTGATTTTGTAAGAAGTGGTGTTTCAACTTCTATATAACCTTCTGCGTCAAAGATATCTCTGATAAGCTTTGCCATCTTATGTCTGTGTCTGAGGTTTTTTTGTAGACGATCTGTTCGTAAATCTAGATATCTGTATTTCAGTCTCGTGTCTTCATTAACTTCACGAGTATCTTTTCCTAATTCAAACGGAGGAGTTTCAGCTTCGTTTAGAACTTTTATTTCAAGAACTTCCAACTCAATATCACCGTTCTGCTTTTCAGCTTGAATGTTTTTTTCTGGCCTATTGTTTACCTTTCCTCTAACTTCAACAACCCATTCAGGTCTAAGAGTTTCTCCAATAGCTTTTGCAGCATCAGCACCAGGAAGAATTACACCTTGTACTCTTCCTGTTTTGTCTCTAAAGTCTAGGAAAATTAATTTTCCCTGATCTCTTCTAACATCTACCCATGTGCCAATAGTTACTTCCGTTCCAGCGTGCTCTTTTAAGTCTTTAATATAAATTCTGTTTTTCATTTTGAGATTAATTTATAGTTTGAGGAACAAAATAGCCCCTACAAACTCATTATGTTTAATAATAAATTTGCAGGGGCGATTTTGTCGCGGTGCCACCCTGTTTTTATCTCTTTTATGCTTGCGTAGCATGGAACGGAGGATTCTACTGGCCTGTTTACATCTGCTCAAGCCTTTTGGCCTCAATGGATGAACTTGCAGGTTTTCTTTCCTCGCCTCCTCGGTGTTAATCGATTCAACGGCTTATTTGAAGTATAGCAAAAGTTTGGTAATAATCAAATTGATTAAAATTTATAGTCCAACAGCTTCTCTAACTTTATTCATCATTTCATCCACCTCTACTTTCAGCTTTTTAGCGTTGTTTTTGAGCATTAGGCGCACAGATTCAGGATCTTTAGCAATCTCCTCTCTACGGGCTCTAAGGGGCGAAATAAAGGCAATTATATCCTCAATAAGTGCCTCTTTTAATGCCTTATACTTACCTTCGTGCTCCTTATACAATTTAGCCAAATACTCCTCATCTCTGAAAAGCTTGTGAATATTGTAAACATTTACAGGAACTCCTCCATTTGAGTCAGTTACAATTGACATCACCAGCTTCTTTATTTCATCATCAGTTGAAAAAAGTGGGATGTGATTGTTGTTGCTCTTGCTCATCTTTAGGCCATCAACCCCAGGAATAGTCTCTACACTTGGAAGTATGTATGGTTCAGGTAGTTTGAAGATTTCCGTACTAAAAATTCTATTGAATTTCTCAGCTGTATCTCTTGCAATTTCAATATGTTGCTTTTGATCTTTGCCCACAGGAACAATATCAGAATTATGAATCAAGATATCAGCCGCCATTAGAATGGGATAATCAAATAGTCCGACATTAACCTCCTTACTCTTTGCTTCAGCGTCCTTAAATGCATGTGCTCGCATCAAATATGGAACAGTGGTGATGCAATTAAATATCCAAGCTAGCTCTGTAACTTCAGGTAGATCAGATTGTTTATAGATTGTAACCTTTTCTGGATCAAGTCCAATTGCAAGATAGTCTATTGCTAGATCAAGAGTATTTTGTGATAACTCATTTTTATTTTGAACTGTAGTAAGTGAGTGCAAATCTGCTATAAAAATCCTTGAGTCATAATCATTTTGCAAGTCAACGTACTGCTTCATCGCCCCAAAATAGTTGGCGACATGGGGACGCCCAGTGGATTTTATACCAGAAAGTAACACTTTTTTAGATTTTTCAGTCATGGGGTTAGTTTAGCAGAAAATAATCGAAACATCAAAAGTAATCAACTACTAAATTGTCGTGCGTATCCCCTATTTATATTTATACGTTTTCTAGTTCGACCCCTCCAGTTCCACAAAGAAGCTCGCTCCCTTATTCTCCCCTGCTGATTCTGCCCAAATTCTACCATGATGTGCCTCAACCATTTTCTTTGCAATATAAAGTCCAAGCCCAGTTCCTAGAATATTCGTCTTAGATGCGTCAGGTGCACGAGAGAATTTTTCAAAAAGATTAGGCAATACTTCCTTCTTTATTCCAACGCCGGTGTCAGAAATTGTAATTAAAATTTTATTATTTTCCTTTCTTGTTAACCATACATGTATACTTCCATGTGGGGTATATTTTATAGAGTTATCGATTAGGTTTCCAATAACTTGCTTAAGCTTTCCTCTATCACCATCAACAGCATAATTTAAATTCTTATCAATATCATAACTTACAGTGAGATGAGCCTTCTCGATTGTTGGCTTCAATTCTGTAATAACAGTCTCAACTTCTTCAGCAATATCAAAGTGCTCAAAATTGTATTGCATTCTTCCTTGCTCAATTCTTGAAACATCCAAGAAGTCACCCACAAGCACCACAAGATCACTTGTAGATTTTAATATTTTACTTACTGTTTCTTTGATTGGATCTGTAGTTGGACCAAAATCTCCCTCAAGAACCATTGAAGCATAACCTTTAATGGCAGTGAGTGGACCACGAAGTTGATGAGACGCAAGAGAAATAAATTCTGTCTTTTGTTGGTCCAACACCTTTAGTCGGACATTGGCATCCTCGAGCTCAGTTGCAATCTTCTGTATTTTTTCTCTAACTTCAACCTCCTTTCTAACACTTTTAATTAGGAATATTCCAACTACTACAGTCAAAAACAACAACGCTCCATCCATCATTTTATCTTCAAACGTCTGCGACAACAAAAATCTAGACAGTATAAACAACCACAGAACCGCTGCTAGCAATTCAGTTGTAATCACCTTTATGTTAAATAATCTGTATTTATATATTGAATACAAAATTACAAACACTACAGCTAGTCCAAATGGTGGTCCTGCCCAAATATAGCTATAGTTATAGTATGGTAGTATTAGATCAAACCACATTCCAAACAGATATGGAATTAAGGTCCCAATTATCAGCAACTTTAACTGTGATTCCTCTTGGCGATTTTTTCCTCGATGCTCCAAATAGGTCCAAAATAATTTAATGTACGCTAGTATTATTATTACAGTGAAATAAATACTGTATATTAAATAGCCAGCGCTATTAATCTTTACAGTCTTGGGTGTTGTCAAAAATACTTCAGTAAGAATAAATCCTTTGCTAAAAATTATTAAGGAAACCAACACCAAGAAAGACATGATGATACTGACATTTTTCAATTTTGACAGCTCCTTTACTTTTAGAAATGACAGTGCAAAATAAAGGAAAAACATCGGTATGGCCACCGCTGCTGTGTAGTAGAACTTTGCAAAATACATTGCGTGAGTAGCATTGGTTGATAAATCAAATAACGCTAACCCAAGTGCCCACAAGCCCACGCACAAGATGAACATAGCAAAAGATTTATTTATACTTGCATTTTTCCCTCTAACAATAAACAGACTTAGATATGCTGTTACGATGGAAACTATGAATAAAATAATATCTTTTATATCCATTTAAGTTATTCTTAAATCTTCTTACTTATCACTATTGAATGTACTTTTAACGGTTCGTAATAAATTGTCATCTCATCTGGGTGGAAACCTGCCTGATGCACAACTCTTGCTAAATGCTCTCCTGAGCGATAAACCATCGGCCAACCAATAGCTTTTGTAACAAATCTTTTTTCTGAGTTATGATTAATGTTGGCTGTTATAAAGTATCCTCCATCCTTCATTGCACCATTGATTTTTGAGAAGATTTTTTCTGCACGCTCATCATCGAAGTAGTCCATTAGACCAACCATTTCAACCAAAGAGAACTTTTCTTGTACAGAATCAAGAAATTCATTAACTGTTGCGTTAATCCATTGAAATGTATAGTTTGGATTATCCTTGATAGAAAATTCTTTAAGTAATTCCTTACTGTATGTCAAAGCCTCAGGATTTTTATCAACGAAAAATACATTAATTTCCTTACCAGCTTGTTTTTTAGCTTCAAGCGCCTCGATAACACCTCTCGCTGATCCCGCTGCGATACTGACTATGTTAATAACTTCGTGATTATCTAGTTTGTGTCCTAGTATTTTTTTAATTTCATCGGTTACAATCTTTAATCTATTTCTAACACCCTTCGAGTTATTTGTATTAAACCAAACAAACTGAGAAATTTTCTCATAAGTCTTTTTAACACCATGCTTGCTTCCTTTGCTGTATAAAATTTCAAGCGCCTTATGGCTTGTTGCGTTGTTAACGATATCATTAACAGCTTTATTGCTTTTTTTAATCAATTTTCTTGATTTTATTGGCAATGAATTCAAAACTGGTATTAAAACTACATTCGCCATTTTTCTTAAAATTGAATTAGTCTCGAGTTTTAATTCAGGATCATTTGGAATGCTGATTTTGCTTTTTAGTTTACCTTCTATTTCTTTTTTATCCATTTT